>JANNXI010000228.1:0-4736 GCA_031409495.1 Betaproteobacteria bacterium
CCCATAGCTTCGCCGCGCTGATGATGTTGGCGCGGGATTGGGTGAGCAATAGATAAACAGACGCCAGAACAAAGCCGCCGAGTGATCCCACCGCCGCAGCTTCCGTTGGGGTTGCTAAGCCAAATAGAATCGTGCCTAGTACAGCTAAAATCATCACCGCTAGCGGAAAAAATGAAGTGAGCAGCATTTTGAATACTTCTAGGCGCGCAAAGGTCAGTAGCGTGTATAGCAGCGCAAGGGCTGCGAGTCCTACCGCAAATGTGATCCAAAATGCTTTGGGCGTAGGTTCGCGTACACCTGCAGTAGCGGTCGCAGGCGTAGGAGTAGCTGCGGGCGCGGCAATAGGTGCGGCTGCGGCAGGCGCAGCAGCTTCGGTTCCCGGCGGTTCTTGCACACCTGAAGCTGATGCCGCTACGCTTTCAACGCCCGGCGGCTCTTGCAGGCCGCTGGCCGAACTGGTTGCCGAGGTTCCGCTGGCACCCATTTCTTGTAGACCACTCAAGTCTTGGATTTCATTGGGCTTGGTAAGCGCATTCCACGTTAGTCCCATTAGCACTAAAAAAACCAGCAGTGGCGCCAGGGTCACGGCTAATTCTTTAAGAATTACTTTGGTTGAAATGGTGGCATTGCGTTCGCCTTTTAGTGCAGAAAGTAGCGAGAAGAGGGCACGCTTACCATTGGTTGCGTTGATCGCTGCATTTGCGGGTGGCAGGATAACTTCACGGTCTTTCTCAGGCAATGGCGGTGCTAAGTGCGGTTTCCACTTTGCGACTATCATTACGTAGGCGCAGTACAAACCTGCCAGCATCAGGCCTGGGAAAAACGCGCCGGCATAAAGCTTTGGTACTGACACGCCAGCCGTGGCACCGTAAACAATTAGCAATACTGAAGGCGGAATTAAAATGCCCAAGCACCCGCCCGCTGTTATGACACCCGCACACAAGCGCACGTCATAGCCTGCCCGCAACATGGCTGGAAACGCCAACAAACCCATTAGGGTAACCACGGCGCCAACAATACCCGTAGCGGTCGCAAAAATAGCGCAGGTAACAAGGGTAGCTACCGCAAGCGAGCCCGGTACGCGGGCTAATGCTAGGTGCAATGATTTAAACAGTTTGGTCACCAAGTTGGCGCGCTCAACTAAATACCCCATAAACACAAATAGCGGGATTGAAATCAGCACATCGTTGCGCATCACGCCAAAGGTGCTGGTCACCATTAAATCCAGCGTTTGCTGCAACGCTACGCCAGCTTGCCCGTTACTTCGCGAAAAATAGGCGTAAAACCCAAACAACATGCCCATGCCCATCAAGGTAAATGCGGTTGGAAAGCCCAACATAATAGCGACGACAACTAACGCCAACATCAGCAAGCCTAGGTGCTGATTGGTCATCGTAGTCCACGGCATAAATATCGCGATCGTTAGCAAAATGATTGCCATTAAGCTAAAGCCAAACCAAAGTTCTTTGCGGATACGAATCATTTTTTATCTCCCGCAGCAATTACATATTTATCGAGGGCAGCAATGTCTTCATCTTTTACCTGCACCATCTCTTTTAGTTTTTCTACGTCGACTTCTTCGACGTCTTGCGTGCGCGAAGGCCACGCGCCTTCTTTAATGCAGATAATGCAGCGGATAATTTCTACCACGCCCTGCATCAGCAACAAACCGCCAGCAAGCGGGATAATAAATTTGAAGGGATACAACGGCAGCGGATCTGCCGAGAATGTTTGCTCGTTAATTTTTACCGAATCGGTGAAGGCACCCCAGCCAGCGTAGGTCAACGCGATGACGCCAGGTAAGAAAAATAAAAAATATAAAATTAAGTCGAGCGTGGCTTGGGTGCGTGGCTTAAAAAAACCGTAGAGTACATCCCCGCGCACATGGCCGTTTTTGGAAAGCGTATAAGCGCCTGCCATCATAAACAAGGTGCCGTAAAGCATAATTTGCGCGTCTAGCACCCAGCCGTGCGGCTTGTTTAAAATATAGCGCGACAGTACTTCCCACCCTATTAACATCGTAAGCCCAAGAATGCAGAAGGCGCACACTTGGCCAAACCACGTCGAAATTTTATCGACGCCTAATAATATTTTTTGCATAGCAGCTGCCTTTGTCGTTTAAGCAAATGGAAGAAGATAAAAAAACGGCGGCGCAGACCTTATCTGCGTCGCCGTTTGGTTTGCTACGCTTGCTGTTACTTCTTCCCTGCAAAGAAGTGGTTGTAAGCCATTTTGTAATCTACCAACGTATCGTTCTGCCAAGCCGCTGCGCGTTGCGCGAAAGCCTTCATAGAAGCATTTACTTTCTTAAACATCGGGTTTGTGGCTTCTTTATCGGCCACAATTTTGTCCCATGCTGCCAACTGCGCACGTAGAACGGCATCCGGTGTTTTGTAAAACTTCACGCCTTGCTTGGCTTTCATTTCAGCGTAATCAGTGGAGTACCGATCAATTGCTTTCCACGACATATCGGCTGATGAAGCTTGTACCGCATAATCGATGATTGCCTTAAGTTCTGTTGATAGGCCGTCATACTTCTTTTTGTTGAATAAAATTTCGAAGTTTTCAGACGCTTGGTGAAAGCTTTGCAACATGCAGTTTTTGGCTACATCAGGAAAGCCCAAGTTTCTATCAGAGC
Organism: Betaproteobacteria bacterium; assembly: GCA_031409495.1. Taxonomy (GTDB): domain Bacteria; phylum Pseudomonadota; class Gammaproteobacteria; order Burkholderiales; family Usitatibacteraceae; genus JANMDR01. The sequence goes on from JANNXI010000228.1 coordinate 2,639, forward strand.
TGGCGTTGTTAAATTCAGCTGCATCTAACAATCCACGATCAAGAGCTGAAACAATTTCCCCGCCCGGCAATGGATTTACCGCGGCACCCATCGCGTTGTACATGTCCACGGCTAAGCCAACTGTTCGAAATTTTACGCCTTTCAAGTCACCTACTTTGGTAATCGGCTTTTTAAACCAACCAAAGGGTTGAGTAGGCATTGGCGCGTAGACGAAGGATTGCACATCAAGGTTTAGGCCTTTGTAAATTTCGTCCAGCAATTGCTTGCCGCCACCGTAGTTGTGCCAAGCAAGTACCATATTGGCGTCCATGCCCCATGCTGGGCCTGATCCCCAAAGTGCCAAGGCTTGCTGCTTGCCGTACCAGTACGCCACGACACCGTGGCCGCCATCCAATACACCTTTTGATACGGCATCTAAAAGCTCAAACGGCTTTACCACTGAGCCAGCAGGCAATACTTCAATTTTTAGACGCCCCCCCGCCATGTCGTTCACTTTTTTAGCAAAGTCATTTGCATATTCGTGAAAAATGTCTTTTGCAGGCCAGGTTGATTGAAAGCGCAAGCTCGTTGTTTGCGCTGTAGCAATCATCGGAAAAGCGGTTATCGCTGCACCGCTTGCAACGGCAGCACCCGTTAAGAACTTACGACGCGCTGGTTTCTTTTCAACTTTAGCAACGGTTGGTTTAATATTTTCAGCCATACATCCTCCAGATTATATTTGATAAAACCCATGAATTCATTGATGTGTTGCGGTCAGTGTTGATGCATAGAGAGCCACTGCAACCAATTGATTAAGCCCACTTAAAGCCTGCACACAGCTAGAGTATAGACTTTATTTTTCAACAATAAAATGCTGCGGCGCAGCATTCCGCTAGCGCATCAGCGATGATTGGCTAAGGGTTTCAGCTAGATTATCACCGTTACTTCATGGCATGTAGGTAAGATTGACTTAACCATAATTTGCACTGGTAAGAATTGTTTTATCACGGCGACGTTGGTGCTGAAATGATCGCTGATGCACGAAGTTGTAAATGTGCCACCCGCACCGAGCGCCATCGGTAGCAGCAACTGGTCTGCTAAATATTCACCTACGGCTGCGGTACTGTTGGTGTATTCAGTAGCATCGCGCACGAGGCCTCTTGCTACAGCCTCTGAAGCCACGCCTTTTTGTCCTAAGCGCATAAATACTTCGGTGCTACGCGCGTGCGTCAACGTCAATAACAATGCATTGCCCGGACCTTCACTTGCTGACAGACCGCGGATGCGCAAATTATCCTCAGTTAGGCCAAGTGCTGCTCCCACGCACGCAAGCTCGCGTTCCGCAACGCTTACCGGCACGCCGGCAATAATGGCTTCAGCATAACGATTAAGCAATGCTCCGCGCGCCACTAAATTTAGGGGTTTCCAGCTGCTGCAGGGCGTAATTTTAACGGTAATTTTGCCACCGCCGGCTGGGTAAAATCCGTGACGATTGAGCGTGAGTGTTGCGTTCACACCCATGGCTTTTAGTTGCGGTAAAAACGTGCGCAATACGAAATCATAGGATGGGGCCATGAAGTTATGAGTGCCTCCAGAGATGGTGATTTCGGATGATTTATTTGCAAACAACAACGGGGGTAAAACGGTTTGTAAGACCATAGTTACGCTGCCCGCCGTGCCAATCGCAAAGTTATATGATCCACCGGAGATGCCTGATTTCCCAGCAACAAGGCTACCTTCGTGTTGTAGGGCATCTGGCGCAAAGTGCAGTTCGATTGAGCCAATCGCCGCACCTTCCACTGTTGCGTTAGAAATTTCCGCCGCAGCCTGTACGCAAGTTAAATGCTGACGCATTAAACCCGGCTTGGCGCGGCCAGCGCGAATGTTTTTGATGTGAAACGGTTGGCCAGTGCAAACTGAAAGCGATAAGGCCGAGCGCAACATTTGCCCGCCACCTTCGCCTTGCGAGCCGTCAATAATTATTGCTCCGGCCCAATGAAGTATCAAGCCGCATAACGCACTCTGCGATCTTGAAAGTAAGCGATAACACGTTCAGGCGATCTGTCTAGCATCTCCATGTGTTCATTGGCTGCCGCACGTAATTTTGCTTTTGTACGCA
>JANNXI010000229.1:0-3518 GCA_031409495.1 Betaproteobacteria bacterium
TGCGTACAAAAGCAAAATTACGTGCGGCAGCCAATGAACACATGGAGATGCTAGACAGATCGCCTGAACGTGTTATCGCTTACTTTCAAGATCGCAGAGTGCGTTATGCGGCTTGATACTTCATTGGGCCGGAGCAATAATATTAACATCGCATTTTCCGCTTAACTACCGAATTAAAAAAGGAACGTAGCCTTCCATTTCACCACGCAAAGTTCGCGCTATGAATCGCGCTTGTAATAACGGTACTAAACCTAACGGCATTTTTTGTTCTAGCAGAGGGTGCGTGATTTCCTCTTGTTTGCGTTCTTGAAACGCAACCACCAACGTTCGCCGCGCGTCGTCAGATAATTGCACCGACCCGCCTTCGCGCAGTTCAAAATCTTTGGCAACTAATTGTTTGCGGTTGATGAGCGACAGCGCTAAGCGGTCGGCAATAAATGCGCGAAACTCTTCCACCAAATCTAGTGCCAACGCTGCCCTGCCCGGCCTTACCGCATGTAAAAAGCCCAGCTGCGGATCGAGACCCACCGCTTCTATTGCAGAACGGCAGTCATTGGTGAGCATGGAATACAAAAATGAAAGCAACGCATTCATGCGGTCGCGCGGTGGACGTTTGCTGCGGCCATCCATTTGAAAGTGTTCACGGCAGTCTTTGCGCACCAATAAATTCAGCGCGCCAAAATAGCCACGGGCGGCTTCCCCTTCTATGCCGCGCAACGTATCTAAATCACCTGCAACGGCGAGCGCGCGTAACGATGCGTTTAAGTTGTCGCCCACACGTTTTAATTTATTTTGCTCCTCAACATCTTCGTTTTCGCGTGCGCCGCGCAACAATATTTGTCGGCTATTTTTAAGCTTGCCTGCAATGAAACACCGCGCCAGTTCTAGCGTTGCGGTTGATTGATTAACGGCTGTATGTTGCGCCTGCCGCAACAAAACATTACCCGAAATAGGGCCTTCCAGCCGCGCTTTGAAGCGCCCATTTCCATCTAAAAGCACGAGCGATTTACCTTCTTCTGCCAAGCGGTGCATAAGTGCGGGTGAAAGCATGATATTGCCAAAACAAACGATGCTGCCCAAGTGATGCAGCGGCACTGCGAGTTTCTTCTCGCGCTCCACATCGACGCGTAGCGTGTCATTTTCCAAATGTGCGTAGGCTTGCGGCGTGGTGATGTAAAGCGTGTTTAGAATTTGGCGCATGAGCTGATCATTCTTCAGTTAGCAAAAGCAAACGATGCGCGTCTTCAAAAATTGCACGATTACCCACTGCTGACGGTTGGCAAATTTCATTCATTGAACACTGTTCGCAACGGCTATCATTAACGGGCTTTGGCAATTTTCCTATTCGGATGACCTCGCGAATGGCGCTGATAGTACGTAGCAATTCGCTTCGTAAAGCATCGTCGATCGCCACCTCGCGTCGCCGACGCGAGGTGGCATGATAGATCGCACCATTGGCTACTACCTTGCCCGTCATTTCTTCAAGGCATAACGCTTGGGCCGCGAGTTGAAGATCATCGTTAATCCATTTCTTTCTTGCGCCATGTTTGTATTCCACAGGATACGGTGTTCCATCGGCGAGAAATTCTACAACATCACATTTGCCAATCAACCCCAACTGCTCACTCCATACCGGTAATGCCGTTTCGACGCGCCGCCCGTTAACTGTTTCGTGACGAATTTCATCTACGCGCTTGTGCTCTGACTGACCGCGTGCGGTATGAATATTGTCAACAAACTCACCCTCGACATGTATCAAATAATATCGGCGCGGACAGTAGCCCCAGTGATTAAGAGCGGAGAGCATGATCGGCTCATCGGGTCGCGAACTCACAGGGAAACCTCGTGCGGCTTCATTGGTACATCTTTCATTTCAATACACCGCGCGAACTTCAAATAACACCACCGCCATGTTTTAAAAAATTTTCATCTTGTAATATGCCGGCCATGTAGCCAATAAAGTCGTCATACATCAAGCTCCATTCATACATGTTCGGATACCGTGCAAACTGTGGAATTCGCAGCGATTCAATCTTTGTACCCCAAATTTGCACACTTCCGTTTTGAATTTCTTGCCATGAGACCCTTTCCCAATCTTTCAAACGCTGCTTGATCTTGTCGTCCACAACCACCGTATAGGTGTCCGAATCAATGACCCGAAACAATGTATGAACTTCTGGAAAGTCATTTGCGCTTTCAAATCCACCAATTTTATCCTTTAACCCACCTAGACAAATTTCGCGCCGCAGCGCTTCCTTACAATCATTTGGTGTTACTCGGTTTTCCGCAAACATTGTTTCCAGAACCCTAGATGAGTCCTGAAAGCTAGGATGAAGCCTAAGAAAATCGGTCTGCTGTAACGTAAATGTCCAAACCTCCGAGTGCTCAAACTCTTGATGACGATTTACGCGCCCGCCAATCTGAATTAGGTTTACCAGACTCGCACCTTCTCTTAGGCCTGTTCGAAAAGATAAATCCACCCCCGCTTCCACACACGATGTCGCCACTAACGTCCAATCTGCTATCCCTGCAAGAGAAGAGTTGTTCTGACATTCTCTTAATCGCGTTTTAACGCGTGCTAAGGCAGTTTCACGATCGAGTGGCATGAGTGCGGTCGAAAGATGCTCAACTTTGTCTCGCCCGCCTGTAGCGAAAATTGCCTTAGCAATCACCGCCGCAGACTGAACCGTATTGACGATTAGCAGTCGCGGCCCGGGCAATGTCTGTAGCCATAGAAGCAGAGTATTCAAGTTGATAGGGTTAAGTTTTTGCTTATATATCACTCGATGCTTTTCGTTTCCTACGAGGCGAACACGCATTTTTTCTGTTACAAGCTCTGGAAGATTCATTGGTGGATCAACAAAATCCGGCAGCTCCCAAAAACGAGTAAGCGAACCCGAGCCAAATACAAAATGACACCCCCAATCATCTGTGAGTTCTTTTATCCACCGCCATGCCTGCGGCCACAAAGCTGCCGGTAACGCGGCATGCGCCTCGTCGATGAAAACTGCAGAACCCGCCAAGTTATGCAGCTTGCGTAATCCAGTAGGTTGATTGTTCGCCAACGTTTCAAAAAATTGAACCGCCGTTGTAACAACAATTGGCGCCTGCCAAAGTGCAGTGAATTGACGCGCGTCCGGACTGGAAAATTCAGCGCGGTGATGATGTGCGACCACAACTTCGTCAGCGTTCTCGCCATTAAGCAGAAGGGAGTTACGATACACCTCAACCGACTGACTAATAATATTGGTGTATGGGAGCACAACAAACACGCGGCGTAATCCTTTCGCAGCCGCAGCGCGGAGCAAATGTGCCATTACGGCAGTTGTTTTGCCTGTGCCAACAGGGCTGTCGCAAGCGTAGAGCGCTGGTTTGGTATCTGCATCGCAGCACATTTCGTAGACCATTTGCCGTGCTTTAGGAGGGTGTAACGAATTTTGTGTAGATTGATTTTTTGTTAGGCTCCGTATAGATTCAAACCAAGGAGCCCATATGAAACGTAACCCCGTACCAACCGA
>JANNXI010000230.1:0-16513 GCA_031409495.1 Betaproteobacteria bacterium
GCCATCATCTAGCGCGCAAAGGATGTTGGCACGCGCCAGTGCGCGCGCATTATGCAGACCTTTCCGACGAAATGACTCCACAGCCCTACGGTCTTCTACACTTAACTTCAGCTCGCTCTGACGCATGATGATCTCCACAGGACAGAAATCACTATTTTATACTATTTTATGTTGCGAAATTAATGTGTAAATATACTAGTATCAACGCTGTTATTTTCATACTTCCCCCGATTGGTTTTTTTATAATTGACCATGTAAATTATTGCACTTAGCTGTCAGTGCCGCAACAAGGCGCAGTAACCATTAAAATAGTAGTTAAGCTGATGTTCCTGCGGCTCACTAAAATAACCAAGGAGATTTAAATGTTCACAAAAATTGTCCGATTAGCGCCTCGTATATCTGCCTTCGTGGCATCACTTGCTATGATCATTGTGATCGCGGTACCAGCGGAAGCGCTTGCAGCAACCAAGTATAAAGTTGACCTTGAACTCATCGGTGAAGCCAACGCGGCAGCTAAGATTGAGGCATCAAAGTCATCTGCTTCGATGTCCCTTACCGCGGGCGTGGTCAATACCGCGCCGATGGGCCCAATCGGCAAACCAAACCACTTGAAGGCAACGATTACATTGGGTGAGCCTGACGGCGAATCAGTGTTGGCAGATATGAAAATTGAGCTTCAGCAAGCCAATGGCAGCTTCACCACATCAAGTTCCAAAATCAAGGTAATCCTGAGCACCGCCACCAGCATGGCGCTTGAAACCGATACCGGTGCTGAGCTAGATTTTTCCTTAAAAGTAACTAAAGCACCCTAAGCACAATTATTTCAAGCCCGCTGTCGTACCACTTCGAAAAAGCAAATTGCGGCGGCGGCGGCGGCGTTTAGTGACTCCACTTGGCCGGGCATGGGAATGCGAATGGGCTGTGTTGTAACTGCCAAGAGTGCAGCGGACAAGCCCGCACCCTCATTGCCAATAATGACGATTGCGGGTGCTTTAAAATCACATTCGTAGATTGATTTTGCAGCGTGTAGCGCCAATGCGTAACTGGCCCGCTTTGCTGTTGAAACATAGCCCTGCAAGTCAACGCCCTCAGTAATTTTTAAGCCAAAATGCGCACCCTGCGCCGCCCGCAAAACCTTGGGCGACCAAGCCGCCACACAGTCTGGCGAGCACAGCACATGCGCGAAACCGGCCGCAGCAGCGCTACGCAAAATGGAACCCATATTGCCAGGGTCTTGCAAGTTTTCTAGCACCACTACATCCGCCTCATGCGATGGCATCGCTGCATTTAATGGCTGCGCAATCACCGCAACCATGGTGGATGGCGAATCAAGCGCCGAGAGTTGTCGCATTAGCTGGGGGGTGATAACGATGAACTTATTTTCACTCCAACCCGCCTTCCGCAGCGCCTCGAAAACACCCGTATATAGGGCATCTTCAAGGCATTTTTCGATCAAAAAAATCTGTTCTGGAACATTGGCAGCGTCGCAATAAGCGGTAATTAAATGTTCACCATCAAGCAATGTTTGCCGGCTTTTTTTACGGTCTCTTGCTTGTTCGGCAATTTTCAACGCGTGTTTGAAATCTGGATTATCGGCGGAGGTGATTGTTTTCATCGCAGTCTAAAAGGCAAGCTCTTGTTGCAGGTTTACGGCGCGAACGGGCGCAAAGCTTTGCCGGTGCCACACGCTGGCGCCGTGCTCGCGCAAAGCGCTTAAATGTATCGCAGTACCGTAGCCTTTGTGTTTTGCAAAACTATATTCAGGAAATTGTTCGCCCAATTCCACCATGAATTTATCGCGCGCAGTCTTGGCTAAAATCGATGCCGCAGAAATTTCCGCTACCAAACTATCGCCCTGCACAATCGCCTGCATTTTGCATTTGAACCTGAGTTTGATGAGTTGATTACCGTCGATTAGCACTTCATCTGGCTGCAGGCGCAAACCTTCAACGGCACGGCGCATAGCTAATAGGCTTGCGTGCAATATATTGAGGCTATCGATTTCGGCAACCGACGCACTGGCCACGCACCAAGCGCTGGCTTGCGCGTGAATTTGGATGGCGAGAGCGTCGCGCTTTTTTTCGGATAGCTTTTTTGAATCTGCTAAGCCTGCGATTGGTCGCGCGGCATCAAGAATCACCGCTGCAGCGTAAACCGGGCCAGCCAATGGCCCGCGCCCGGCTTCATCAACGCCGCAACGAAGCATGGTTGCTCTGCGCGTGGTTGTTTTGCTGGGGTGGCGCGGAAGGTGCGGGCATCGCAGTACTTAGTTTGTGTGATTGCAAGAAATTGCTGATGGCACTCAGTACGCGCTTACCATTGTTCACCGCCAAGCTCGCATGCAAATCCGCAAAGCGTTCTTGCAGTTGCTCGCGCAGCGCTTTGTGATTGATGTAATTACCTAATACCTGTGCACAATTTTCTGCGGTGGCGTCGTCTTGCAAAAGCTCTGGCACTATCCATTCGCCCGCCAAAATATTGGGCAAACCTACATAGGGCAGATAGGCTTTTTTCTTCATCATTTTAAACGTGGTGGGCGACATGCGATACGCCACCGCGTGCGGGCAGCGCAACAGGGCCGCTTCCAATGTGGCTGTGCCACTGGCAACCAAGGCGCAATCTGCCGCAGATAACGCCAAATGCGAATGGCCGAACAATACTTGAATCGGCAATTCGTTGGCCTTTAGCTTCCAGCGCATGGCATCAAACTGCTCGCGCGTTTCGCGTGTGGCGAGCGGTACTAAAAAATTAGCATTCGGAAATTTCTGCAATAACAACCGCGCAGTTTCAATAAAAAGTTCAGCGTGATAATCAAGCTCGGTGCGACGGCTACCCGGCAAGAGGGCTATTTGTAGGCTGTTTGCAGGCAATCGCAGCTGCGTGCGGGCAGCCAAATACTGCGGGGTGGCAGGCGCTAAGTCTGCCAGCGGGTGGCCAACATAAACAGAATTAATACCCGCCGCATCATAAATTTTTTGCTCAAACGGAAACACGGTGAGCATGAGATCCACGGCTTTTTTAATCTTATGAATCCGCTCACCACGCCACGCCCAAATGGACGGACTGATGTAATGGATGGTGGGAATACCTTTGGCGCGTAATGCGGTTTCCACGCCCAAATTAAAATCAGGCGCATCAATACCAATAAAAAAATCAGGCCTATTTTTTAAAAAATAGTCGCGCACGCCATTACGAATACCAACAATTGCTCGATAGCTTTTTAGCACTTCAATATAACCGCGCACAGATAATTTATCCATTGCGTACAAGCTGGTCGCACCTGCGGCCTGCATTTTAGGCCCTGCAATGCCGATAAATTCAGCGTGGGGATAGGCAGACTTGATAGCCTGTATTAGCAAACTGGCTAATAAATCACCGGATGCTTCGCCCGCAACAATACCTATTTTCATTAACGCACAATTCCGCGTGTAGCTTGGTCTAATGATTGCCTGAAGACGCTTAATTCTAGGGCTTCTTCAGGCATGTCTGCGATCAGTTTTTTGGCTGCATCAAGGGTATTGCCATCGCGGTAAAGTACCTTAAACGCGGCTTTAATATTTGCTAATTGCGCGTCGGTAAAACCACGTCGCTTTAAGCCTTCCCGGTTAAACCCAGCCACGCGCAATGGCTGGCCGCCAACAGTAATGTAAGCAGGAATATCCATCAACACGACAGAAGACACGCCGCACATCACATGCGCGCCGATATGCACGTATTGATGCACGCCTGTGAAGCCGCCAAGGACAGCGAAATCACCTAAATGCACATGCCCAGCAAGCTGGGTGCAGTTAGCTAATGTGGTGTTATTACCCACCAAACAATCATGCGCCACGTGCACGTAGGCCATGAGCCAGTTGTCATTGCCGACCATGGTCACACCCTGATCCTGCACCGTACCGCGATTGATGGTGCAGCTTTCGCGAATCGTGTTGCGCGCACCGATGATAGTTTTAGTCGGCTCGCCTTTATATTTTTTGTCTTGGTTAGCTTCGCCCAAAGAGACAAAATGATAAATTTTATTGTCTTCACCAATTTGCGTATGCCCTGTAATTACGCAGTGGTGGCCGATCTCCGTGGCTTTACCAATTTCAACATCACCGTCAATGACGGTATAAGCGCCCACGCGCACTGTGCTGTCAAGCTTTGCGCGCGGATCAATAATTGCAGCGGGGTGAATGAGGGAATTGGACATAACGATTACTCAATATTGCGCATCGTACAAAGCAGCTCCACTTCGCAAACCACCACATCGGCAACAGTGGCGCGTGCAGAAAACTTCACTAGGCCACGCCGTTCTAGCAATTTTTCGGCGTGCAATTTCAACGTGTCACCCGGGACTACGGGGCGTTTAAAGCGCGCGCCGTCTATGCCCGCCAGATAAACCACTGTTTTTTCATCGCGCTTGGTGCCAACACTTTTAAATGCCAGCAGTGCAGCGGCCTGTGCCAACGCTTCAACAATCAGTACGCCGGGCATCACGTGATAATGCGGAAAATGGCCTTCAAAAAAAGGCTCGTTCACGGTCACATTTTTTAGCGCAACGATGCTTTTGTTCGGCTCAATCGACAACACGCGATCCACCAACAAAAATGGGTAGCGATGGGGTAGGTATTCTTTTATTTCAGTGATATTCATTGCGCCGTTATTGGCACCGTTGTCAGCTGCGGTTGTCATTTTGGTTATCCCTTATTTTTTAAGTCACGTAACTGTCTTGCCATATCGCTTAAATGCCGCAAATGCACTGCGTTTTTAAGCCATTGGTCATGATCCATTTGCGGCATGCCCGATGCGACCATGCCGGGTTTTTTAACTGACTTAGTAATAAACGTGGTGGCCGCTATCACCGCAAAATCGCAAATTTCTAAATGACCAATAATTGATGCCGCGCCACCGATCATCACGCGGGACCCAATTTTAGTGCTTCCAGCCACACCAACGCAACCTGAAATTACCGTATGGTCACCGACACTGACGTTGTGCCCCAATTGCACTTGATTGTCTAACTTTACGCCATTACCAATTGTGGTGTTGCGCATGGTGCCACGATCAATGGTGGTATTGGCGCCGATCTCGCAATCATCCCCAATTTGGACGCCGCCAGTTTGCGGTATTTTTACGTAGCTCCCGGTCGCGCCCTTAAAGTCGGGTGCAAAACCAAAGCCATCCGCGCCGATAACCGCGCCGCTGTGCACAATGCACCACGCACCAATATGGCAGCCTTCATACAGCACGGCACGGCCATGGATGACCGTATTAGCGGCCACCGTACAGCCCGCGCCAATAACGGCACCCGCGCCTAAGAATACATTTTCACCAATAACAGCGCCGTCGCCGACACTGACAAATTCGCTAATTTGCGCCGTCAACGCAACCTGTGCGCTAGCCGCCACGCATGCCATGCGGTGTATGCCAGCAACGTGCGTGCGTGTAGGCGCGAATAGCTGCGCTACGCGGGCGAAGTATGCGTAGGGGTTGGCGGCAATGATGCGGGGCTTTGCGGTGCCTCCTTGCTCACTGGCAGCAACAATTACCGCGCCGGCTTGGGTGAGACTTAATTGGTTGCGATATTTTGAGTTTGCAAGAAAGGTGATTTCAAAAGGCGTAGCACTTGCAATCGCACCCACGCCGCGCAAGGGCTGTGCGACTTCGCTGATGGCTTCGCCACCGAGACGTTGGGTAAGTTCTGCGAGGGTAAAAGTAGGCATGGAGGGATGGCGTAGTTCAATGAAGGGCAGAATTTAAAACGGCAGCCATATGTTCCCATATGCTGCCGCAATATAAAACTTGATCGGCTAAAGCGCCCTACTTATCGGCTAGCGCCTTAACTACTTTTTCTGTGATGTTGCTTTTAGGGCTGGAATAAACCGCTTCCTGCAAAATAATATCGAAGCCGTCTTTTTCAGCAATATCGTTTATGGCTTTGCTAAAACGCTCTTGGAGCGACGCAATTTCTTCATTACGACGCAAATTAAAATCTTCGCGATATTCACGCTCTAAACGCTGAAAATCTCTTGTAACCTGCGCCAATAGGCGTTCTTTGGCAAGTTTGTCGGCATCTGGTAGTGTAACGGCCTCTTTCAACAACAAAGCCTCTAAATCGCGGCCTTGCTTTTGTACACGGTCGAGCTCGGCTTTTCTGACTGAAAATTCTTTTTCAAGTTTTGCCTGCGCCCGCTTTGCGGGTGCGGCTTCACGCAGCAACTTTTCTTGATCAACAAAACCAATTTTTGATTGTGCAACCGCATCGGTTGAGACAGCGAAACCCACAATGATCGCGGCAGCTACTACGGCAACGAGTCCAATATTTTTTATCATACCCATAATCAGTTAACCTCAACAACAAAGCAAAACAACAGATTTAGAATCCACGACCGAGCAAAAATTGGAAGCGTTCAACTTGGTCATTTTCCTTCGTTTTCAATGGTTTTGCTAAACTAAATTTCAAAGGACCCACCGGCGAATACCAGCTTACCGCAAATCCAACGGATGCGCGCATATCTTGAATGCGTACCACTTCATCGCGGCCAAACACATTGCCCACGTCTAAAAATGTTGAAAGCCGAACCGATTTTTCAGTCTTCACGCCGGGCATTGGAAATAGCAATTCTAAATTCCCGACTACACGCCGGTTACCACCGATAGCCTCACCAAAAATGGGGCCGTTAATCGTAATCTGTTTTTCGCGAGGGCCCAAGGTAGAACTTTGGAAACCACGGATAGAGTCTACGCCACCAGCGTAAAAGCTCTTAAAGAACGGTAGCGACTTGCCGCCATAACCATCGGCAATGCCGAATTCATAATTGGCGGCCAACACAATTGGGCCCCAGATAGGCCGCAAGTATTGCGCCTTAAACTGGGCGCGGAAGTACTTTACGTCACCGCCGGGCAAACCAAATTCAGCGTTGGCTTCAAGTAAATAACCGCGCGTTGGGAAATACAAACTATCGCGGGTATCGCGCGCATAGCCAATCACACCACGTACGGTATCGCTTTTAGTACCGAAGGTATTGATGTAGTCAATATATCGTTGTGGGCTGCTTGGGTCCAATGATAACTTTGTGCGCTCCCAACCCAATCCAAAATTCACGATATCGTATTCGGTCACTGGCACACCAAAACGTGCACCCGTACCTGTGGAAGTAGATTGATAAGCACCGGTATTTAACGACGCGGTATTAATATCGCGCTGATACAAATCAACACCGCGCGAAATACCATCAACGGACCAATATGGGTCGGTAAACGATAACTCGTAGGCGCGACTGGTGGAGCCATTATTAATGCGGAACGACAACTGATTGCCTGTACCTAAGATGTTCGATTCCGACACTGATGCTGATACCGTCAATTTATCGGTTTGTGAATAGCCCACACCAAATTGCAAGTTGCCCGTGTTGCGCTCTTTTACGGTAACGTTAACGTCAACTTGGTCTGGCGTGCCCGGAACCGGTGGCGATTCAACTGAAATATCTTCAAAAAATCCGGTGCGCTCTAAGCGTTCTTTAGAACGATTGATAGCAGAAATGGAATACCAAGAAGCTTCTAATTGGCGCATCTCGCGGCGGATAACCACGTCCCGCGTGCGACCATTGCCTTGCACATTGATACGGCGAATATAAATACGCCGGCCCGGATCGACGAACATGGTGAATTGTGCTGTACGTTTTTCTTTATCCACCTCGGGTACGGGATTAATGTTGGCAAAAGAATAACCGTCGTTACCCAGACGGTCATTCATCGCCTTAATTGAATCAACAATTTTTTGGCGCGAAAACGTTTCGCCCGGCTTGAACAATAACAAGCTACGCAGTTCGGCTTCAGGGAGTTTTAAATCACCCGCAAATTTAATTTCTGAAAGCTTATAGACTTCACCCTCAGTGATATTGATGGTGACGTAAATTTTTTCTTTGTCTGGCGTAATCGAGACTTGAGTGGAATCGACGTTGAAGTCGAGATAACCCCGATTTTGATAGTAAGAACGTAATTTTTCTAAGTCGCCCGACAATTTTTGCTTTGAATACTGATCGTCTTTGCTAAACCAAGAGAGCCAATTGGTGTCCGTTAGCTCAAACTCTTTAAGTAGGGAAGATTCCGAAAAAGCCTTAGCGCCGATGATATTGATATCAACAATTTTCGATACTTCGCCTTCTTCGATATTGAAGTTGAGCGAAACGCGGTTACGCTCTAGCGGCGTGACAGTAGTAGTCACTTTGGCAGAGTAAAAACCACGGCTGGTGTATTGGCGTTTAATTTCTTTTTCTGCGCGGTCTAGTACCGAGCGATCAAAGATTTTCGATTCAGAAATACCGACTTGCTTCAAACCATCGGTTAAGTTTTCTTTCGTAAATTCTTTAGCGCCTACTAGCTCAATTTTTGCAATTGCCGGCCGCTCTTTTACCGTGACCACCAGCACATCGCCTTCAGCCTGCAGCCAAATATCATCATAAAAACCAGTGGCATACAGCGCTTTAATGGCAGCGGCGGCTTTTTCGTCATCCACTCTGTCGCCAACTTTTACGGGCAAATAGCTGAACACCGTACCAGCTTCGGTGCGCTGCACGCCTTCAACGCGAATATCTTTGATCGTAAAGGGGGAAATGGCGTAAGCATCTGTGCTGCTCAAGCTGCCTAGGCCGATAAATAAACTACTGATAGCAACTGCAAGCGTTGACTTAGAAAAACCAATCAAAATAAATCCTTATCTTTCTATCTCAGCCTGAAATTAGGCGGACTATATCGTTATAAAAGGCGAATACAGTCAGCCCGAGAATTAGCACAATCCCAATTTGCTGCCCGACCATCATGCTGCGGTCGGACAACGGACTGCCTTTTAAAAATTCAGCAATATGATACAACAACTGCCCGCCATCAAGCACGGGTATAGGTAACAGATTCAGCACGCCCAGCCCAATACTGACCGTAGCCAAAAACGTAATAAACGGCAAAATACCCAGTTGTGCCGACTGTCCCGCATAATCTGCGATCGTCAGTGGCCCGCTGATATTTTTTAGTGATAACTGCCCAGTTAGCATTTTACCGAACATTTTCAAGTTGAACACGGAAGATTCCCAAACCTTCGCCCACGCGGCGGGAAAGGCCGCGAAAATACCCAGCGTTTCTGTCATCAGCAGGGTTTCGTATTCGGCTTTTAATGCCGCTGTGTTACCTGGATGTTGCAATGGCGTAATGCCCAAACGACCCAATTTTTGGCCGTTTTCGGCGATGAGGTCAGGAGTAATCACGATTGATTTAAGGGTTGCATCCCCGGCACTTAGAACTTTGAAAGTTAGCGCTTGCTCTGGCTTTGAGCGAATAAATACGGCAAGTTTATTAAAATCACTGAACAAGATGCCTTCGACTGACTTAATTTCATCGCCTTTGGCCAATCCGGCTTTTGCAGCAGCACCGTCTTTTGTGGGCGTATCAATTTTGGTCGGAATCGGTAGGCGGTAACGCTGCAAGCCTAACTTTTCGAGGAAATCTTGATCCAAGTCTTGTTTAGACACGCTGGCAAAATCTAGTGTGCGGCCCTGGGTTCGGCCAGTTAAATCTTGTACGGCAATTTCCACTTTTTCTTTGTTGATCGCGTGCTCGAGCAGCAGCATACGCGCATCCGTCCAGCTTTGAATCGGCGCTTCGCCAATTTTGGTAATTAAATCTTGCGCCAAAAATCCGCCACGCGCGGCCTCAGAATTGGGGATCGGCTCGGCAACAAACGGTTTAAACCCAGGAATACCGACGACAAACAGCACCCAATAAACAAAGGCCGCCAAAACAAAATTGGCCATAGGGCCAGCAACAATAATTAGCATGCGCTGCCAAATTGGCTTCCGATTGAACGCGCGCGAAGCATCCGGTGCGTTTGGTTCCGACGAACCGTCGCGTTCATCAGCCATTTTTACATAGCCGCCCAAGGGGATGGCCGCAAGAACCCACTCGGTTTTGTCTCGCCCGCGCGCCCACATTTTGAGTGTTTTGCCAAAACCGATCGAAAAGCGCAGAATCTTTACGTCAAAAAAACGTGCAACCCAATAATGACCGAGCTCATGGAATGTCACCAAAATCCCTAAAGTGACGAAAAATGAGGCTATTTGAATCAGCAGCGTCATCACGCAGACGCCTTTTTTACATCAAATGAATGTCTGAAGAAGTCCATTTATAGGTCGCCTTGGAGCATGCATGCACGGGCGTTTTGACGCGCTTGGGCGTCAGCCGCAAGAATAGCGTCGATACTATCGGCTGTAGTGATAGTGCTGCGGCTTAATATTGTTTCAATCATGTTGGGAATTTCAGTGAATGCGAGCTTGCCGGCTAAAAAGCATTCGACAGCGACTTCGTTCAAAGCGTTCAATATCGCTGGCGCCGTGCCGCCTCGTGCTGATGCTTCATAAGCCAAGCGTAGACAAGGAAATCGGGTGACATCCATCTCCTGGAAATCAAGTCGGCCAATTTTAATCAAATCAAGCATGGGTACACCAGCATCGATGCGCTCTGGGTAGCCCAATGCGTAGGCAATCGGCGTGCGCATATCGGGATTACCCAGCTGCGCAATTACCGAACCATCGCGATACTGCACCATTGAGTGAACCGTGCTTTGCGGATGAATCACTACTTCAATTTGCGCTAAATCTGCACCAAATAGCCAGCGCGCCTCGATCACTTCTAGGCCTTTGTTCATCATGGTGGCTGAATCAACAGATATTTTGCGCCCCATCACCCAATTTGGATGGGCGCAGGCTTGATCAGGCGTAACGTTGGCTAAATCGCTCAAGGCCATATTGCGGAACGGGCCACCAGAGGCGGTGAGAATGATTTTTTCCACACCTGTTGCTGTCAAACCGTCTTTGTAATTTACCGGTAGCGATTGAAACACCGCGTTATGTTCGCTATCAATGGGCAGTAAGGTCGCGCCGTATTTTGCCACCGCATCCATAAATAACGCGCCCGACATCACCAATGCCTCTTTATTGGCGAGCAATACCGTTTTACCCGCTTTTGCCGCTGCTAAAGTGGGCGCCAAACCTGCGGCGCCAACGATAGCTGCCATCACACAATGGGCATCTGCATGTGCCGCCACCATGCATAGCGCATCGACGCCAGCGAGCGCTTGGGTGCCCTCGCAGCCCTCTTGCATAAGGGCTGCGCGCAATGCATCACCTTGGGTTGCATCGGCGATAACGGCAAATTTTGGTTTAAAGATTTTGCACTGCGCGACAAGCTCGGCCACTCGTGCCTGTGCGGTGAGCGCAAAAACTTGGTAACGGTTCGGGTGGCGCGCAATTACATCGAGTGTGCTCACGCCAATCGAACCAGTGGCACCTAAAATGACAATATTTTTTATGGGCATGGTCAACACTGCTAATGTGGCGTAGTCAGCACGAAATATAGGGCCGCGATCGGTAACGTGGACGTGAGCGCATCAATGCGATCCAAAATTCCGCCGTGACCGGGAAGCAGGCTGCTGCTGTCTTTTAAATTCACGCCGCGCTTCATCCATGATTCAAATAAATCGCCAGTGATGGAAAGCACGCCGAGCACTAAAAATAGCACCAATATTTCATAACCATGTGCTCGGAGAAGCCCTATCCAATGAGCTTTCGAACCTGTTTCAGCAAAGAAGCTATGGCCTGAAAAATGCTGCCACAAGAAAAAATAAAGCACCACACCAAGCAAGCCGCCTAATGCACCTTCAATGGTTTTGCCTGGGCTAATTTTGATGGCAAGTTTGTGCTTACCAAAGGTTTTACCAAAAAAATATGCCGCTATATCAGCGACCCAGACGATCATCGAGAAACTCAACAATATCCAAGGCCCTGCGTCGTGCAGCGCTAAAAACGCCAGCCACGTCGGGAAAATAACAACCCAGCCAATCACGCCACGGAGCACGGTCGACTTTGGTCGCCAAGTGTTGATTAGCCAAAGTGGTGCGATCACAAACCAAAACAGCGCTGACACAATAAATGATGCGGTGGCAATATTGTCAAACGGCAACGTGCGTTGGAAGTAGTTGCCGATAAAAATACTCAAACCGATCGCCGTGGAAATGCCCACAAATAGGCGCTTTCCACCGACTTTAAATTCACAAAACCGGCTCCACTCCCAGCAGGCAACGAGCACAATGGCCAGCGTAAACAAATCCCAAGCCCACGCCGGAAAGGTAAAAAGCGCCAATAGCAAAATCGGCAGAATCACTAAAGCGGTAATGATGCGCGTTTTTAACATGGCGGGTTGGCGAAAAGTGGGTGGAGTGAAGTAGCTATTTTAATTATTTTGCGATGCAGGCTCGCCGCCACCAGCCTGATTCTCTGGCTGCTGCAATTGCTCACTGGTGCGACCAAATCGGCGTTCGCGGTGCTGGTAATCGCGGACAGCGTCAATTAGCGCCTCTCGCCCAAAATCGGGCCACAAGGTATCGGTGAATACCATCTCTGTATAGGCCATTTGCCAGAGCAAAAAATTGCTGATGCGCTTTTCGCCACCGGTGCGGATAAATAAATCAGGTTCTGGCGCATCGGCCATGCTCATGGCAGCATTTAACTCTGCTTCCGTAATCGGCGCTGTTTGTGCGCTAGCATCTGCCGCGTTTCGGCGCTGACGCAACACCGTGTTGGCGGCCTGCAACACATCCCAACGGCCGCCGTAATTGGCGGCCACGGTCAAGGTGAGCTTGGTATTTTTAGCGGTGAAGGCTTCGCCATCGGTAATTAAATCGACAACGCGCGAATCAAAGGGCGATAAATCACCAATTACGCGGAAACGAATGCCGTTTTCATGCAGTTTAGTGACTTCATTTTGTAGCGCCACCAAAAATAACTGCATCAACACAGACACTTCATCTGCCGGGCGGCGCCAATTTTCACTTGAAAATGCGAACAGCGTGAGATGCTCAACGCCCAACTCACCGCAGGTTTTTACTATTGCTCGAACCGAATCCACGCCGCGCTTGTGCCCGGCCACGCGTGGCAAAAAGCGTTTTTTTGCCCAGCGGCCATTGCCATCCATAATAATTGCGATGTGCCTTGGCAAGCCCGTAACTTCAGGGATCGCGGTGGTGGAACTAACGGTGGGGGCAGTCACTGGGAGGAAATTATTGGCGTTGACAACACTAAACGGCCAATAATTCTTTTTCTTTATCGGCGATGAGTTTATCCATCTCTTTAATGCGTACGTCGGTCATTTTTTGTACGTCATCTTGTGCGCGTTTTTCATCATCTTCAGAAATCGCTTTGGCTTTCAGCGCTTCTTTCAATGCGGTATTGGCGTCTCGTCGAATATTACGAATACCTACTTTTGCGTCTTCGCCTTCAGAACGCACCACTTTGGTCAAATCACGCCGACGCTCTTCGGTCAAAATTGGCGTTGGCACACGAATGGTATCGCCGAAGCTAGCTGGATTTAAGCCCAAATTTGCATCACGAATGGCTTTTTCAATGGCTGGCGTGAGCTTCTTTTCAAAGGGCTGCACTTGAATGGTGCGGGCATCGGCCAAGGTAATATTAGCCACTTGGTTAATCAGCATCATCGAGCCGTAATAATCCACGTGCACATGATCGAGCAACCCAGTGTGGGCGCGACCGGTACGCACTTTAGCGAGATTAGCCTTCAGCGCTTCCACGCTCTTGACCATTTTTTGCTCTGATGTTTTTTTTAATTCTGCAATGTTCATTTTTTGCTCCTCAAAATTCGAGAGTTATCTATTAGCTTTTAGCTATTATGCGTGTACCAAAGTACCTTCATCTTCACCCATAACAACGCGTTTTAAGGCGCCAGCTTTGAATATCGAGAATACCTTAATTGGCAACTTTTGGTCACGGCATAGCGCCAGCGCCGTTGCATCCATCACTTTTAGGTTTTTGATAATGGCTTCATCAAAAGTCAGCGATTCATAACGCGTAGCCGTCGGATCAAGCTTTGGGTCAGCCGTGTAGACGCCATCGACCTTCGTCGCTTTGAGCACAATTTCAGCTTCCATTTCACGCCCGCGCAATGCCGCTGCGGTGTCAGTGGTGAAAAAAGGATTACCGGTACCGGCGGCAAACACCACTACTTTGCTTTCCTCTAAATAACGCATGGTTTTGCCGCGAATATAGGGCTCCACCACGGGTTCGATATTAATCGCAGACTGAATTCGTGGTGTTAATCCCGCTTTTTGCAATGCATCGGCTAATGCTAAGGAATTGATGACGGTAGCTAACATGCCCATGTAATCTGCTGTGGCGCGATCCATGCCGGCCGCGCTGGTGCTTACACCACGAAAAATATTACCGCCGCCAATCACAATGCCGATAGCCACGCCCAAATCAGCCACTTCTTTTACTTCGCCCACGATGCGTTCGATGGTAGGCCGATTGATACCAAAATGGTCGTCGCCCATTAAGGCTTCGCCAGAAAGTTTTAGCAAGATGCGTTGATATTTCGCTTTCATCGTAACTCCGTTTTTGCTCATGGCGCATTGTGTGCGCATGATGATTTAAGGGGATGATCGCTCATCAATGTGGCAAAAATAAGGCAATAAGTCGGTTCAAAGTTCGCAGTATTGCGGCTCTTTAAATACCTTATTTACACGCGACCACATCGGGAATGATGGTGTTGCACAAACCAATTTTATACTGCCTGAAGATGCCCTAAAATAGGGCTTCTTCAGACTTGCTACATATACATCAATACAAGCAAAAATTACACTGCTTTTGCAGCTTGTGCTGCTTGTGCAGCAGCCGTTGCTTCAGCAACTTCCGCAGCAAAGTCGGTTACTTTCTTTTCAATTCCTTGGCCAACAACAAAGAGCGTAAAGCCATTCATGGATGCGGCACGTGACTTTAACAATGCCTCGATAGTCATCGAATCATCTTTAACAAACGGCTGGCTTAGCAACGCCACTTCTTTTAGAAACTTAGCCGCTGTACCTTCAACCATCTTAGTAACGATTTCAGCTGGCTTGCCAGATTCGGCTGCTTTTTGACGCGCTACTTCGCGCTCTTTTTCAACCAACTCAGCTGGTACTTCAGCCGATGACAATGCTACTGGCTTTGCTGCGGCGATGTGCATAGAAATATCTTTACCCAACACCACATCACCACCAGTAATGTCGACTAGCACGCCCACTTTTGCGCCGCCGTGAATGTATTGATTCAAGGCACCCTTGGTTTCTACCCGCACAAAGCGGCGGATAGAAACGTTTTCGCCAATTTTGCCTACCAAGGCTTTACGGGTTTCTTCAACGCTTACGCCATTAATAGTTAATGCAGACAAGGCCGCAACGTCAGCTGGGTTTTGCGTAGCGACTAGCTCAGCAACTTTTGCTGCCAAGGCTAAGAAGTCGTCGTTTTTAGCCACGAAATCGGTTTCGCAATTTACTTCTACCATCGCGCCTAATTTACCGTCGGCGGCGATATGAATCGTCACTGTACCTTCAGCAGCCACGCGGCTTGAGGCTTTGCTGGCTTTATTGCCAAGCTTTACGCGCAAAATTTCTTCAGCACGCTCCATGTCGCCAGCGGCTTCGGTCAGTGCTTTTTTGCATTCCATCATCGGCGCGTCGGTTTTCTCGCGCAATACTTTAACCATTCCTGCAGTAATTTCAGCCATGCTAATCTCCTGTTAGTTCTTACTAAGTTGTTGCAATTCTGATCGATTGAGTGCACTTGTTAGTGCGGCAATCAAGTTCTAAAATTCATTTAAAAAAAGGGGCCGCAGCCCCTTTTTTAGTGTGCTGCAATTATTGTGACGCTTGCTCAGTGACTTCAACCAAGCCATCACCCTCAGGGGCAACCATCTCTTGGATAACTTGGCTTCTACCTTCCAAAATCGCATCGGCAATGCCGCGCGCGTAGAGGCGAATGGCACGAGTAGAGTCATCGTTACCTGGGATGATGTAATCGATACCTTCAAGGGAATTGTTGGTATCAACAATGCCGATGATTGGAATACCTAGCTTGCGGGCTTCGGTCACAGCAATTTTGTGATAGCCGACGTCGATTACAAAAATCGCATCAGGCACGCCGCCCATGTCTTTGATGCCACCCATAGCGCGCTGCAATTTTTCCATTTCGCGCTTCAATACTAGGGCTTCTTTTTTCGGTAACTTCTCTAGCGAACCATCTTCGGTCATCGCTTCTAATTCTTTCATGCGCTTGATAGAGCCCTTAACTGTTTTGTAGTTAGTGAGCATGCCGCCCAACCAACGTGAATCAACAAAAGGCATAGACGCGCGGATCGCTTCTTCGGTAATAATTTCACGCGCTTGGCGCTTCGTACCAACAAACAAAACGGTACCCTTGTTCATTGCAAGCGTGCGCACAAATTTTGTGGCCTCTTGGAACATTGGGAACGATTTTTCTAGGTTGATAATGTGAATCTTGTTACGTGCACCGAAAATATACGGTGCCATTTTTGGGTTCCAAAAACGGGTTTGGTGGCCAAAGTGCACACCAGCTTCTAACATCGAACGCATTGTTACAGACATGTAAAACTCCTAAAAGGTGAAGGTTTGCCTCCCCGCGCGTGACTCAAAATA
>JANNXI010000231.1:0-6684 GCA_031409495.1 Betaproteobacteria bacterium
TTTGTCTTGGGTGTAACCAACCAACTCGTGACAATGGTGATGACGCTATACATCACTGAGCCAATGAGTGCTGCCCAAAAGCCGGTTACTCTAAAGCCCGGTACCAGTTCGGCTGCTAACCAAAACATCAGCGCATTGATCACAAAAATAAATAAGCCCAGCGTCAGCAAGGTGACTGGTAAGGTTAAAAACAACAGCACCGGCCGAATAATGGCGTTTACAATGCCCAGCACCACGGCAGCCACAATCGCGGCTACAGGGCCATCAACGCTGACGCCGCTATATAAATAGGCGATTAGCATCAACGCTAAACCGTTCAATACTATTCTTAATATTAAATGCATATTTGCCCCTGAAGTCTATAAAATGCAGCCATTGAGAAGCATCTATTGTAAACCTTAAGCCATTGAATCGAGATATTTTATGAGCGTCCATAATTCTATAAAACGATTGTCTGTGCCTTCCATTAAAGGGCACAAAGCCGCTGGCGGCGCCAAGTTAGTTATGCTCACCGCGTATACCAAGCCCATGGCGCAATTGCTCGATCCGCATTGCGACATTTTGCTGGTGGGTGATTCGTTGGGCATGGTGCTTTACGGTATGGATTCAACTTTGGCCGTGACTCTCGATATGATGATTATGCACACCAAAGCGGTGATGCGCGGGTCCGCCAAGGCTTGTGTCGTGCTGGATATGCCGTTTGGCAGCTATCAAGAATCCAAAGAGCAAGCGTTTCGCAATGCGGCGCGGGCGATGGCCGAAAGTGGCGCGCAGGCGATAAAAATGGAAGGTGGCGTGGAGCTTGCCGAAACAGTCAGTTTTTTAGTGGCGCGCGGCATTCCGGTGATGGCGCACATTGGCTTAATGCCGCAGCACGTTAATACGATGGGCGGTTTTAAAGCGCAGGGCAGGGAAGCCGACGCGATTGAAAAGTGGTGCAATATCGCTAAAGCGATGGAAGCCGCCGGCGTGTTTTCAATGGTTATTGAAGGCACGCTGGAACCTGTTGCGCGTGCCGTCACGCAGGCGGTGGGTGTGCCTACGATAGGTATTGGCGCCTCGCCCGCGTGCGACGGGCAGGTGCTAGTGGCCGAAGATTTGTTGGGGCTATTTACTGACTTTACCCCGAAGTTTGCGAAGAAGTATGTCAACGTGGCTGAGAGCATTTCGGCCGCCGTGGCGCAGTATGCGGCTGAAGTGCGGAGTGGGGAATTTCCTGCGGCGGCGCATTGTTTTGGGGTGATGCCACCGGTTGCTGAGTAGGCTCAAGATGCCCTGTTTTAGAGCGTTTTCAGGCTGATTCGATACCGCAATATCGTATCCCAGCGCTTACTCACGATTAGAAAAATAAAATAATGTCCGCTCCTCAAATTGCGTATTCTGCGCAAACCACTCCCCCTCCACGTTGGCTTGCTAATACCGTACTTGGTGTTGCCGTGTTGATTTTTTCATCCTCTGCAATTTTGGTACGCCATGCGCAAGCGGAAGGCGTGGCGTCATTTGCGATTGCGGCGTGGCGCCTAGGGTTGGCGGCGGTGGTGTTGATGATCGTACTGGCCGCGCAAAAAGCGCGCCGTGCCGAAACTGTGCACCTGCCTATTATGACCACGCGCGAAATATGGTTAGGTATAGCGGCTGGCGTATTTTTAGCCGCCCATTTCGCAACATGGATATCGTCGCTTGCCTATACATCCGTTGCCAGTAGCATGGCGCTGGTGGCTACTAGCCCAATTTGGATTGCGCTATTTTCTTTGCTGGTGTTGCGCGAAAAGCTTTCTACGTGGCTGTTGGCGGGTGTGGCCGCCGCGTTGTGCGGTAGCGCGCTGATTTTTTTAGCTGATTATTTTCGTGTCGCCAATGTGGTTAACCCCGCAGCGCCTAATCCGCTGCTGGGTAATATCTTGGCGCTCTTTGGCTCGCTTACTGTTTGCGGATACATGCTGATAGGCCGTAAATTAGGCAATTCCAGCCAGCCGGCACCACCGCTCTTGCACTATTTAACGGTAGTTTATTCAGCCAGTGCGGTCACGCTTTTTGCGCTTTGTTGGTTGACCGGCACGGCGCTGGGCGGTTTTAGCGTGTGGGCGTGGTGGTCTTTGGCAGGATTGGCACTTGGCCCACAGTTGCTCGGCCACAGCGCCATTAATTGGGCGTTGCGCCATGTAAGCGCCACGTTTGTGGCAGTAGTTATTTTGGGTGAGCCGGTTGCCTCGGCAGTGCTGGCATGGTTGTTTTTTGGTGAGACATTTTCCGCCCTGCAATTCAGCGGCTTTATGGTGTTGCTGATTGGTATCTATTTGGCGTCGCGCGAGTAGCCTATTTTGCGCATTCTGCGATAGCACTGCCTACAGTCAGCTGTTTTCGCTTGCGCTGGAACTATGCTGCAACGACTTAAAATAGCACCTTCGCTGCTAGTCGTACGACGGCGCCTTAGCCGCTTCTCTTAAGGTGGCGCCTTCGCGGCCACGCTTAAGTTGGCGCCTTCGCCGCCAAGTGCATCCACAGCGCGTTCACAATCGGTTTGGTACATTGCGTATCTCGGTAGAGTCTAATTTCCATATTACCGAACCATTTTTCGTCGCCCGCGAGTGCGAGAGTTTTGCTGCGCATTTCCGCGCGCACTGCGCTATCGGGCAGCCACGCTAAGCCAAAGCCTTCGGTTGTCATTACTTTTAGGGCTTCAGCCATGTCGGTTTCATAGCGGCGTTGCAGGTGGTTAGGGCGCCTTGCTGCGCTTAATATAATTTCTACCATGCGGCCTAAATAGGCGTTGGGCGAATAGGCTAGGTAGGGAATGGGTGCGTCTGCAGTGCCGGGTAGGCTAAATTGTGGATCGCCGCTGCGCTGCGCGCGGGCGTAGGGCTTTAGTGCCTCAAAACCCAGGTGCAGCATGGCGTAGCGCTTGGTGTCGAGTTGAATCGGCTGTTCGGGGTGGTGATAACACAGCAGTAAATCGCAGTTGCCTTCGGCTAGCGACATCACCGCGTCATGCACATTGAGCGCATAGAGCTTCGTGGATACGGCACCAAAGTTGCGTTCAATGGTGGTGAGCCATTTAGGGAAGAAATTTAATCCCAGCGCGTGGGGAATCGCAAAAGTAACGGTATCAACTGGAATTGGGCGTTGGCCGCGCAAGGTGGAACGGGCGTCGTAAAGTTCACGCAGAATATTCGCGCCACGCTCCCTAAATGCTTCGCCCGCCACCGTTAAGCTAGTCGGGTAATTGCTCCGATCAACCAACTCTGCCCCAAGCCAATTTTCTAGCGCGCGAATGCGGCGGCTAAACGCGGGCTGCGTAACGTGGCGCAATTCTGCAGAGCGTGAAAAACTGCCGGTTTCGGCCAAGCTTAAAAAATCTTCAATCCATTTAATTTCCATAGCGCGCTTAAAGTGTGAGTGCCGCCGCCACGTTGCGGCCTTCGCTTAGCAGCACATTGTAGGTGCGGCAAGCGGCGGGGGTGTCCATCACATCAAAACCAATTCCCAGCTTGGCAAATTCTGCGCCAATGCGCGGATCAGGAAAGCGAAATGTAGCTCCAGAACCAAACACCACCAGCTCCGGCCGCATTGCCAGCAGCACTGCAAAAGCGTTTAGGCTTATCGGCTGGTTCATTTCAAACTGCCACGGTGTAATGGTGTGTGCCATGACGATGAGGGGCGCTGCATGCGCGGCAGCGTTGATAAAAATTTCAGTTGCGCTATGGCCAGAAATTACGTTTTGGCCTTCGGGATTGTGTAGGGTGAGCTTCATGGCAGGCTAAATTAGGTGAATGTTGTAATGATACCCTGACGCGTTGGCCTTAAAAAGGCGCTACAAATAGCATCAATATATGCCTGAAGATGCCCTAAAATAGAGTATCTCCAGCCTATTAATGCGCACTTTTATGGGCGCCAATGGATAAGTGAATAGTGGAAATTGCGCAAATTTACTAAAGTCGACGAAGCCGTTGACGCTTTATAGCCTAAAACAAGCTAGAATTTAATATTGCACTGCACCATCTTCTACATTTTAAGCCCGCCATGAGCCACGAATTTTCGCGTATTGCCCGTTTGCCGCCCTATGTATTCAATATTACATCCGAACTTAAAATGGCCGCCCGGCGGCGCGGTGAAGACATTATTGATATGTCGATGGGTAATCCCGATGGCTCCACGCCTCAGCATATTGTTGATAAATTGGTAGAAGCCTCGAAGCGCCCTGATACCCATGGTTATTCGGTTTCCAAGGGTATTCCGCGTTTGCGCAAGGCCATTTGCGATTGGTACAAGCGCCGCTATGATGTTGAATTTGATCCTGATACGGAAGCCATCGCTACGATTGGCTCCAAAGAAGGGTTGGCGCACTTAATGTTGGCTACGCTGGACCGTGGCGACACAGTATTGGTGCCAAACCCTAGCTACCCGATTCATATTTACGGCGCCGTAATTGCTGGTGCGCAAATTAAGCACGTGCGCATGACCGAGGGCGTGGACTTTTTTGCCGAAGCCGAACGGGCGATAAAAGAAAGCTACCCAAAGCCAAAAATGATGATTTTGGGCTTTCCGTCCAACCCAACCGCCATGTGCGTAGAGCTTGATTTTTTTGAGCGCATTGTAGCGTTGGCCAAAGCCAATAACGTGTTGGTAATCCACGATTTAGCGTATGCCGACATCACCTACGATGGTTGGAAACCGCCGTCAATCATGCAAGTACCGGGTGCTAGAGATGTGGCGGTTGAGTTTTTTACCATGAGCAAAAGCTACAACATGGCAGGCTGGCGCGTCGGCTTTATGGTCGGTAATAAAGAATTAGTTTCAGCATTAGCCAGAATTAAGGGCTATCACGATTACGGCACCTTCACGCCAATCCAAGTTGCGGCCATTGCAGCGCTGGAAGGCCCACAAGAATGTGTGACCGAAATTGTGGCTGAATACCAATTGCGGAGAGATGTGCTGCATAAAGGCTTAGCCGAAATTGGCTGGGTCACCACCAAGCCAAAGGCTTCTATGTATATTTGGGCGAAGTTACCAGAGTTTTACGCGAAGTTAGGCTCACTTGAGTTTGCGAAGAAATTGCTGTCCGAAGCCAAAGTGAGCGTATCGCCAGGCATTGGCTTTGGCGACTACGGTGACGATCATGTACGTTTTGCGCTAATCGAAAACGCGGATCGCACCCGACAAGCCGTAAGAGGTATTCGCGATATGTTTAAGAAGGATGGGTTGTTGTAAAAACAACCCGCCCCACCCTGCAGCGCTTGCCAGTGTAAGGTCTAAATTAAGCAAGCGCGATCTAGTTTTGCGCCTCTCGCCCCTCGCGGGAGAGAGGCCGGGAGAGGGGGGGAAGCCCGCAATCGCCCTAACCTTAATGCCACCGCAATCCCCCAACCAATTTAAAACTCAACCCATGCAAATTCCCAACCCTTTAAAAGTCGGCCTTCTCGGCCTAGGTATCGTCGGCACCGGCACCATCGAAGTGCTGCGCCGCAATCGCGAAGAAATCGCCCGCCGCGCTGGCCGTGAAATTATAATCACCCACGCCACCGCCCGCGACGTCTCAAAGCCGCGCGGTGTTTCGTTAGACGGCATTAGAGTAGTGACTGATCCGCAAATTATCATTAACCACCCTGAAATTGACGTGGTCTGCGAGCTAATCGGTGGTGACACCTTCACCAAGACCCTCGTATTACAGGCCATTGCGGCCGGCAAGCATGTAGTTACCGCCAATAAAGCCTTGCTGGCAAAACACGGCACCGAGATATTTGCCGCCGCTGATGCTGCAGGCGTTTCAGTTAGT
Source organism: Betaproteobacteria bacterium (assembly GCA_031409495.1). Taxonomy (GTDB): domain Bacteria; phylum Pseudomonadota; class Gammaproteobacteria; order Burkholderiales; family Usitatibacteraceae; genus JANMDR01. The sequence goes on from JANNXI010000231.1 coordinate 5,774, forward strand.
TTTGAAGCCGCAGTTGCCGGTGGCGTGCCAATTATCAAAGCGTTGCGCGAGGGTGTGGCGGCCAATAAAGTAGAGTGGATTGCCGGCATTATTAACGGCACCTCAAACTTTATTTTGAGCGAGATGCGCGATAAAGGCGCCAGTTTTGCGGATGTGTTGGCCCAAGCCCAAGCGCTCGGCTATGCCGAAGCTGACCCTACCTTTGACATAGAAGGGGTAGATGCAGCCCATAAGCTCACCATTTTGGCCGCTATCGGCTTTGGTGTGCCAGTGCAGTTCGACCGCGCCTTCACCGAAGGCATTTCAAAGCTGACTGACACAGACATTAAATACGCAGAAGCGCTCGGTTATCGCATTAAACTCATCGGCTTCGCCCGTCGCACGGCCGAGGGTATTGAGTTGCGTGTGCACCCAACCTTAATTCCAACGCAGCGCCTAATTGCAAATGTTGAGGGTGTGATGAACGCGGTGATGGTAAAAGGTGACGCCATGGGCGTATCACTTTACTACGGACGCGGTGCTGGTTCTGAACCCACCGCAAGTGCCGTAGTAGCCGATTTAGTAGACGTTGCGCGCATGCTAGGCGCAAATGCCGCAAATAGAGTGCCGCACTTAGCATTTAGGCAGATGGACAGCACGCCAATTTTGCCAATGGAAAAAGTAGTAACGGCTAACTATTTACGCTTAAGCGCTTTCGATAAACCGGGCGTGATGGCAAATGTCACCCGAATTTTGGCGGAAAACTCCATCTCCATCAGCGCTATGTTGCAAAAAGAAGCCAAAGCGGGCGAGAACGTCGCGGACGTGGTGATCATTACGCATCGCTGCGTAGAGGCCGATGCCAATCGTGCCATCGCCGCCATTGAAGCACTAGAAACCATTGCGCAGAAGGTGGTGCGGATACGGTTGGA
>JANNXI010000232.1:0-7848 GCA_031409495.1 Betaproteobacteria bacterium
GGCTGCTTAAATTTGAATCCACCCGCTTAACCGACACAAAGCATGTATAAAACGCTACACTAGGCAAATGATGACAAGCGTCACAATAACAACAACGACTAACCACAATGACCATTCGGAGGAAGTATGCAAGTTAAAACAGTTTCATCAATAATTAAATTGGGTCTCATCGGCGTAGCAGCTACTTTTGCTGTGAGTGCTGCGGCCATTGATAGCCTTAAACTGATGGTGCCCGCAAACCCGGGCGGCGGCTGGGATTTAACAGGGCGCGCACTAGCGGCGGCTATGCAGTCTGCTGGTAGCGTGAAAAGCGTGCAAATTGACAACAAAGGCGGTGCTGCGGGCACAATCGGCTTAGCGCAGTTTGTTAATTCAGCAAAGGGTGACGCAAATGCCATCATGATCGGTGGCATGGTGATGGTTGGCGGCATTATTCAAAATAAATCCGCGGTTGATCTCTCGCAAGTGACGCCTCTGGCGCGCCTAACCGAGGAATACATGGTGGTCGTTGTACCGGCTTCATCACCACACAAAACAATGAAAGATTTGGTCGACGCATTTAAAGCCAAGCCGGGCAGTATTTCATGGGGTGGCGGCTCAGCCGGTGGCTCTGACCATATCTTAGCGGGCTTTATCGCGCAAGCAGTGGGGATTGAAGCAGGCAAAGTTAACTACGTGCCATTCAAGGGCGGAGGCGAAGCGGTTGCAGCCATTATTGGTGGGCATGTGTCTGCAGGGATTTCAGGCGTAAGTGAATTTGCGCAGCATATTCAGTCAGGCAAAATGCGCGCGCTAGCGGTATCTTCGCCTGCTAAGCAAGCCGGTATTGCAACGCTAAAAGAACAAGGTTTTGATATTGTGTTGGGCAATTGGCGCGGGGTGTTTGGTGCACCCGGCATTACTGCTGCGCAACGCGATGCGCTCATCAAAGCAATTGAAGCGGGCGTAAAAAGTAAAGCTTGGGAAGAAACATTGAAGAAAAATGATTGGCAAAATACTTGGCTTGCTGGTGATGATTACAAAAAATTTCTTGACGCAGATACCAAGCGCATTGGCGATATTTTGGCAGGACTGGGCTTAGGCAAAAAGTAAGTAATTTAGCGATGAAACTGTAGCCAAAAAATCCCTGTCAGGCGTGCAACGCGGACGGGGATTTTTTATTAAGAGGAAAATACAGTATGCAAAAAATGATCGCGGGACAATTCGCACTTTCAGTTGGTGTTATTGCGTTTGGCTTTTTTTTCTTCATCGGCTCATTCTTCATTCCTGATGCCGCGGGCTATTCCACCGTGGGACCTACCCACGCGCCGCGCGCTGTTGGCATTAGCTTAATTTTGCTAGGGTCTTTGCTCTTGTGGGAAGTTATACGCGGTGGATTTCGCAACCATGATGAAGCGGCTGAGCAAGCGCTAACTACTGATTGGCTGGCGTTCGCTTGGGTATCGGTGGGGCTGTTGCTCTATGGAACACTGATTGAGTGGGCAGGCTTTATTCCGGCCTCGGTGGTTTTGTTTATGTGTACTGCACGCGCGTTTAACTCACAGCGTTGGTTGTTAAACGTGTTTATAGCGATAGTAATGGCCGTGAGTATTTTTGCGCTATTTAACTATGGCTTGGGCTTGAGTTTGCCGAAAGGTTTGCTGAAAGGGATTTTGTAATGGAAGTTTGGGACCTGCTGCTACAAGGTTTTAATGTTGCCCTACAGCCTAAAAATTTACTCTGGGCGCTCATCGGCGTAACTCTCGGCACGGCAGTGGGGGTGTTGCCCGGCATTGGCCCAGCAGTTGCCATTGCCCTACTGTTACCGCTGACCAGCAAGCTTGACCCATCCGGCGCACTGATTATGTTTGCGGGTATTTACTACGGCGCAATGTACGGCGGCTCAACCACTTCTATTTTGCTCAATACGCCAGGCGAATCAGCCACAATCGTCACCGCAATGGAGGGCAACCAAATGGCTAAACGCGGTCGTGCTGGCCCCGCCCTATGCACCGCTGCGGTGGGCTCATTTGTGGCGGGCACCATAGCCACAGTTGCTTTAACTTTAGTGGCGCCGGAGGTGGTTGGTCTAGCGATAAAATTCGGGCCGCCCGAAAATTTTGCGTTGATGGTATTGGCCTTTATTACCGTATCAACCGTATTGGGCGACTCCACCCTACGTGGATTGACCGCCTTATTTATTGGCCTAGGCATAGGAGTGGTCGGCATTGAAAATCAATCAGGCCAGGCGCGCTTTGTGTTCGGTATGGCACCGCTAGCCGACGGCATTGAAGTAGTGACGGTGGCAGTGGGATTATTTGCAGTTGGCGAGACACTTTATATGGCATCAAAACTGAACCACGTTGCCGAAAAAATCGAACGCATTAAAGGCTCAATCATGATGACGCGCGAGGATTGGAAACGCTCATGGAAGCCTTGGTTACGCGGCACCATCATTGGCTTTCCGTTCGGCGCGATGCCCGCAGGCGGCGCGGAGATACCCACATTTTTGTCCTACGCAGCCGAGAAAAAACTGGCCGCTAACCCGGCCGAATTTGGTCATGGCGCCATTGAAGGCGTAGCCGGGCCAGAAGCTGCCAATAACGCCGCAGCCACCGGCGTGATGGTGCCGCTATTGACGCTTGGCTTGCCCACATCTGCCACCGCAGCGATATTGCTGGCGGCGTTTCAGCAATATGGTTTGCAGCCCGGACCACTTTTGTTTGAAACCAATGCACCGCTAGTGTGGGGGCTAATTGCCAGTTTTTACGTGGGCAATGTCATGTTGCTGGTGTTGAACTTACCGCTGATTGGCATCTGGATTAAATTGCTGGAAGTGCCCAAACCACAGCTGTATGCAGGCATTTTGGTGTTCGCCACGATGGGCGTTTACGGTATGCGCCAGTCCGCTTTTGATGTGTTTTTACTATATGCCATTGGCCTCATGGGGCTACTCATGCGCCGCTACGGCTTTCCCACCGCACCCGTTATCGTCGGCATGATTTTAGGGCCGCTGGCGGAGGAGCAACTGCGCAGGTCGCTATCGATAAGCCAAGGCGACCCAATGATTTTCATTTCGCGCCCTATCAGCGGCACGATTTTAGCGATCACCGTGCTTATTGTGGTTTTACCGTGGGTGTATAAGCGATACGGGCAATATAAGCGCTCACTGAAAGCATAGGTCTCGCTGAGAGGCTACTCGCTGTCCCCGCGCCGGCGGGAACAGCGAGTAAAGCGGCGAATAAAGCTCTACGGGCAACTACGGCTGGCGCATTCGCCAATCACGCTCCAGCAAACCGTAAAGCCCTGAATCCGATACTTCACCATCAACAATCCAGCGCTCACGCAGATGCCCTTCAAGCTTAAAGCCAAGGCGCTCTAAACTTTTCGCAGACGCGCTATTTCTAGGATCAATATCGGCTTCGATGCGATTCAAATTCAGCACGCCAAACCCGAATGACAGCAGCGCCACCAGCGCCTCGTTCATGTAACCGTGCCCCCAATGATCAAGACCAAGCGTGTAGCCCACTTCCGCACGACGACATTGATGGACTAAATTAAACAGCGAACACTCACCCAGCAGGGCGTCATTGCTATTTAAAAAGATGCCTAAGCAAAGATACTTACCCGTTGCCAGACTGTCAATGTCGCGGGCAATACGAGCATGCGCAATATCAATCGAAGCCCAAGCCGGTTTGCTCAGATAACGCGCAACCTGCGGCACGGAAAAAATAGTGAATAGTGCGGACGCATCGGTGGGAGCGTGCGGCCTTAGCGTTAAGCGCAGGGTTGTCAGCTTGACTTGCGCGAATGCGGGTGCGGCAGCGGGTGCGGCAGCGGGGGTGGGATTCATGGGATTTGTTGCGAGTGAGTGGGTTGAGAGTGCTTTACAATGCCTTGGAGACGCCCTAAAATAGGGCATCCCCAAGGGATAATTACATTCTAAATTATACTACGCTTACTCCCGACCGAGTGCGTACAGCTCCCTCGCGCCATGCCAAATTCGATGCACCGCAACGCATTTATTAGGCTCGTCGATTGCATACACTACACGGTGGGAGTGGTAGTTGAACGCGCGATAAAGTTGGTTTAAGGGTGGTTTAATTTACGCGCTTCGCTAATCACGGCGAAACGACTTGGATTAACAGCCAATGTCGATATCTTTACGAGTTTGACTGCGTTAGCTCCCGAATCGAGCGGATAAGTTGGGTGCCAAGCTGCCGCGTGTTGAGCGTGTTTCCTCGTCCATTCAGTAAACCAATATTCAGTTTGAAGGCAAGCTCGCGCAATTTAGGCTTGGCTGGCAAAACTGCTTTTCCACCAAACGTGATTTCGATCGTACCGCTCTCCAATTCTCTTACCAAATACCCGTTGTACTCGACCTCACTCACAATTGCGATGGATTGGGGTTTCAACTTTGGCGCTAATCGATTTAGAGCAAGGACCAACTTGCCACCCGTTGATTTTTTAAGTAACGGCAACAACTCACTAATTGGAACATTTAATAACGTCTCGATTTGCATTTCTTCAGTATTCATTCGCAGCACCACGACACGATCAACAAACTGCATCGAATTTGCGTTGAACGCAAGATGACAATTTGAGCCCATCGTCGCCGTTGTTTTAACCGAGACGCGCTCGCCCACATCACTTACGACGTCATAACCTCGTTGGTTGACTGCGCTCGCCATTTGGCCATTCACCATGAGCGCAGCGTACAGCTCGCCAATACGCCCACAAAGGTGACGGAGCTCCGTTGGAGGAACGCCCCAACTAAGCTCACGCTCGAACCATGACATCGCTTCGCCAAGGGACTGTATCAGTTGCATCTGGGTAAGCGCCATGACTAATGTATTCCAACAAATTGATCGTTGCAGAAAGGCAAATCTCGTCCGAAACGGCCCAAACTAAAACCATCTACAATGAATCGTACATGCTTACCGCACAAAAACCACCGCACTACGTGCCGGAATCACAAACTTACCGCTGGCTGATTCCGCACGCGCTTGGGTGGCTACCCGCTTGTCGGCGGCGTCGACAAGCGCCTGCACGGGGTGCAATTGCCACTTGGCACCTTTAAGACTATCCAACGTCAACGTTTGCTCCACTACATCCACATTTATAAAATACAGCACTTCCTTAAAGTTGGCAGTCGCTAACCCTGTGCCATTTAGATGCCCTACAACTACTGTTGGAATTTGCTTTTCACCGACGTTGTGAAACGTGAGGCGCTTGCTAATGTCGGCCGTAGTGGCCAAGCGGAAAAGTTTGGAGCTGGCGCGGATTTTTAGCAAATCTAGGAATATATTTTTAGCTAAATTTATCTCTGCGCCTGTCGGCTTGATCGCGGGATTATTCAGCAGCGGCAGCATATACGGGTGCAGTTTTTCATTGTCACGCTTGGGCGGTAGGCCTGCGGCAAAGCCGTTATCTGTGTAGGTGAAATCTAGGCGATTAAACCAATCACCAGAATCGTAGCTATTTCCGTCGAATGACTTGGAGCGAAGGATGTCTTGGCCGGCATGGTAGTAGGCCACACCTTGACTGAAAGCGACGATCGCGGCGCCAAGCATTTGGACTCTGGCGCGGTCTTCACGACTGGTGTTAAGCGGTAGGCGGTAAGCGTTTAGATCGAAAAGGGTTTGGTTGTCATGATTTTCAACGTAGTTCACCACCTCAGTCGGTTCGCGGCCAAAGCCCGCGGGTTGCTTGTTGTAATCAATTTTTTCAAGCTTTTTTAATGTGCCATCGGCGGTAATAAGCCGATAATCACGAACGGATCCTGCTAGCATGACGCGCACAAAATCAGCTGCACGCAGTAGCGCAGTGGCGTCGGAAGCGTCAGTATTCAACGCATTTTTATCATATTGCAAGCCATTTATATATCCTTGGCGCTTTACTATATTGTCACCGCTGTCGTTATAGCTGCCGCCACGCACGGCATCCCGACCACGGTCAGAGAATGATCCGATGCCGGTGCCGTTGAGCGATAACTGCGATGCCTGCACAAAGCGTTTGCCGTTTTCAACTTCACCAAAGTTCCAGCCTTCACCCAGTAATTGAATCGGCCGGCCTGCTGCTTTGTTAACCTGCTTTTGCAGTTGCACCATCACATCGCGCGGCTGATGGCCCATTAAGTCGAAGCGGAAGGAATCCATTTTGTATTGCGTGGCCCAAGTGACAACAGAATCAATCATCAATTTTGCCATCATTAAGTTTTCAGTTGCGGTGTTTTCGCAGCAGGTGGATTGCTCCACTTTGCCCACGCTATTGTAGCGTTGGTAATAACCGGGCACGATGCGGTCAAGCACGGAAGTGAGCACTTGTCCGGATGCTGATGTATGGTTGTATACCACGTCCATGCCCACTCGCAAACCTGCACGGTGTAGAGCTTGCACCATTTCGCGCGTTTCAATTATGCGAGCGGCACCATCGGCGGCAGAGCTGGCGTAACTGCCTTCGGGTGCGGTGAAGTGCAAGGGATCGTAGCCCCAGTTAAAGCAGTCTTTAACAGCGCTTTTAATGGAAATTTCTTGCTGATTCAAACTGTCGGCAGCGCCCGAAATTAGGGGCGTTACGCAACCAACTTCGGGGATGGTGGCGATGTCAAAAATGGGTAGTAAGTGAATGTCTGTCATGCCCGCATCAGCCAGCGCTTTTAGGTGCTTCATGCCGTTGGATTGGGTTTCGGTAAATGCCCGATATTTGCCGCGATTAGCGGCACTCACCGTTAAATCACCGATAGAAAAATCGCGCACATGCAGCTCGTACACCGACATGTCGGTGGCTGACTTAACGGTGTTGGGTGCGGGCGTTGTATCCCACAGCGCGGGCTTTAACTTTGCATCAGATAGGTTTGCGATGTAGCTACGCGCACCGTCCGTGGTGAGACTAATGGAATACGGATCGGTAACGGCGTTGCGCACTATGCCAACATTGGGCACGTACACTTCGACTAAGTATTTGTAATAACTACCGTTTAAATTTTTAGGAATGCTGCCATTCCATACGCCTGTTTTGCCATCGCGTGTGAGTGCCACCGCGCTGCTTGCGGGCGCATCGCCGCTTGGGTAGATGCACACGTCCACACGAGCGGCAGTGGGCGCCCAGAGCTTGAATGCGGCTTTATTTGCAGTAACGGTGACACCGAGATCATCTACTTTTCTAGCCGCGGCATAACGATCATCTAGCACCCCTGCGATTTGCAATGCGGCTGAAGCCACAACTTTATTTTGCGCATCGGTTTCAACCAGCACCATTTGCGCACCGTGCCGCGCTGCCGCTATTGCGGCATCTGCCGCGGTAAGACTGAGCACCACCCCATCAGCAACATACTTAAAGCGGGTGGCGAGGGCCGAGGGAACAGGCGTAGTTTTAACGCTCAAGTGGATAGCGCCCTCCGCGCCGTTGATAGCTTCCCCAACCTTAGCAATCACGCTCGCGTTATCAGAATATACAAGCTGGAAACGCCCTGTTTTAGGGTGTTTTGAAGGCATAGGCCATTTAATAGTAGACCGATTTAGCCAATAAGCACTGGCTTCAAAGGGCATGCTTACTGGTTGCAGTAGGGTTTCAAAGCCTGCGGCGTTGCAGTGTTGGATATCGGCCGGAGAAGCATAGGAGAAAGGTGCTGATAACGATGTAAAGATCGCAAGTAGTAAATATCGACGCATGACTTTTTCCAGTTTGAAATGAAAGCTTAGTTAGAGACAAAATCACACATAGTCGCTACACACTGCAGCCGACGCAGCCCGGCTCGAATAGCTTTGTCGGGACTTGGTACCGGTCGAGCCGGGTTACATTTCCGCAGCCTGACGCTGAGGCTTTGGTAAGTTAATCTAAGGCAAGTTCAACAACCCAAATGGCCCG
>JANNXI010000233.1:0-26292 GCA_031409495.1 Betaproteobacteria bacterium
CCAGCCGCCAGAGGGCGCAATAGAGGTGTTGGTCGCGCACTCAGTCCTGTGCAGGAAGAAGTCATCCAGCGAGCCATTATCGACACGCGCCACGAACAACTCAAGATGGATTTTTTTCTTTGGAGCCGTACTGCCGTGAGCCAACTTATCGAGCAGGAGTTCGGTATTAAACTGCATGTGCGCAGCGTGGGCAAATACTTAAAGCGCTGGGGCTTCACCCCGCAAAAGCCCATCAAACGCGCCTATGAGCAAAACCCCTAAGCTGTGCAGGCATGGCTAGAAGGAGAATATCCAGCAATCGCCGAACGCGCTTCCCGAGAGGGAGCGGAGATCCATTGGGGTGATGAAACTGCATCGGTGAACACGGACGTACGCGGTAGAGGCTTTGCGCCAAAAGGCAAAACACCAGTCGCGTTAATCATTGGTGCCACGCGCCAAAAACGCTCCATGATCGCCACGGTGACTAACCAAGGCAAGACGCGCTGGATGATCATAGACGATGCCTTTGATGCCGATAAACTTATCGAGTTCTTGGCATCTTTGATCAAAGATGCAGGCCGGAAAGTGTTCCTAATTTTAGATAACCTGCGGGTACATCACAGTAAAATTGTGAAAGCGTGGGTGGCTGAACGCGCTGATCAAATTGAGTTGTTTTACCTACCCAGTTACAACCCTCAACTTAACCCAGAAGAACGCCTGAATGCTGATTTAAAGCAAGAAATGGGCAAGCGTGTTCCGGTGCGTACAAAAGCAAAATTACGCGCGGCGGACAACGATCATATGGAGCTGCTGAGCAAAACCCCTGAGCGTGTTGTTGCTTACTTTCAGGATCGCAGAGTGCGCTATGCGGCTTAATACTTCATCGGGCCGAAGCAATAATTACTCAATCATCCGAATCTTGAAGCGCACATCAGGACAGTTGGTTTAATTTTTCATGAGAAAAATCTCCCACTTCCAAAGTAGGCTACTAAAAATATCCTATTACAAAGGCATCTACATCATTAATCTACGCCGCTTTATGCGTACTTACGTATTCACACAACGCATCATTCATCCGTGTTTGCCAGCCCTCACCGGAAGCTTTAAAGTACGCAATAACTTCAGGGCTGAAGCGCACGGTAACCGCTACTTCCACTAGCGCTTTTTCGGCGCCGCACTAAACATTGGTGTTTTCGAAATACTTTTTTGGTTTAATATTTTTCCGCATACTGCCGAGAAATTAGGTGCGCATTTTCGTCGCGCTCCGTCTAACCCGAAAATACGACGCGACCACTGTGCCCGGCATGGCTTTGTAACCGTACTTCGCCGTATGCAACGCAGTTATCTTCGCAGGTCATCACGGGAAAATCAAACACCGTATCTTTGAGTAACGAACGGACTGGATCCCAGCCTTAGCTGAGATGGCAGCATTCCAATCATGCGCCAATGATTTAGAAATTGAATGACAAAAATACGCCAAGAAGCAGGCTGTAGACGCCCGAAATACGGATATCTTCAACCTATTCTTGCACCACTCCACGCATTAATTTTTGCCCAACTTGCAACGGGCTACCGTCTTTAATACCATCGGCCAGCACATAACCCGGCGGCGCAAAAACGATGATCGTGGAGCCGTGTTGAAACCAGCCCATCTCATCACCTTTTTTATACGTTGCATCGCATTCTAGAACATTCGGGCCTTGGTATTTTAGGTGCAGCAAGGTGTTCAAACAATGTAAACGAATACTCGCAACCAATACTGCGGCCACTGGAACCAGTAGAATTTCTTGGCCAGTATTTGCGCATTCGGTGTGCAGTACGGCGCGTTCGTTTTTACAGAATAATTTTTCAACGCGCTTTAACGCAATCGGATTCACGTTCCACGTATCGCCAGAAATATAATTCACACGTTTTACGCGGCAATCTAGCGGGGCGTGAAAGCGGTGGTACATGCTTGAGGTGATGCGAATGGTGGCATAGCAGCCGTTGCGGTAGCGGCGGATTATTTCAGGGTCGCCCACTAAATCAAGCATATTGTAGGGATAGCCCTTAGCTTGAAATACTTGCACGCCCTCTACTGCGCCACAGGCGCCAACAATGCCGTCGCAGGGGCTAACCAACACATTTGAGTCTTGGTCGATTGGCCTTGCACCGTCCTTGAGCTCGCGCGTGAAGCAATCGTGCATGCTGCTAAATTGCGTCTTTTTGGCTTCGTGCAAATTAAGGTCGGCAAAGCGCCGCCACACCCCAATAGACAACGCGCGCACTAGCGGTTGCTCAATTTTACTGAACCAGCCCATAAAAATAGTGAGGGCTTGGCGCGGGATGCGATTGGTGAGCAAAAAATTGAGCCGCTCTTGCTGCATCACTTGCTGAAATAAATTACGTATCGTCATGAGCATGTCATGTTGTTCCGGTATTTTGAAAGGTCGGAGGAAACTAAATGGAATTACTATTTACGTGGAATGCACTGGGTGTTGCGGCGATCGCGGTGACTTCTGTTGGGGTTTTACTTAAAGCTAAAACACGACTTGAACTATCAATGGCTAAACATCGGTCGTTGACGGGGCATGCAAAAATGTCCCGACAAATCGCCAAGTTTGTGCCCTTCTATGAGTATGATGACGCTGCTTTCTTTCGGGTTGATGACGCTCCCGAAAATATCGCTGCTATGCGGCGCGCCGCTTTTACGCAGCTTTCAGCACTTTACGCACAGCGCTTTGCAAAATCAGCCCAACTTACGGCTGAAGTTGCAAACGGAATTTCTGATTTGCAGTTTACGTCGCGCTACCGCGTACCGTTCCAATTTAGCGCTTACGTGCGCCAACACCTGCGTGGCGGCTCATTCTTAGCGTCATCCAATGGCGTGTTGGTAACAGATTTAGACGGCAATCAACTTTATGATTTAACAGGTTCTTACGGCGTAAATGTGTTTGGCTACGACGTGTACAAGCGCCTAATTGAAGAAGGTGCAGCCCGCGTGCGCGACTTAGGCCCAGTGCTTGGGGCGTACCATCCCGTGGTGGCAAAAAACGTCGCGCGCTTGCGCAAAATTTCACAGCTGGACGAAGTATCGTTTCATATGTCGGGCACAGAAGCGGTAATGCAGGCAGTGCGCTTAGCCCGTTATCACACCAAAAAAACCCATCTAGTGCGCTTTTGCGGGGCTTATCACGGCTGGTGGGGAGATGTGCAACCGGGAGTGGGCAACCCACAACCCGCGCGCGAAACTTACACCTTAAAAGAACTAGACGATGCCGCACTGAAAGTAATCGCCACACGTAAAGACATTGCTTGCGTGTTAATCAATCCCTTACAAGCATTACATCCAAACAGCGGCGCGCCGGGTGACTCAGCGCTACTCGATAGCTCACGCCGTGCGGCATTTGATCGCGCGGCATACACCACATGGCTGCAGCGCTTGCGGGAGATTTGCACCGCACGCGGCATCGCTCTAATTTTCGATGAGGTATTTGTGGGCTTTAGAATTGCCCGTGGTGGCGCGCAAGAATATTTCAACGTGCGGGCGGATATGGTGACTTACGGAAAAACCCTCGGCGGCGGCTTGCCCGTCGGCGTGGTGTGTGGGAAAGCCGCGTGGATGAGGCGCTTCCGCGATGATCGTCCGGCAGATATTTGCTTCGCACGCGGCACATTTAATGCGCACCCGTATGTAATGGGCGCTATGGATGCGTTTTTCGATTATCTTGAAACCGAAGAAGTTTCAAAAATTTATTCAAGCCTAGAACGGGTTTGGCGGCAACGTGCTGAGACGTTTAACCAACATCTGCGCGAGGCGGAGCTACCAGTGCAAATCGCCAATTTATCGTCAATTTGGACGGTGTTTTATACCGTGCCATGCCGCTATAACTGGATGCTGCAATACTATTTACGCGCCGAAGGTTTGGCGCTAAGTTGGGTAGGCACAGGACGGTTTATTTTCAGCCTGAACTACACCGATGCAGAATTTAAAATTGTTAGCAGCCGCTTTATTAAGGCTGCGCAAGCGATGCAACGTGATGGTTGGTGGTGGCATGAGGCTAGCGCTACCAACAAGCAGATTAAGCGCAAAGTGTTAAAAGAACTGATCGCCACACGTTTTTAAGCGCTACAAAATACCCTGAAGACACCCTATTATAGGGCATCTTCAGGGCATCATTAAGCATTAGCGTTTAGCAATATCTGGATCAATTAGCTGGCCTTGCATTAGGTATAGCGGGGCACGATAGTAAAGCATGATGTCGTGAAACGGGTCAGTAAGAATTTTTGTAAACCACACAATGCCAGTTTGCACATCGCGTAGAAAAAACAAATGCACGGTGCGGAACAATAAGCCACCAACGCCAATCGCGATCCACAGCAAGCCCATATTGTTAACGTAGCCCATTGCATCAGTAGGTACTGCAAACAAACCGAATACAGTTGGGTTTGCCCATAACAACAATGGCGAGAGTGCCCAAATTACCATCAGCACGATTTTGCGCTGCAAGTTGTAGCCCACTTTGATGTCTTCTTTATGCTCATGGCTCGCCATGTTTACTTCGTCGTAGCCTTTTGGCTCAAAGAAAAAATGCCCTGCTTGACGGCTGACCATACCAATTAGCCAACACACCAATGCGGCGATAGCTGGCATAAAAAACAACAAAATATAGCCTACTACAAAGCTTGTTGCACTCAATAAATGTAGTGATTGATTGATGCGGCTGTGGTGATAAAAGCGATGATCGTCCCAGCGCTGTTCTTTTAATGCTGCTGCGAATCCAGCCATGAAATTTCTCCTTTGGTTAAAAAAATTGGCGTAACTTTAATTGCGCCAAACCATAGATATACCGCTTCAACATGACAAAAGCATGAACGCGGCTGAAGAATCTTTGACGCAAAACCGTCACGCAACCGACACACGTAGGTAACTTAGAGATGGTTTACTGTGCATGCAAAAAGCCACACGTGCAATGTTGAATAACAACACCGGAGAAGAGCCATGCTAGTTCCATCAACGCCGAACCAAATTGGTCGGGTAGATTTTCATCTACATTCCTATGCATCAAACGTAACTGATTACTACGCGGCAAATACGTTCTCAATACCTGAGTCCTATTCCGACCCGCTGCAGCTCTACCAAACGCTAAAAGCGCGCGGTATGACCTTGGTGACACTCACCGATCATAACTCTATCGACGGTGTGCGCATCATGTTGGATACGGGGCTACCGGACGTGTTTATCAGCTCGGAAATGACCACCACTTTTCCTGAGGACGGCTGCAATATTCATATCACCGTTGCCAACATGACCGAAACGCAGTTTGCTGAGGTGGATCGCTTGCGCGGCAACGTGTACGAAATGGTCGCTTATGTTGATCAACAAATCGCATCGGAAACCAGCACCAGCAACAAGCTCACTTACTTCATGACGCACCCGCTCATGAGCACGCAGAACCGCGCCTACGGTCGCGAGGGCGCCTTATCTGCAGCGCATATTGAGAAAGCGCTGCTGCTGTGTAACTGCATTGAAGTACGCAACGGTGCCCGCACCCGCACGCTCAATGATCTTACTTGGCACGTGGTGGAGAAGCTCGATCAAGCGCATATCGAGCGCTTGGCAAACATCCATAATATTGCGCCAAAAGGTCCAACACCTTGGTTAAAGTCGGTAGTTGGTGGATCGGATGACCATGCCGGTATTAATCCTGGACAAACCTGGACGGTATTTGATTTGAACGGCAAGCCAGCCACTGCCAACAGCATGGTTGAATCAATTCGCGCACGCACCAGCAAACCTGACGGTGCACACGGTGGGCCGATAACCATTGCACATTCAATTTTAAAATTGCTTTACGAAGGCGGTAAGCAACCTAAAACTAATGGCGCTGCGAAAGCTAAGCAAGGCGTGCAAGTTGGCGGTGCCGTGCAATCATTATTACAGTTGGTTTTTGATTCAGACAGCGCAAGCTTGATGGACAAATTGTCGTTTCAAGGTCGCCTACTGCTGCACCGCTGCAAACAATATACAGCTAGCTCAACCACGCGCCAGCCCTTTGAAGCGGTACTCGAAGCAGAAGTGTATTCAATGCTCAATGATGAAGCCTTTCATCGAGACCTAGCGCTGCAGACCACGATGGATGAGCGGATTTTCTTTGTCGTAAAATCAATAGTGAATCGCGTGTTTGCGCACTACATTCGTAGCTTGCAGCAAAGTGAGTCGCTGAATTTAGTATCGGGGATTCGTGAAGTAGTGTCGATGGTGACATCAAACTTATTCGTGTCTCTACCGTACTTGGCAGCCTTCATGCAGCAAAGCGCAGATTGCCAAATTGCCACCGATGTGCGCCGCGCCTTTAACGTTGAAGAGCCTCATAAATTGGTGCTCGTCACCGATACCTACTTTGACGTGAATGGTGTTTCCAATACTATTAAGCGCATGATTCGCGAAGCCATTAAACGCAATATAGATTTCACCGTGGTAACTTGCGTAGCCGCTGCTGATTTACCAAAACACCTCGCCGATGCTGAGGTAAGTAAATTTGTGGCGATGGGTCGGTTGAAATTATTCACATCAGTGGCGAGCCTTGATTTTCCTGAGTATGACGGCTTGCAAGTGTACTTTCCGCCGGTATTGGAGATGCTCAAATACCTGCAAGAATCTGGCTTCACAAAAATGCAAATTAGCACGCCAGGCCTGGTAGGATTAGCGGGCTTAACTGCCGCCAAATTGCTGCAACTAGAAACAGCAGCCACCTACCATACCAGCATTCCTGAATATGTTGAAAACTACACCAAAGACGTCAGCCTAGAAGCCATGGCTTGGAAATACATGCTGATGTTTTATCACGCTGTAGACGAGACCTTGGTGCCGTCAAAATTCATTGCAAAACTGCTTCACAAACGCGGGCTACGTAACCGCAATTTGCTAATACTTGATCGCTGGGTTGATGTTGATCGCTTTCACTCCAGCAAACGCGTAGAGAGCTATTGGCAGTCTTATGGCGTACCCGACGGTGTGGTTAAGTTTGTATACGTAGGCCGTGTAGCAGTCGAAAAAAATCTGCACCTGATGGCACTGGCGTTTCGGCAAATGCAAGCACAGCTCACGCCAATGCAATCAGCGCACCTAATTATCATTGGCGATGGGCCGTATCGCGCCACTCTGCAAACCCAACTTGCAGGTTTGCCAGCTACCTTCACTGGCTATTTGCTTGGCGATGAGTTAGCCATTGCGTTGGCATCATGCGATGTAAAAGTATTCCCGAGCACAACCGATACCTGGGGCAATGCACCACTGGAAGCGCAGGCCTCTGGCCTACCCGTAATCGTGACTGAAATTGGCGGCCCTGCTGAGCTAATGGAAGATGGCAATACCGGCTTAATGGTGAAGGGCAACGATGTGCAAAGCTTGCAAGCCGCGATGATAACGTTGCTTGATACACCAACGCGCAAGCGCATGGGAATTGCCGCCCGTAAGTTCGCTGAGGATAATCGCGTAGATGAGCCGTTTACGGCGATTCTAGATGTTGAGCTTTACAGAAAACGCCAAAGCAAACAGTTACGCAAACAGAAAAAGCGCGAGGAAGAACAACGCATTCTTGCTGCAGCCGTCGATGCCGCACAACTGCTACGCCGCGTGCAACTAGCCACAGCATCCACTTTTCCGATAAATTTAGAGCATCAGGAACAGGCTGAAGATGCCCTAAAATAGGGCGCCTTCGAGGCGCAAATTAAATACGCTGTTGATGCCGTGCTTGCGCGATGGGTTATTCTATTTCAAAATCATTCATGCTTGAAAATGGCAGGCGACGGTAAACATGTACGCCGTCATGCCAGCGAAAGCCAGCATTCTAATTCTGCACCACTGTCTTAGAAATGGAATTAGGGCACACTGCGCTGCCGTTACAGCTTGCCACTGGATGTCGTTTTGGCAACTTCAAATGGGGGGGTTCAGTTTGCGACTGCCGACACCGTGTTCGAAACGCTGGGCGCCTAGCAATCGAGTCCGAGACACCACCAATTTTCACCTGTGCAAGGTATGAAAGTGGCGATTTGTGTGGCCGAGCGCCATTGCAAATGGACTTGGCAAACTAGTCACCTGCGACTTCCACTCGATTCCGCCCATTGCGCTTTGCGCGATACAAAGCGTCGTCAGCGATCTTCAGTAGCGTGCTTTCGTCAAATCCGTCGCCCCTATTTAATGTTGCCAATCCGAAGCTCGCAGTCATCGACAACAACTCATTGCCGAAACAATGCCGGAATTGCGCGATTTCGCCACGCAGTGCCTCGGCAAATTTGAGGCCACCGGACTGCGGCGTTTCCGGCAGGAGGATGCAAAATTCTTCACCACCATAGCGGCCAGCAAGATCTACTAGGCGCAACTTGCCGCGAACAATCCTTCCGACGTTACGCAGCACTTCATCACCCGTCGGGTGCCCGTATGAATCGTTGATCTGCTTGAAGTGATCCAAGTCCAGCATTAGCACCGTTAGGGGTGGCCCGAACCGCTTAGAACGTTCAACTTCGACACCAAGCCGCTCCATCAAAACTCGGCGATTATAAAGGCCGGTCAATTCGTCGAATGTCGCCAGTCGTTCAGTCGTCGCCAATGCAGCCGTCAGTGCTGCCTGGCTCGCTCGCAACTCAATCAGCGCCATCACTTGGCGCGCCAATCGGCAAAGAAGCTGGATCTGTTGTTCGCTCAGGATGTTTGGCTGGTCGTCAAGCACGCAGAGCGAGCCAATCCTGAATCCATCCGACGTCAGCAAGTTGGCGCCGGTGTACATGCGATAGCGCGGCGGTCCAGCCGTGATCGAAATCGTCGCGGTGCGCGGGTCGGACGTCAAGTCAGGAATGACAAGCACGGCATCTTCGAGGATCGTCCAAGAGCAATAGTCGTCGTCGCGCGGTCGCGATTTCGCGTTTATCCCGAAACAGGACTTGATCCAAACCCGTTCGCGGTCTACCAGCGACACGAA
Organism: Betaproteobacteria bacterium; assembly: GCA_031409495.1. Taxonomy (GTDB): domain Bacteria; phylum Pseudomonadota; class Gammaproteobacteria; order Burkholderiales; family Usitatibacteraceae; genus JANMDR01. The sequence continues at coordinate 8,940 of JANNXI010000233.1, forward strand.
AGCAAATGGTGTCTTACATAAATGCGCCGCCAATTCCGTAAGGAGATCGAAATCGTCCTCAGCTGCTGTGTCCAGAAGCTTACAACTGTGCAGCGCTGCCAATCGCTGCTCTTCGTTATCAGGACGCGGAATGAGTGCTTTATGCGGCTCCGAATTCGTCATTTGCTTCGCCTCACGTTTATGATCAACAAGCTCATCAAATTTCTTTGTCTCGTTAAATAAAAAAAATTTCCAGAAAATCAGTGCCGCACAAAGTCCTAACTTAATATACACCGCAAAACTTGCGAAATAAAATCGTCGCAGGGGTATACATTCATTTCATAAAACTTCGATGAGTGCAGCTGATATTGGCTAGTAGCCTAGTAATTGCATAAACATTCATCTGCGATTAAACCCATGCACTCACGCTAGCCAATTTTCTATCTGATCACTTAACAGACCAGGTCAGCAATCGTATTCGCTGCGTAGTTTATAGCCAAGGCACCCCAATAGTCTAGCTCTATTGAGTGCGATTTTCATTCGCTAGCGCGGGCTGCGGCATCCACCCGAGTTGGAGGCGTTTTGACGATTGGGGCCTTGAACCAAAGTGTCGCCCAAACGTCACAATCAGGCGCCCAGTGCTTTGCTATTTTTGTACAGATATGTGCTCGATATTGAGTTGCCGTGGTTGGAAGATATCAATTATTTTTAGTTCCCCATGTCTAATGAAAGAGCTAAACGGGAGATAACGGCAAGACGCCAGACGGGGCCTGGTAGCTTGCCGTTCGCGCTCCGCTTGAGCGAGAGGCTAGTACGCACTTGAGCCATGACGAGCAGGTCCAGCAAGCTCATTAGGCCACGCGGTCGGTAGTGGGGGAAGAGGTTCCCAGAAAGGAATGATTCGCTCTATACGGCCGTCAGGGGCTAATTCGACGAATGCTTCGCCTCTTGCGCGGACCGTACCATCCGGGCCGACTATGACTCCGCCGATGCGCGCACTATTTAAGAATATGTTCAGGCCCGTATCTAGGACTAGCCGGCACCCCGGCCAGTTCTTGTGAAAACCCGAGATCTTCTCCGAAATCTGGTCGTATCCGGCGAAGACTCGCTTCGGGCCCCAGATCTCAACGTTTGGCGTCATCGCTGTTCGTAACAGCACGAGGCGCTTCCCTTCCTCACGCTCGGCGAAGGCTTGGTAGTAAGGCTTCAGACAACCAAAAAATTGTAACTCGTCCATACGTGAGCCTTCCAAGCGTGGTTTTTGTGCGGCCTTGCCCGAGATCACTTGCGGTGCGCGGATTCATCGCGCAGCATCTGATGGATTGGTGGGTTAGGCCTCACGATTTCTTTCCAGCCTTCATATCTTTTTCAGCTGTCTCGACAACTTCCGTAAGCAGCTTTTTTAAATCTTTTGGCTGTGAGACCATTTCCCTGCGACAAACCTTCATGACTCGCTTATGTTGAATTGCGTTTGAAATGAGCGACCACTTTGCGGCACCACCCACTACCAACCGCGATACATCACCCGAAACATTGACCCATGGCAAAACAGTGATGATTCTTGAAACCGGCGCGTCGTCGCCCGTTGCCATGAAGTAGCCCCAGAGCGCGTCAAGCACCCAAGAACCTTGTTCCAGAGGAAGTTCAAGTATTCCGAGCGGCGCGTTGTTCACTAAATGATCGATGATCTCCTTGTGCGCCGGTAGTGATTTAGCCAGCGATTGAAGAATGCTCTTCGCATCAGGGTGCCCTGAGTACCAGATGCCCAGAATGACCACCGGTCGGTCGATTTCAGGAAGTGATGGAAGGGTTTCGACCAATGTTTGCGCGACCGTAGGATTCTTGTTAACTACTCCAGCAACGAAGCCGATAAAAGATGGAGCTCCTTTTCCTTCCTTCATGAAGCCCTTTGAACTCGCGGCATGTATCGCCTCAGCGACAAGCTGTGGCTCAGGGTTCAGGTAGTAATAGGTAATCCATCGACCAAGCGGCTCCGTTTCAGAGAACTTCTCTGCCGCACCGGCAGCTACCGAGCAGGTCACTGCCAGTGCAAGAACGGCTGATCGGTAGATGAACTTCAGCATGGCGAGGTCCAATGAATGTAAGGAATACCAAAAAAGTTGCAAAATAAAATCGTCGTTGCGGTATACATTTATTTTATAAAAGCCTCGATGAGTGCAGCGGAGACCGGGTGGTGCTCCAGCTCGATGCAATCGCCGTTGGCGCTTCGGCCGGCTAAGGGGTTAGGCCGCACCTACAGGGCTGCGGCACTTGGCAACTATGAGCCGCTAACAAACCAAACTTTGCTGATGCCAGCAGGTGTGACCTCGTAGATCGCTGCCACCTCCATCGGAGCGTCAGACACTCCGGTGACGGATTCATGATCTATGACCTTATTTCCGAAGACCATTCTGTTGACCAGCTTCGCGTGCAGCTCGGGCAGAATGAATCGGTTCTTGGCGTAGTGCTCTGCAAGGTTCGGCTTGCCTCTAATGATTGGCTCTAAACCAGGCAACTTATACACGACCACGTTATCCGTGTACTCGGCGATGAATAGCGTGAGATTACGTGCGTTATACGCGTCAAGTTGCCGCTGCGCGAAAGTAGCTGGATCAAAAGGCTTTGACATAGTTTTCAGGATCTACCGAATAGAGTTGTTTATGCTGCCTAACGGAGTGTGCACCGATAAACTTGCAAAATAAAGTCGTCGTTGCGGCATACCTTAATTTCATAAAGCCGCGATAACTGCAGCGGGTAATGGTTGAGAGGCTGGTAATTATTTATATATCCAGCTGCAAGAGAACCATGAAACCACGCAAGCCAATTCTTCTATCTGTTCGTGCAACAGATAATGTCAGCGAACGCAATCTCCACCTAAATTATAGCTCAGGCATGGAGAAAATTTAGATGTATTGGATACCATTTTTATTCGCTAGCATGGGGTGCGGTAGCCACGCGAGATGGGGGCGCAGGAGGTGGAGGTGGAGGCGTTCTTGACGATGTTGGCTACTGAAAGCAAAGTGTCCGGACTGCTGGCGCGGATAGCGCGTGTTACTGCTCTTTTGCATGCCGGCTAAAGAATATCTGGCTGAGCAGCTGGCATCGAACGGCAACGTAAAAATACGTTAGGAATAAACTGAAGGCACCCTAAAACAGGGCGCCTTCATGACATCTCCATAATAAGAAGCGACTCAATAGCGCAACACAATCAAGCCGTTTTTCTTTATCCAAAATGTTATTTTACCGTCACCCACGCCGTTTCCAACCAATTATCCGCACGATGAATCACGGTTACTTTCTTATTGGAGGCCCATGGAATCATCTGGCGATGTAATGGGATGTGCAGCACTTCATCGTGGTGGATTTGCATAGCTTGGTTGATAAATTCTTGACGCACTTTCGGGTTCATTTCGCCTTCGGCTTTTACGATCAATGCGTCAAGGGCTGGTACCTTGTAGTTACCACGATTGTATTCACCGGCACTTGGCGTGCGGCTGTGCAACACGGGTTTTAGGGTAAACATCGCATCCGTCGTTGCGCCACCCCAACCTAACAAATACATGCTGGTGTCAAGCTTTTGGATTTTAGGGAAATAGTTGGCTTTAGTAATGGCGTTTACTTTTAGCGTGACGCCAATTTTTGCCCACATTCCCGCTAGGGCAATACAAATTTTTTCATCGTTTATGTAGCGATCGTTCGGGCAATCCATTGATACTTCAAAACCATTTGGATAACCAGCTTCCGCGAGCAAGGCCCTCGCTTTTACGAGATCAAGCGGATGGCGCTTATCAAAGCTTTTAGGCACGCCTGCACGTTCAGGTGCCGATAGCGTGATGGCACTAGGTATCGATAAGCCGCGCATGACGGAAGTTTTAATAGCTTCAACATCCACCGCTTGATATAGCGCCATACGCACGCGCTTGTCTTTGAACGGGTTTTTTCCTTTTACGTTTGAATACAATAACTCTTCGCGGGCTTGGTCCATGCCGATAAAGATGATGCGGTTTTCAGCGCCTTCGTATATTTTTAATTTTGGATCAGCCTTCAACTTTTGAATATCTTGTACCGGCGGATCGAGAATAAAATCAACTTCGCCAGTCAATAATGCCGCTACGCGCGTAGGGGCTGACTTAATAGGACGATAGATAACATCGGTGACGTTTCCTGTAAAACGGCCTTCTTTTATGCCCCACCACGCGGTATTTTGCTTAAGCACCGTTTTTACATCCGGCTCACGCGACACCAGCATGTATGGCCCTGTGCCCATGGCGTTACGCACGGCAAAGGTTTCTTCTTTTGAAGCGAAATCTTGCGGTTTTGCCACGCCATTTTTTTCAGCCCAGGCTTTGCTCATGATGAAAATATTGCCGCTGCCAATCATGTCTGGCAGTACGGGATTGGGCACGGGCGTAGTGAGTTGGAAGGTATTGTCGTCAATTTTTGTAGGCTTGCCTAACGCTAGACCATAGTCTTTCATGTTTGACGTCGGCATGGCGGAACGCTCAACGGAATACATTAAATCTTCTACTTTTAGCGCCGAACCATCATGAAACTTAACCCCTTTGCGCATATTAAAAACCCAAGTGGTGGGGGATGTTTGTTTCCATGCCGTGACTAGACACGGCACAAGATTCATGGATTTATCGCGGGTTAGCAGCTGTTCGTAAATTTGGCCGTTCATTTGGTTATTGAACGATTCGTTTTGGGCGTGGGGGTCGTGGGTAGACGCATCGCCTTGGCTTGCCCATTTTAGGGTTGCGGCGGTGGTTGGCGTTGCCGCTGTGACGGCTAGGCCTAGCGCCATCAGGGTTGAAGCAGCGAGCCACCGCGTTGAAAACCGTCTATTTTTTTGCATTATAAATGCCTTCTAAAATTAAAAATTAGCTTACAAACTATTTTAAAGCGCCAAACACTTTTTGCAATATGCCACTGGCTTGGCCTATAGGGTCTTTGCGAATGGCGCGTTCTTTTTCGGCCACCATAAAAAACAAACCAGCTAACGCTTTTTCGGTAACAAAATCTTCTACTGATGTTTCATTGCCTTTGACTAATCCAAGCTGCTTTCCTTGCGCTGCGAGCGCGTTGTATTGTACGGCTAGTGCTAATTTTTCAGTTACTTTTCCGACAATGGGGCGAAATTTTTGCCGTAAGACTTCCGTGGTTTTTTCTTTAAAATATTCGGTACCCGAGGTGTCACCGCCGGTTAGAATTTTCTTAGCGTCTTGAATCGTCATCTGCTTTAACGCATCGGCAAAAATCGGCCTAGCTTCAATGACTGCCAATTCCGCTGCGCGGTTCATTTTAAGCGCTAAATCTTTAATCTCTTTGTCTTTACCCAATATCTTCATCGCTTTTTCAGCTTTTTGTAAGGCGTTGGGTAGCGGTATGCGTACTTTGTCGTTATCTAAAAATCCGTTTTCCTTGCCCAAGCTATCCACCGCAAAGCGTGTGCCCTCTGCAAGCGCTTGGCGTAATCCAGAGCCTGCATCCTGCTCGCTAATCGCTGATAAGCGCGATACGTCGAAGGCCGAAGCGGCCATGGCGCCGGCTAGCACAGCCGCCCCAACAACAATCAAGGCCATGCGGTGCAAGGTACGGTGCAACTGAGCCGTTCCGTTTTGTCTCATGATTTACCCTTCCTAATTTGTATAGTTATTCCACAAAACATCTTCACAACTTGGTCAACCAAACACATAACGCAACAGTTAACTGTTTGGCATACCTAATCCGCTGGGTGTTTTTCACCTTTGCTATTGAAGCTGTGATTCCAATAGTTTACTCTGCTGCCCATTTAAATTGCGACCGTATTGGCGTCATCCTCACTATCGACGCGCAACAATCGCGCCAAAGGCGTAAAATCGTGGGTTGCCGTAAATCCCTCCCGAGCTTAGTATTGCTAAGCAAACCAGATAAGCTAAATATGAAACCCGCATTAAGCAATTTTACCGCCGCTGCACCGACCCTAAAAGATCCGCTGCTATTACAAAGCGCCGCATTGATTGACGGCGCGTGGCAGCAAGCAGAATCACACCTGACATTTGCCGTAAACAACCCAGCAACGGGCGACATCATTGCGCATGTGCCGGATATGGGCTCCCTTGAAACGGCGCGCGCCATTGCGGCGGCAAACGCGGCTTTGCCTGCGTGGAGGGCGCTAACTGCAAAAAATCGCGCTATTATTTTACGCAGATGGTTTGATTTAATCGTCGCCAATGTAGACGATTTAGCGGCCATTTTAACAGCAGAACAAGGCAAACCCATTGCTGAAGCGAAGGGTGAAATCCTTTACGGCGCATCATTTATTGAGTGGTTTGCCGAAGAAGGGCGACGCATTTATGGAGATGTGATTCCCCCGCACATGGCTGATAAACGTTTGCTGGTGATGAAGCAACCCATTGGCGTTACTGCCGCAATCACACCCTGGAATTTTCCGAGCGCCATGCTCACTCGCAAGGCTGGCGCGGCATTAGCGGCTGGCTGTACGATGGTGATTAAGCCTGCGGAACAAACACCGTTATCGACCCTAGCGTTGATGGAATTGGCCAACCGCGCCGGCCTGCCCAAGGGTGTGCTCAATGTGGTTACAGGTGCGGCAGCGTCAGCACCTGCTATTGGCCAAGAAATGTGTGCAAACCCAATTGTGCGTAAATTGTCGTTTACAGGATCAACCGAAGTGGGCCGCATACTCATGCGGCAGTGCGCGCCTACGATTAAAAAACTATCGCTAGAACTTGGCGGCAACGCTGCGTTTATCGTATTTGACGATGCGGATTTAGATGCCGCCGTGGATGGCTTGATGAACGCCAAATTTCGCAACGCCGGGCAAACTTGTGTATCCGCAAATCGTATTTATGTGCAGGCTGGCGTGTATGATGCGTTTGCAAAAAAGCTCGACGCAAAAGCGCGCACCTTGAAAGTGGGCGCAGGTACCACGCCGGGCACCAATGTGGGGCCGCTCATTGACGCCGCCGCAATTGAAAAGGTGCAAAGCCATGTAGCAGATGCCGTTGCCCTCGGCGCCACCATCACTACAGGCGGCACGAGTCATGCCGCAGGCGCACTATTTTTCACACCCACGGTTTTAACCGGCGTTACGTCCGCCATGAAAGTAGCGCGTGAAGAAACCTTTGGTCCGGTGGCACCGTTGTTTAAATTTGAGTCAGAAGCTGAAGCCATAAAGCTTGCCAATGCGACTGAGTTTGGTTTAGCGGCTTATTTTTACAGCCGCGATGTTGGCCGTGTTTTTCGTGTAGGCGAGGCGCTAGAAAGCGGCATGGTGGGCGTCAACACTGGTGCATTTTCAAATGAAGTGGCACCGTTCGGCGGCATTAAGCAATCCGGGCTCGGGCGCGAAGGCTCAAAATACGGCATTGAAGATTTTTTAGAAATTAAGTATTTGTGTTTGCAGGTCTAGTTCCATTTTTTGATTTTTCAAAAGGAGTAATATTGATGTTTAGCACTAAAAATAACGTTCTAAATATGGCCGTAATTGCCCTATTTACTGCCACCTACAGCCATTGCGTAGCAGCACAAACGATGGCCGAACGGGCAGATAAAATTGCCGCCGAAGTGCAAGCATCGGCCACTGGAAAACCATCGCCAGAAAAAATGCCCACCGTGAATCCAGTGCAATTTAAAATCCCGCTAGTGGTAAATGCACTAATTACGCACGACATACAGTTTGGCAAAGGCAAGCTTGCAGAAACCAATCGCGCCGTGTTGATGCACTACACTGGCTGGTTGTATGACGCGACCAAGCCAGATGGCAAAGGCAAAAAATTTGATAGCTCAAAAGACCGCGGCACACCATTTAGCACCATGATTGGCGTAGGCAAAGTCATCAAGGGCTGGGATCAAGGCGTGCCGGGAATGCAAGTGGGCGGACAACGTATTTTGTTAATTCCACCGCAACTGGGCTACGGCGCACAAGATGTGGGCGGCGGTTTAATTCCGGCTAACTCAACCTTGATGTTTGAAGTAGAACTTATTGATGTGATCGGCGGCAAAGTGCCTGAAGCCAAGCCTACAGCTGCTGCACTGGCACCCGTTGCTGTAGAAAAAGCCATTGAGAAGGTCGCAAAGTAATTACACCCTCTAAGTTTGATATTTAATGTTTGAAACGACTACTGCCGTGCTTTGCACGGCAGCTTTTTTTGCCGGATTTGTGGATGCCATTGTTGGCGGCGGCGGCTTAATTCAAGTGCCTGCAATGTTGATCATGTTGCCAGGCGCACCAATCGCTAGCGTGTTTGGCACCAACAAATTAGCTTCACTTGCGGGCACCAGCGTGGCGTTGTGGCAAATTACCCGGAAAGTTGCCGTGCCGTGGGCGTCGATTTTGCCCGCTGCGCTATGCGCCGCCATATTTGCGTTTTTAGGCGCACGCGTGGTGTCGCTGATCAATCCACAGATTTTAAAGCCAGTGATATTGGTGTTACTGATTTGCGTGGCAGTCTACACATTTATTCGCAAGGACTTAGGTGCCCTACACGCGCCAAGCCGCACGCCATCGACTGAAAAAATTATAAGCATCGGCATTGGCGCGGTGCTTGGCTTTTACGAAGGCTTTTTTGGGCCAGGCACGGGCAGTTTCCTAATTTTTGCCTTTATCGGGCTGCTGGGCTTTCAATTCATGGTGGCTTCAGCAAGTGCCAAGGTAATTAACATTACCACCAATTTTTCAGCTCTCACCTACTTTGCTTACACCGGCAATGTCATTTATGAACTCGCTATTCCAATGGCAGTGTGCAACGTGGCGGGGAGTCTATTGGGCGCACGTTTGGCTTTAAAAAAAGGGGCCAAGTTCATTCGTGTGGCGTTTCTAGCGGTGATGGGCGCATTAATCATGCGCTATGCCTACGATGTATTTTATAACTAACGCATGCGCATCTAAGGACTCAACTAGGCCTCATAACGATGGCGCTTAAATTTAACGCCTTGGCTTAAGCGGCCTCATTGTTATTAACGTTCTCCGCTAACGCTACCGCCAAGCCAATGTAAGTAGCAGGCGTCAGTGCTTGGAGCAGTGCTTTATCTTCCAGCGGAATCTCTAAGCCTGCAATAAAACTAGCCAATCCTTCAGCGTCAATTCCACCTTTACCGCGCGTTAACTCCTTCAATTGCTCATAAGCATTTGCAACATTGTGTTTACGCATAATCGTTTGAATTGGCTCAGCCAGCACATCCAAGCTTTGTTGTAAGTGCGCGGTAATTTTCGGCGCATTGGCTTGTAATTTATCTAAGCCACGGCTCAATGCTTCATACGCCAAAGTACTATAGCCCATGGCGACACCCATATTGCGCAGCACGGTGGAATCGGTTAAGTCACGCTGCCAACGAGATACGGGCAATTTTTCAGCCATGTGCCGGAGCACAGCATTGGCTAGACCAAAATTACCCTCGGCATTTTCAAAGTCAATCGGATTTACTTTGTGCGGCATGGTCGATGAACCAATTTCGCCCGCCTTCACCCGTTGCGTGAAGTATCCCATTGAAATATAACCCCAGATGTCACGCGCTAAATCAATGAGAATAGTGTTAAGCCGCGCGGTTGCATCAAACAGCTCAGCCATATAATCGTGTGGCTCAATTTGAGTCGTATAGGCATTAAAACTTAAGCCTAGCGATTCCACAAATTGTTGTGCAAATGCCGGCCAGTCAATCGCTGGATAAGCGCTTAAATGGGCGTTGTAGTTGCCAACCGCTCCATTAATTTTACCTAAAATAATAACCCTCTCAATGCCCGCACGCGCATGACGCACGCGCTGCAGCACATTGGCAAATTCTTTACCTAACGTGGTCGGGGTAGCGGGCTGCCCATGCGTATGCGCGAGCATGGCCAGGCTGGCGTGTTGCAGCGCGATAGCTTGCAATTGCACTTCAATTTTTGCAATAGCTGGCACCAACACTTGGTCACGCGCGCCAGAAAGCATGAGCCCATGCGATAAGTTATTAATGTCTTCCGAAGTGCAGGCAAAATGGATAAAGCTTTTTGCAGCACTGATTTCAGCATCATCTGCAAACCGGGCCACTAACCAATATTCAACAGCTTTCACGTCATGATTGGTTTTAGCTTCAATGGCTTTGCATGCCGCGGCGTCATCTACCGAAAAGTTTGCGGCAACCGACCTTAATCGTGCGATAGCATCGGCTGAAAACGGTCTAAATTCGGCAATCTCTGGATGCATGCTCAACGCAATAAGCCACTCAACTTCCACAAAAACGCGAAATTTAGTGAGCGCAAATTCGCTAAAAAACGCGCGCAAAGGCGCAGTTTTTGATGCATAGCGGCCATCTAGCGGGGATAGTGCGACGAGCGCGTTAAGCGTGGAGGCAGCCAAGTCGCTAGGCTTAGACGCAGCAGGCAAAGGAGCAGAATTTGTCATGGCAATTTTTCGCAGATCAGGTGGATTTATGCGCGAATGGTATCACGACACCCGCTTTGCATGGCCTCCGGAATGGCCGAGATCAGCACAACCCATATAGAGCACCGCCGAATGAAGGGAAATCCCTCGCGTTACCCGATGAAATACAGTAAAACCACCATTTGTTCGACATGACAGTGCTACAATCTGCGTCCAAAAACAAATTTTTTAAGCGCCAAAATGAAACTAGTTGCTTCCTACACCAGCCCTTACGCCCGTAAAGTTCGCGTCGTCATGGCTGAAAAGCGCATTGACTGTGACTTTGTCGAAGAAAATGTATGGAACGCAGAAACATCTGTTGGGCTATATAACCCACTCACCAAAGTACCGGTATTAGTGCTGGACGACGGCTTGGCGCTTTATGATTCTCGCGTAATTTGCGAATACCTAGACGGCATTACGCCAGTTTCACGCCTATTGCCTGAAGGTGGCCGTGAACGTGCGCTAGTTAAGCGCCTTGAAGCATTGGGCGATGGCATTACCGATGCGGGTGTGACGATTTTTCTAGAACGTAAGCGCCCGGCGGACCGCCAAAGTGCGGACTGGTTAGTCCGGCAAGCTGCAAAAATTGATGCCGGTACCGCCGCTGCCGCGCGGGATCTGGGTGAACGCAAGTACTTTAGCGCTGAAACACCCTTACTCGGTGATATAGCTCTGGCTTGCGGGCTTTTGTGGTTGGAGTTCCGCTTACCAGAATTTGCTTGGCGCGCCACTTACCCTAACCTAAAGGCTTGGGTAGAGCGGCTTGAAACGCGCACCTCGTTTGTTGATACGGTTCCAAAATAGGTGTTTTGATGTTGCAATTTAACGACTTAGGCTGGCGCAACTTATAGGTATCGTTGCCCTGCACCTTTCGTAAAAGTGCGCCTTGTGTTATTGTTCGCGGATTGTGCAGCAGGTGGATAGGCTTAAACGCGTTCAAAAACACCGTTTTTGTTTACCGCGCAGTAAAATGGGCAGTTTGCCCATTTTTTATTTGTGCCGTCGCTTTGATGCACGCACGCTGTGAATCTTGAATTTAGCGCTGCAGGACTTGGCCAGTTAACGCGTATTTTGTGTAAGTAACCGCGACGACGCACCAGCAGCATTCCACTGATTTATTGAAAGAAACCAGCACTTTGGCGCAAGATCTCGAACAGTTTATTGAAGAATCACTCGAAAGCTTAGGCTACGAGCTAGTTGATCTTGAGCGTTCGGCACGCGGCACGTTACGTATTTTTATTGATACACCAAACGGCATCGTAGTTGAAGATTGCGCGACCGTTAGCAACCACTTAAGCCGCGTATTTATGGTTGAAAGTATTGACTACGAGCGCTTAGAAGTTTCGTCACCCGGCCTTGATCGTCCATTGCGCAAAGTTGCTGATTTTGTGCGTTTTGTAGGCTGCGGCGTGACGGTCAGATTAAATAAAACTGTGGGCGGCCGCAAGAAATTTGCTGGCGATATTATTTCATCAACCGACTCCAACGTTACGTTCTCGCTACATCCCGATGAAAAGCATGATGCAAAAGTTGCTAAGTTGGCGGCCAAAAAAGCGGCAGCGGAACCAGTAGTTGAAGTAGCTGTAGTAGCAACGGCAGGCACTAAAACGGCGTTTAAAAAAGCCAAAGCAGCCGCAAAAATTAAAGCAATCCCCACACTTACGGTGGAATTTGCAGATATTGAACGCGCGAAGTTAATACCAGATTTATCACAGGATTTGTAGGGGACTATTATGAGCAAAGAAATTTTATTATTGGTTGACGCACTGGCACGTGAAAAGAGCGTAGCGCGCGAAACCATTTTTATGGCCCTCGAGATGGCGTTAGCCTCCGCCACAAAAAAGCGCTTTGAAACTGACGTGGATGTGCGTGTAGCCATCGATCGTCAAACTGGCGAAAATCAAGCCTTCCGCCGCTGGACGGTTGTCGAAGACTTCGACCACGAAGAGCCTTCACGTCAAATCGCGATGACCGACGCGCCAGAGCGCGGTGAGAATTTAGAACTTGGCGATATTATCGAAGAGCCACTAGAACCGGCTGAATTTGGCCGTATTGGCGCACAAGCCGCAAAGCAAGTGATCTTGCAAAAAATTCGTGATGCCGAGCGCGAGCAAATTTTGAATGACTTTTTGGCGCGTGACGAAAGCCTCGTTACCGGTACCATTAAACGTATTGAGCGCGGCAATATTATTGTGGAATCAGGCCGTATTGAAGCCGTATTACGCCGTGATCAGACGATTCCAAAAGAAAATTTGCGTGTGGGCGACCGAGTACGTGCTTATTTGCTAAAAATTGAACGTGAAATTCGTGGGCCGCAACTTATTTTGTCGCGCATTTCGCCTGAATTTATCATGAAGTTGTTTGAGCTTGAAGTGCCAGAAATCGAGGAAGGTTTGCTTGAGATTAAAGCGGCCGCACGGGATCCTGGTCAACGCGCAAAAATTGCCGTGAAGTCAAACGACCCTCGGGTTGATCCAGTGGGCACCTGCGTGGGCATGCGCGGCTCGCGCGTGCAAGGCGTATCTAGCGAGCTCGCGGGTGAACGCGTAGATATTATTTTATGGTCGGCTGATCCAGCGCAGTTTGTGATTAACTCCCTCGCACCGGCTGAAGTTTCTTCGATTATTTTGGACGAAGAAAAACACAGCATGGATGTAGTTGTTGAAGAAGATCAATTGGCTTTGGCCATTGGTCGCTTGGGGCAAAACGTGCGCCTAGCTTCAGAGCTGACCGGCTGGCAGCTTAATATCATGACGCAAACCGAAGCGCAAACTCGTAGCAGCGCTGAAACTGATACCACGCGCGCTATGTTTGTTGCGCGTTTGGATGTGGATGAAGACGTAGCGGGTATCTTGGTGGCCGAAGGCTTCACCTCGCTTGAGCAAGTGGCGTACGTGCCGCTAGCTGAAATGCTAGAAATCGAAGATTTTGATCAAGAAACCGTGGAAGAGCTACGTCGCCGTGCAAATAGCGCGCTCTTAACCGACGCGATTAAGTCTGAAGAAACCATGGAAAACGCCGAAGAAGATTTAAAAACCATGGACGGGATGGACGAAACTGTCGCGCATAGCTTAGCGCTTAAAGGCGTGCGTACCATGGAAGATTTAGCCAATTTGGATATCGACGAGCTAACTGAATTTACCGGTGTTGATGAAGCGCGTGCAAAAACGCTCATCATGACCGCGCGAGCACCTTGGTTTGCTGAGTCTTAAAAACTTACCCGAACTTTGTGTAACACATTTATGTAACTTATTTTGACGGGACGCATCTTCATTTTTATCTTATTTTGAAATTTATCGCCCGATCAATAGTGCCGTTTTTACCACTGGCACTGATTGCAGTCCCGTTATTGCATTGCTTTTATTGCATTCCGCTTTAATCGATGTGCTTCGCATGTCACTAGAAAAACAGGTATCAAATGGCTCAATCTACTGTCGCTCAATTCTCGCAAGAACTTAAACTCTCTGAAGCTATGCTGCTCGAGCAGTTGTCTGCTGCCGGCGTGGCTAAAGCATCTGCAAATGATTCGCTTACCGAAGCGGATAAAACGCAGCTACTTTCCTACTTACAAATTGCGCACGGCCACAAGGATGAGAATAAAAAAATCACCTTAACCCGCAAGCAAACTACCGAAATTAAGCGTCCAGACGCCACGGGTAAAGCGCGCACCATTCAGGTTGAAGTGCGTAAAAAGCGCACTTTCCTAAAGGTTGAAGGCAGCCCCGCTGCCGCACCGGTATCTGCTGATCCAGCGCCGATACAAGCTATTGTCACTAGCGCCCCCGTATCTGTGATTGACGAAAGTGAAATTGCGAAGCGTCGCTTAGAAGAGGAGCGTCAATCGGCCTTACTGGCAAAACAAGCTGAAGCCAAAGCCAAACTGGATGGCGAGAAAAAAGCCCAACTTGCCCGTAAAAGCGGCGTCGCAGCAAGCGCTGACGCATCGGCAACGCCCGAAGTGGTTATCGTCGCAGCACCACCAGTGGCAGATGCGCCCGCAACACCCTTGGCTGTGGCTGAGGTTGCGCCCGCTGCTTCTACTGCACCAGGTGGCCGCGTTATTAAAAAAGCCAAGCCTGAAGTTGCACCACGCCCGATGGGTGCTGCACAAACTGCTGTGTTGCCGATGGGTGCTGACGACCCAAATCGCCCACGTATCGGTGCGCGCGTATCATTTGCAAAGCCCGAGCCGAAGCCAGTCGTCGTAGCGCCTGTAGCCGGTGCACCCGCAACCAAAACAACTGAAGGCACTTTGCATCGCCCAGCCGCTAAACCGGCGGACAAAGATGCGAAAAAGGTTGTTAAAAAGCCAGTTGCCACAAAAACATCCACATGGACTGATGATGCCGCCAAGCGCCGCACCATGAAAACCCGTGGCGACACGTCGGGTGGGCGTGATGCGTGGCGTAACCCGAAGGGTCGCGGTCATTCGCAACATGGTGATGTAGCAACTAACTTTGTGGTGCCGACAGAAGCGATCGTTTACGACGTTGCCGTACCAGAAACCATTACCGTTGCAGAACTAGCCGCCAAAATGGCTGTGAAGGCCGCTGAAGTAATCAAAACGCTTATGAAAATGGGCAGTATGGTTACCATTAACCAAGTGCTCGACCAAGACACTGCGATGATTATCGTGGAAGAAATGGGTCACAACGCTAAAGCCGCTAAAGCACAAGATCCAGACGCGTATTTGGCCGATGCCGCAGACGCGGGCGATCAAGTAGCCGAAACGCGCCCTCCGGTTGTAACCATCATGGGTCACGTCGACCATGGTAAAACTTCACTGCTCGACTATATCCGCACCTCCCGTGTGGCGTCTGGAGAGGCAGGCGGCATTACGCAGCACATTGGCGCTTATCACGTCACGACACCGAAGGGCGTGATCAGCTTCCTTGACACCCCCGGCCATGAAGCCTTTACGGCCATGCGCGCGCGCGGGTCACAGATAACTGACATCGTTGTTTTAGTCGTAGCTGCCGACGACGGCGTCATGCCGCAAACCAAAGAAGCGATTGCGCACGCCAAAGCCGCAAACGTGGCGATGATTGTAGCCATCAATAAAATGGACAAGCCCGGTGCTAACCCAGACCGCGTGAAGCAAGAATTAGTGGCAAACGACGTACTGCCAGAAGAATACGGCGGCGACGTGATGTTCCAACACGTATCAGCCAAAACTGGCCAAGGTATTGATGATTTGCTCGACGCGATTTTATTGCGCGCCGAAGTGCTTGACCTTAAGGCTGTAAAAACCGGCCCAGCGCGCGGCGTAGTTATCGAAGCGCGTTTGGACAAAGGTCGCGGCCCAGTTGCCACTATTTTGGTGAAGTCAGGCACGCTGAAAAAAGGCGATATGTTGCTAGCCGGTGCGGTATCAGGCCGTGTGCGCGCCATGACCGACGAAAGCGGCAAGCCAGTAAACGAAGCTGGCCCATCTATTCCAGTAGAAGTACAAGGTTTGACGGATGTGCCGGGCGCTGGTGACGACGTAATGGTGCTTAACGATGAGCGTAAAGCCCGTGAAATCGCCCTATTCCGCCAAGGTAAATTCCGTGACGTGAAGCTTGCTAAAGCACAAGCCATCAAGCTTGAAAACGGTTTCGACAGCATGGGCGAAGGTGCGGCTAAATCACTCACCGTCATTATTAAATCTGACGTACAAGGCTCCTACGAGGGCTTGGCACATGCGCTAGGCAAGTTATCTACGCCGGAAGTGCGCGTACAAGTGGTACATGCAGCGGTGGGCGGCATTAGCGATTCTGACGTGAACTTAGCCGTGGCATCCAAAGCCATCATCATCGGCTTTAACACGCGCGCTGACGCCAGCGCCCGTAAGATGATCGAATCAGCTGGCGTGCAAGTGCGCTACTACACCATCATTTACGAAGCAGTAGATGACGTGAAGAACGCACTATCAGGCTTGCTAGCACCAGAAATTAAAGAAACTGTACTCGGCCAAGTTGAAGTCCGTACCGTATTTAAGATTTCTAAAGTGGGCGCAGTGGCAGGTTGTTACGTAACCGATGGCTCCATCAAGCGCGGCTCCACCGTGCGCTTGTTACGCGGCGGCATTATCGTGTTCACGGGTGAGCTAGATTCCTTAAAACGCTTTAAAGACGACGTAAAAGAAGTGAAACTCGGCTTTGAATGCGGCTTATCGCTAAAAGGCTTTGCCGACGTTGAAGTAGGCGACGTGGTTGAATCGTTCGAGACTACTGAGGTTGCACGTACCTTAGCCTAAACGCTAAGTTACGTAAATCACGATGGCCAGCGACGCTAGAAACCGCAAAATTGCGGATCAAATCCAAAAAGAATTATCAGAAATAATTCGCCTAGAACTACGCGACCCCCGCGTACTCATGGTGACCATTACTGACGTAGAAGTAGCCCGCGACGTGTCGCACGCCAAGGTGTTTTTTACCACCTTCGGCGATGCGAAAAAAGCGGATTCTTGCTTAGCCGGGCTAAATGCCGCAGCGGGTTTTTTACGCTCAGCCATTGCCAAACGCCTAACAATTCGCGCAGCACCGGCGCTAAACTTTGAATTCGATGGGTCTATTGATAATGGGATTAAGCTATCAAAGCTGATTGACGATGCTTTGTTGGATGATGCGAAGCATCAGAATTAGTTGATTTTTCGCAGTATTGAAGTGCCTGGAGATGCCCTATTTTAGGGTGTCTCCAGGCATTTTATTTATTGAATCCGCTTGGGCTATATCACCGTTGAGTGCAACAGTGCATTCAAACCCGGTAAAACGGTATCCCGTTCTGGCCGCAAGGGCTGCATAGTTTCAAGCCGTTCTAGCTCCGCTTCGATGTAGGTGTTCAAGCTTATTGCTCCGGCCCAATGAAGTATCAAGCCGCATAACGCACTCTGCGATCTTGAAAGTAAGCGATAACACGTTCAGGCGATCTGTCTAGCATCTCCATGTGTTCATTGGCTGCCGCACGTAATTTTGCTTTTGTACGCA
>JANNXI010000234.1:0-32106 GCA_031409495.1 Betaproteobacteria bacterium
CTCCCGCTCTCACCCCGGAAAGCTATAATCAGAGCTACTATAGCGTGGCGGCGGTGCAAGTTGTAGATCCCGCTCTCACCCCGGAAAGCTATAATCAATCATGGCGTAAAAATTGGCGGGAATTTGTTGTAGCTCCCGCTCTCACCCCGGAAAGCTATAATTAACCGTCTTGCGTAATACCCAAGTAACGAGTTGTAGCTCCCGCTCTCACCCCGGAAAGCTATAATCGGCCGCAAAACAGCAGCGCACAACGCAAAGTTGTAGCTCCCGCTCTCACCCCGGAAAGCTATAATACGACCGGCTTTAGATACCGTCATCGAGACGTTGTAGCTCCCGCTCTCACCCCGGAAAGCTATAATGCGCGTGGCGCGTGACCGCATCTCTATCGAGTTGTAGCTCCCGCTCTCACCCCGGAAAGCTATAATACTCCTAAATTGTTATGCGAAGGTGACGGCGTTGTAGCTCCCGCTCTCACCCCGGAAAGCTATAATCTGCAGCGCGATCATTTGAGGCGTTAAATTGTTGTAGCTCCCGCTCTCACCCCGGAAAGCTATAATCGTCTCAATGGAAACCCGCATGGTTCTTGAATCTTGCGGGTTTTTCATTTTCAAAAACAGGTATTAAAACAGCAGCATTTGCTGATGACTGACCGTTTTTTCTTGAAAAAGCGGCAGGCCAACCAGTATTTTCATCGACGCAAATTGCTTTTCCGTCACGCTCAACACGCGCACTGAGCCAGCGGGCGGCAGGTTTGTAATTAACCGTTGCATATGTTTTTGTTCGGCATCGGCACCGTTTAATATGCGTCCATATACAGAAAATTGCAGCATATCGTAGCCATCGTTCAGCAAGAATCGCCGAAACACGGTGTAGGCGTGGCGGTCGGCTTTGGCAACTACTGGCAAATCAAAAAATACCAATAGCCGCATAAAGCGCCTCGTGGTTAGGCTCATGACGTTACATTTCGCGGGTGTTTTGCTGCAAAGCGATTAATTGCGGTAATTCGAGTGCGGGCGCAAGGATACTTTTCTCATTTGACTTACCTGCGGGTTCATAAATGCGCGCTAATGATTCAATAGTATATTCAATCGCCGATAGACACGACATCGTGCCGCGCAGCATGACAACATCAACATTTAACAAAGCAACCAATGCGGCCTTGTGTTGCGGCGTAAGCTCGCTGCTGTTATCGGCGGGTTTACTGGTTGCCACATGTAAGTCAACCACTGCACGGAATGGCTCAATCACATCATCCGCCAAATTAAAGGCGTTTTGTTCACTGCGGTGGAATAACCCAAGGCTAGGCAAGAAGCCGTGTGCTACCAAGCCCCTCGCAATGGCACCGCGAAAAATAGCGTAGCCGTAATTAAGCGCCGCGTTTACCCAACCCATTTGTGATCGGTCAAAGCTGGCGCCAAACAGCGCCCGAAAATAAATGGCACTGGCCTGCGCTTCTAAATTATCTGGGTCGCCCGACCGCACGCGCCGCGCGTGTGAGGCTAATTTTTCAACATGCTTGGCGTTTGTAAGCTGAAGGCAAATAGCTTGGTTGTTAATTTTAGTTTTTATAATTTCCGCCCACGTACGCTTAGCCAACGGCTTATCAATCGCCAATTGCAGGCGCATCATGCGGGTGGCGCGGCTATGCGCGAGGTAGGGAATAAACACACCATTGGGCTGGTGATTGTCGCCCGTTGAAAATAGCCCAATGCCGTATTCGGCGCACGCAGACAGTACTGGATGGGTGATAGTTATTTCGCGGTGATGCAGCACAATTACCGCAATATCTTCAAACGGCACGCGGGCGGATTGCGCTTGCTCCACCACCAGTGCGAAGTGCTCGCGCTTGAGTTTGGCGGGTTGGTTGATGACAACGCTACGCCAGACCACGGCGGGATGCCCAAGCGGCGGGGAAGTTATTGCCTAAAACATCTACGTGGAACTTTTCAAGCGAAACCGCTGTTTTGACACCTATTCCTTCTATCATGCCGTTCTTGCCAACTGTGTTTTTTCGATCAATAGCCCATAAATTTAGGTTGCCAGTACCACGATGGCACGATGAATAGTAGCCAACGATAGCAGCCTTGTTTTTTTGTTGTACTACAACCAAATCATTCGGATAAAGCGAAAAACACCAAGCGAAAGTATCGTCAATCAATGTCCATTCAGACTCGTCTTTAAATGCCAAAATCGCCCGATTCGGCAACCCCATCGCCCGATGATGCACATACACTGGCACGAGATGAAACTTACCTGCCTTACTGAATACATCCACCCGCAGCATGGTGTCGTTTTTAGCAATGCCGCCGCGCACCGGTATGCCGGTGAGTTTGTCGATAACCAACGTCACGGTGCGCACGATAGGGCCTACCGAGTAATCGTCGTAGCCAGGCTTACGAAACACGCTGCCTTTGGGGAACGCCTTGTCGCCCTTACCGCCGTGCGCCACCATCTCAGCCCGTATAGCCGCATAGAGTTTTACGTTGCGGTTTGGGTCAACCATGCGGTCAAGGTCGGCCATGGTAAGGCTGGCAAGCGATGCTTTTTCGGTCACACTACCGTCTTTTATCAAGCGTTCCGGTTGGCTGTATACGGTTTCTTTGTGAGCGGCGCCGCCGCTACGCCGTTGCGGCGCACGGGACACAAATAATGGTTTTGCATTAGCAAGCGCTGTCGCATCGTAGTTGCCGAGTCGCGTCAATTCTGCCCGCATCATTTCCACGTTATCCATTTTTAGCCGCGCTTCCACTTCTTCGCGAAAGTAGGCCCACGGTTGCGGAAAGTGTTCGTGTAATTGTTGATGCATGGCAGGATTGATGATTTCGCCGGTTTCCACATCTACAAAACCATCGCGCACCTGGCGCAGTTCTTTGCGGCGGGAATAATCTGATAAGCGTTTGACCATGCCATGGCTGCAGGCAGCAACGATTACGGCATCTAAGGCGTGATGGCGGTCATTAGCCTCGCGCACCTTAATAAAGCCCCAGCGAGCGCGCAAAAACGCGGTCATTTGGCCGGAAAGCACCACACAGCGGCGTTCTTCACTGGTTGGGGCAAGCTGCAGAAACTGCTCAATTTGATTTTTGAAAAATTTGCAGATGTAGCGGGTGTCGTTTAAGTTGCGCTCACGAAATTCGGCCGATGCTTTTGCGTCAAAGTCTTTACGCAGTAAACGCATGCGTTTGGCTTGTCGAAATTGCTTATTCGATTCCACAAAGGCCACAAAATTGCGCCACGCTGGGCTATTGCTTGCGCCATCTAAATATTCGTAAGGCGTGCGGTTGCCTTTGTTACGGTTTTCTCTAGTGAGCACCAAAACCCTATTACTTTTACTGTCATCAAAGCTGCGGGAATAAGGCAAAACATGGTCAACTTCTACATAGCCTTCCTCAAACAAGCGTTGCACGTCGAGGGGCGCAACTGAATAAGCGCACTTACCACTCTGCTCGTTGTAGAGCCTAAATTTTTCAAAGTCTTTACCCTTTGGTGCACCGATGATGCTAAATGTTTCGACGAACTTAGTTTTATCAGCGGCATTGCGCACGCGAAACGCTTCTTGTTCTTTGGCAATATCGCGCCGCTCATCAAAAGGCTTGGACAATTCCCGCGCCAGCTCCACATGTACTGCATGCGGCGAACCGTATTTTTTTATTAACGCATTGAGCACTTTGCGCGCTTGGTTAAGGGAGCGGAGTACCACCGGGTTTTTGGGGATGTCGTTCATGTCACCGTTGAACAACATGCGCCCGGTTTTATCGCGATTTTTATATAGCGAGGGCAGCAATTTGGCCGTGCCACTACCCACTTTAAACTGCTGGCTATGGTGATAGCCAGCGCTTACACAAGCTTCGTCGTAACGCTGTTGCAGCGCCATGTAGGGCACAATTTGGCGTAAGGCTTTGAGCGATAGCGCGTGGAACTTGTCAAAGCGTATATCAAGCAACGCTTCAATCATTTTGCCTTTTGATGGAAGTGCAAGGCCATTGAGTTGTTGGCGTACTTCGTCATCCTCTTTATACACGCTAAGTATCCAAGCAATATCGTCCAGTAAGCTTGGATTACCGTCTAAGGCGGTGGTAGCAATTAGCCGCCATTCGTCGGCGAGCCCAGCTTTTTCTAGCGTGAGGCGTAGCGTATGCCAGCCAGTTAATTTCGCTAGCGCCATTTCCTCGGGATTTTTTTCTTTATCTTCTTTTTGCGGCCAGCCGCGTGGGTAAAGTAATCCTTTAAATTTCAGCTGATTATCATCCAGACCAGCCGCCACTAGGGCTTTACGCAAATGTTTGTAGGTAAATTTTTCAGCGCTTTGGTACGGTAATTCCAGCGCCAGCCGCCATTCTGGCTCGGTCATTGCGCGCTCCGCACCGTTAATAATCAAGCGCAAATTGACCAAGCGGGTTAACCACACATGGCGTTCGGCCGTAAAGCTGGCTTTGGGCGCACGAAATTCTTCTTTTTCAAACGTACATTTGCCGAGCATTTTTAGCAATGCAGCGCCTGACAGCGCCGGTTTTTGTAGCCAAAAAAGCCCACCGCGTTCAACGCCGCTGCCCAGCATCTCAGCTTCCAAAATATCACTTGCGTGCTGATTGCCCAGTTGTCGTTGGCGCGTAAATAGTAAACCCAACTCCTCACCCAATAATTTGCGTGACACCGCTTTGGTGTATTCGCCCGCCTTGTTGCGTTGCGCATCGGGGAATTCTGCCAGCACCATTTCGGCTACGGTGCGGTATTTTTTTTCTTCCATTAGCTTCTTAGTGCCGCTTAAGCCCTTTTTTACCTTGCCGCCTTCGCCCTTTTCATCACTTTCAGCCGCTCTCTCCTCTGCGCGACTTACCCAGTGAAAGCCACGGTGTTTGCAAATATGCACCAGCACCCGCGCCCATTCTGTGGCGTCTAGTTTGCGATCCAGCCCTTCTACACGCAATTGCCAAGGTGAAATCATTGCGCCTTTTGATTGCCGAAAGGCAAGTGCGTCGTCTACCACGCCCTCGCGTTTGAGTATTTTTGCCAATTTAGCGATGCGCCACGCGCGGCGCGTGAGCCGCCTACGCGTAAGTCGCGCCATGCGCCGCGCTAGGTTTAACGATTCCCCTTCTTTGGCGGTTTCAGCACGATCAAAACAACGTGCCCCTAAGTCAACAACAAGGTTGGGGCTTAATACCGCCCACCCCACTGAAGCAATACCAATATCAAACCCAAACGTAAGCGGACCAAAATCGTGCTTGATTCCCATGTGATTCTCCATTATTCTTACGGCTTGTAGCTTTCCGGGGTGAGAGCCGTTGTTACAATAAGTTGAATTTAATTATTTGACGTACCCGCCCGGTGGATTTATCCACCGGGCTTTTCATTTGTGCGTTAAACAAGCTTAGCATTGACTGCTTGATTTAGGGTAATAACAATTTTAATCATAACTAATGCGTGTTAGAAAACGCTGTAGAAGCCAAAATACGGGGCTCTACAAGTTTTTAATTCCATTTTTATACCATTAGTGCGCTAGCTTAGTATGTTGACAGTGCCCTAGCCCAGCGCTCACGGCTTTTTTCGACTTGGTACCCCTTGAGGGTACAGCTGGGACGGTGGTTAAAGCAGGTGCTTTCTAGTAGCAAACACCGTCCCAGCTGTCGCAAAAAGCCGCGAGAGCTGGGCTACAAAACCAGCAATCGTTCGTCATAGCAAAGATAGCAATTACGAAACGATTGATATAGACATATGATAAGCAGTCGTACGTCGATATAGATTGCTTCAGTTTTCCGTTTGGCCGTGCGTGGCGAGTAATGCCGCAAGAATGTGCGGCTACTCAACAGTGTTGTCGTGTGCGCTTGGTGCGGTATCTTATTATGTCGGCATTGCGAAAAAACGCCCTGTAGAAGCCCGATTTACGGGCATCTACAGGGCATGGTGTGGCTAAAATTCTACTGGCTAAAACTAGTGGGCGAAGCGTGCGGCTAGGTTTGCAAATGTCGATGACGTGCTGTGCTCGGCTACTGGCGTCCGACTTGGTTTGGCGAAGTAAAAGCCTTGTAAATATTCGGCACCGGAGTCAAGTGCGATTAATGCTTCGTTGCGCTCTTCTATGCCTTCTACAACCACTTTTGCGCCGCACTCTTGGATTAGTTTGACAATGTTTAAAAACACCTTACGGGCGGACTCGTCGCGGCCGGCGGCACGCATTAGGCTAATGTCGAGCTTGACGAAATCAGGCTGTAAGCGCCAAACGCGATCAAAATTTGAGTAGCCGATGCCAAAATCGTCCAGCGCTACTTTGCAGCCCAGCGCTTTGTAAAGTGCTACGGCGTCAATGAGCCGTGACTCATCTTGTACCCCAGTTTCTAGTATTTCGATAGCGATATCGCGTGGATCGGCGTGGTGGTACGCGAGTAAAACTTTTACATATTCCGGGTGATGCACGTCTGCTGCTGCCACTTCGGGGAACACGTTTAGAAAAAGGGTGCGGTCTTCGGCGCCTAAGTTAGCGTAGTTGCGTAGGTGCAGGGCGCGGCACAGCCAGTCCATATACATCGCTTCTTCAGCATTGTTTGCGAGTGAAAATACGGTGTCGGGGCGTAGTACTTGGCCGGTCAGATTGGTAGCGTGCAACAGACCTTCGTAACCCACGCAAGTTTGCGTTTTCACTTCAAAGATGGGCTGAAAATGCGAGCCTAGCGTGATGGTGTTGTATGGATAGGTCGCCCAGCCACCGCCACTCGGTATTTTCGCTAAAATTTGCTTTAGCCCCAATTCTGCTGACGTGGGCGTAGCCACACTTGGGTTTATTGCATCCACCATATTCTCCTCGCCACTATACATCTCAAACATAATTTGCTTCCTCCGCGCTCATTTAATTGGCGTCATGTGCGCGATGTAAGTTCGGGCGCACTTATTGATTGCTGTGTAGTTTTCCTACAGCCGGCATTTTGAGGGTCATTGGTTACTTGTCAATTACAAACGGGGTGGGCTGAGATTACGGTTGTAATCTACCGACGCTTTGAATATTTGTAACGGCGAATTGTTTGGTCGCAAAATAGGCTGAAGATGCCCTAATTTAGGGCTTCTTCAGCCTACCATTTTGAGAAAAAATCAATTCTGCAACGACATTTAGTAGAACGCCAAAGGGTGTCGCGGTTTGAAATTTTGTGTCTTAGGAAGGAGCTTGCGCGTGTAGGGTAGTCTTGGTGTTGGTGGCAGCGGTAGGCAAGATGGTAAGGTCGGGCAGGTGGCATTGGTCGAAAAGCATCTAGTTTTGTTTCATTTTTGCGATGTTGTCCGTAAAATTTCCTGTAGAGCATGGCCAATTTCATGTTTGCGGTAGGGCTTTTTGAGTATTTTTGCGACGCCTGCTTGCTCGGCGCGGAACTCAAATCCGGTGCCGCCGTAGGCCGTGATGATGATAAATGGTGTTTGCGGGCTGAGCAGGTGCACTTGTGCGGCTAAGGCTGATCCGGTGAGTTCTGGCATCACTTCATCAGACACAATAGCGTGAAATTTTTCTGGCGCTGCCGTAAATGCCGCAAGTGCGGCTAGGCTTGAAGTAAAGCCCATCACGGTGTAGCCCAAACTTATCAATATTTCACCCCCCATTTCTTGCAATGCCGGTTCATCGTCAACCACCATGATAAGTTCACCATTTCCGCGCAATGATTTAAGCGCCGCCAGCTGTGCGGTTGTTTCACTAGCCGCCGCTACCGGTAAGTAAACATGGAAGATAGAACCACGGTCGGGCGCCGATACCAAATCAATTGCCCCGCCGATTCGGGTGATGACTGATGCCGCTAGCGCTAAGCCCAATCCGGTGCCGCTGCCCACCTTTTTTGTGGTGTAAAAGGGTTCAAACATTCTGGCTTGCACTTCTGCCGGAATGCCAGGTCCGTCATCTTCGATTGACACGCAAACATAATGGCCGCAATCAAGCGTGCCTAGGGTGACAATGCGGCGCAACCCTACGTGTGCGTCACTAATGGTGATTGACAAGGTGCCGCCTTTAGCCATGGCTTGAATGCCATTGGTGGCAATATTCATAAACAGTTGATGCAATTGCGTGCTGTTGCCCCACACATTTGCTTGCGTGCCGTGATCCGCATACTTCAGCGTGATGCTGTGCCGATAGGAGCCTTCAATCAAATCGCGTACTTCTTCAAGCACTGGCGTAATCGCGATAGCGTCATCTTGGTCATCTTGGGGGCGCGAATAGGCAAGCAGCTGTTCAACCAACGCCCGCCCGCGATTGCCTGCCGCAATGATTTTGAGCAAGTTTTTCGCAACCGGTGACGCCACGTCTACTTTATCAAGCGCTATTTCGCTATAACCCAAGACGCCAGTTAAAATATTGTTAAAGTCATGGGCAATGCCACCGGATAATCTACCCATGGTTTCCATTTTTTGGGCTTGCACAAGTTGAGCATTGAGTTTGGCATTCTCAGCTTTTGCGTTGGTGGCAGCACTCACATCTTTGATGAAGCCCACAACGCGGGGCACCATTGCGCCGGTGAGCGGGTCTGGCAGGTTAACCATATAGCCTTCATTCGTCATGTGGTGCATGTCGCCGTTAAGCGCATAAAGACGGTAGGTAATTGAGATTTCTTGGGTAGTTCCCGCTTTAAGCGCTTCGATGCATGCCGTTAGCCGCGCTAAGTCGTCGGGGTGTACGGAGGCCATAGCGGTATGCAGGCTTACCCCTTCTTCGGCAAACGGCAAAAAACTCCCCTCCCAAAAGCTCTGCCCAGTTTCTAGATTGATTTCGTAAACAATACTTTTGCTGGCGCGAATGGCGGCTTCATAGCGCAGCCTAATTTTGTCATTGAGCAGCAGGGCTTGAAGGTGGAGGCGCTGTGCACGCTCTCGTTCACGTATCGCCGCGGCGGCAGCTAGCGCCATGATGCTGATGGTGATTAAATAAATTTGTAAGTGCAGCGTCGCGGTTTCGGCGGAAAACCGTGATGCTGCAAATGGCCCGTAACCCGAAACCGTAAACCCGACACTGACGCAAAACCAGATAACAATGGCGAACGTGTTGATCCGAAAACCATGGCGCAGTGCGGCCCACATAAATATGGGTACAACTAAAAATGAGAAGTCATTGAAAGTAAGTACCGAAACCGAATGCTTGCCACCAAAAATTATCCATGTCACGATAAAAAGGCAAGTGACGAAGGCCGCTACTTCTAGTTTGTGCTCTTTGGCTTGGTTGAGCGTGGCTCTAAACTTTTCATGTGTCCACGACACCACAAACGGCGCCATCGCCAGCAGACCCATTGCTCCCCCGATGAACCAATTGCGCCACGCGACCCAATAATTATCGCCTGCCGTCAGGTAGGCGATGGCCGCACCAAGGAGCGAAAACGCGCCGTTGACGGCCACCACCGAGACTGCGCACCAAATGAGTAGATTGCGAACAGCGTCAAGGCGCAGTGGGCGCGGCAGAAATAGTTGCAACAGTGCTACCGAAATTGGCGCTTGGCCCGCATCAATAATGCCGTAGCTGATAGTGAGCCACCACGGGTAGTCAAGCTGCAAATTGTTGCTAACATCGGCGATAAAGGCCGCCAGTACGTAAGGTAGCCAATGGTTGGGTTTTAAGCGCATGAGCAGCCCAACGGCGAGACCATTCGCGAGCCAAATATAAGAAATATCCCCAGATTTGCCAGGAAGTGATACAGAAAGCTTGGCTAAGAGATAAAAACAGCTCCCAAATAGAAGCGCACCAAAAATGTCGCTGCGACGATAGGCGTAAAATTTGTGCATAGAGTTTCCGATTTTGTGCTGCGTTGCGCGGCCATGCTGGCAATGTGGCAGTGGTGGCCAGCCCCTCCCATCTCGGCATCTCAACACATTACACAGGCAACGGCGATGGGCGTCAAGATTTGTGCTGCAATGTTTGTTTGGCTATTATGTCGCGACCCCTTCGGTTAGAATCCCCTGATGCGCTTTATTACATCACCTCGCGTGGTGATAAGCGTGAGTCTATTTTGGTGATGACGAAGACCGGCGCTGGTAGATAGCTACGCCTATTTACTACAGTTATCGCGCTACATTGTGTTGAACCCGGTACGCGCGCGTATCGTGAAAACGCCTGTGGCGTGGCTGTGGAGTAGCTATCGCGCCACAATGGGGCGTGTCGAAGCAGAACCATTTTTGGCAGTTGACGGCTTGCTCGCACAATTTGCGCAATCCCGTGCGGCTGCACAAGCGCACTACGCACAGTTTGTGCGCGAAGGCATTACCGCACCATCACCACGGTCGCAACTACGCCGCTATGTATATATTTGGGCGATGACGACTTTGTAAGCAAAACACAAAGTCAGATGGCAGCGCACCAGCTCGATGAAGTGCAAATAACCACAGCACACCGGCGCCCGCCAAAGCACCACAGCAAATTGAAGATCTACTGATAGCCGCGATGCAGCGATTGTCGAACCACACGGCACTGGTGCATACTCCTACCAACAAATCGCGGAACACTTCGGTGTTCACTTCACAATCGTGGGCAGGGTGGTAAGGAATGGAGGTTAGTGCTACGAAGCTAGACCCCCATTTTGTGTGACCCCATTTTGCTACGCCACGCAAATTTTGATCAGCAAACAAACCGCATCGCGCCTTAAAGACCAATAGACCAATCAAAGTGTCGCATGGTGGATCGGATAACCGTCAAAGGCAAAGCCGAGCCGGTGGATGTGTTTACTTTAGACAACAAACCAGAAATTATCCAATAGAGCCGCGAAGGCTTTGTTGCCTACACCTGCCAGCAATGGGATACCGCTATTGAAGCTTGGCGCAAAATTCTAGTGCACAGACCTGATGATGGTGTCGTCGCCGTATTGCTCGCACGTGTAGCGCAACTGCGTACGCAATCACTTTGGGCTAGCGAGGAATGGTGCGATGGCGTTGGAAAAAATGTAGCGCTATATCGCGCGGCAGGTACGGTATATGGCTGTAGACGCCCTATAATAGGGCGTCTACAGCCATTTTATTTGCGCTGCGATGGCCGCGCCGCCGCCTCGCTAAACGACAAACCCTAAAGTCACATTGCTGTTACACTCAAAATTAGTGTTAGCACTGCACTCACAGCGATCGATTCTAGTACGCGACAATTCAGCACACACTCAAAAGGGGATAGAAAATGAACCGCACACTCTTGCAGTTATCGAACTGCTTTCTTTTAATTTTATTGGTGTTTCTTGGCACCGATTGTTTTGCGCAGGGCACCGCGCCGCTAGCCGCGCCCAGCGTGCCCCGTACATTGGCTAGCGACATCACCGGTACCTCGGCTACGTTGAGTGTCCAACTTGACAACCCACTGCCCACTGAAGCCAACGTGCGTTTCGTTTATGGAAACAATCCGTCCCTTGATCACGGGATCGAAGTGGGGCGTTTGCTCGTGGCGGCAAAAATCTTGAACGCTAAGGTTTCTTTCCCCCTCACTGGTTTGAAACCTAAAACGACCTACTGGTTCAAGGCGATTTCCACCAACGGTAATGATGCCAACATTACAAAGATGAGCGCACTAAATAACTTTCAAACTGGTCCTGCACAGTCGCCTACGGTGTTTAATAGAGTGTCATACGCCAATCCAACGGATACTACTGTCGAGTTAAGTGTCGATATTGGTAATGCTGAGCCGTCTACTACGTCTGTGACATTTTTTTGGGGTCTCGATGCAAGCTTAGCTGATGGCAAGCCTGTAATTGCTAAAGCCTACGCAAGTACGGCTAACAGCATGTCGTCGCGCGGTATTTTAACGGAACTAAAACCTTCGACCACGTATTTTTGGGGTGCGGTAGCAAACAACCGAAACGGCACGGCCAGGAGTACGATTCAGAGCTTTAGAACCAATCCGCATAACCCGCCCCAAATAGTGAGCGCCTCAGCTAGCCAAATTACCGATACATCCGTCTACCTTCACATGACGGTTCGAAACATACCCTTCGCCACCAATGTGCAATTTGTCTACGGCACTGATGCTTCCTTAGCCACTAGTATGCCGGTAAAGATGCGTGTATCCGTGGTGGGGCCAACTGCTACGAGTTCAGGAGTGCATGAACCATTGGAGGGCTTGAAGCCAAAAACCACCTACTACTTTAGGGCGATCGCGTCGAACGCCACTGGCACCGCGACAAGTAGTATTGGCAGCTTTTTAACGGCTGGCAGCGGTGAGCCGCTGGTGGTGTTGAAAGTCGGGCATTCCAACGTAGGCGGAACAACTGCGTTGTTAAACGTCACCTACAAAAACGCGTATTTGTCCTCATCAATAATATATTTCTGCAGCGCCGATGCAAATTTTACCAGCACTACCCAGACGCCCACACGGTCGGAGCCAGCCTCCGCCTCCGATATCCCAACTTCACACAATCTGACGATAGCAGGGCTAAAACCAGAAACAACCTACTATTACTTGGCGCAAGTAGAAGATGCGAGGGGCAAAGTTAGAAGCATCACGCAAAGTTTTAAAACGACTGCCTACGTGCCAACCCCACCAACGGTGACGGCATCGTTTAGCACCGTAACTAGTAATTCCGTTTATTTGCATATGAACGTTAGGAACATACCCATCGCCACCAATGTGCAATTTGTCTACGGCACTGATGCTTCCTTAGCCACCAGTATGCCGGTACAGATGCGTGAATCCGTGGTGGGGCCAACTGCTACGAGTACAAATGTGCATGAACCATTGAAGGGCTTGAAGCCAAAAACCACCTACTACTTCAAAGCAACAGTGTCGAACGCCAATGGCACTGCAACAAGCGGCATTGGTAGCTTTACCACCGCTGGCTAAGGCAAGCGGCGCTTTAAATAGTGGACGGGCATCTCTATAAATCCACGTTTCGTCGCTATGCGTCGTTGCTTACAATAATTTTTTCCTTACATATCAAGCATATCCGTCGTCAAAATTTTGTGTTCGTGCCTAGCCTAGCTTAGAAAATTGAATTTATAGAGATGCCCGAACGTAATATTCGCAGATACTGCCCTGAAGATGCCCTAAAATTGCAAGCTAAGGTCAAATAGCACGCTGGGGTCTAGCTATGTTGCATATTGCCTAGCAGCCTGTCGGGCTATAGCTAAATCGGGCCAAAATCCGCCTGCGCGGCCCATATTTCACCGATTTTTGAGTCAATATGCGCGATATTGACGTAAAAAATCGGCAAAATCTGGGCCGCGCAGCCAAATTTTGCTTCCGATTGCCGTAGTCCGACAGGCTGCTAGGCCAAAGAATTGACCAATGCTTCGGCTACGACAGGCTCAACCGCCTCAGGACCCAAGCCGTGCTGGCGATGTGGCGGTGGTGCCCCACTCTCCCATCTCAGCATATCAATACATTGCACAGGTAACGGCGATGGGCGTCAAGATTTGTGCTGGAATGTTTGTTTGCTGGTATTCTTATGTAGCGTATCGTAAGTTTATGCGGTCAGTTTAAGTATCGGCGTTGGGCAAACGCCAGTTCCTAGCAACGGTGGAAACTAGACAAAGTCGAAGTAGCGTCAAAAAGAAAAAGTAATATGGAAAATACGCCGGCTAAAATTTTAATTGTGGATGACGATGCCGCCATCCGCGAGCTCGTCGAAGATTATTTGACTGAAAACGGTTTTAGCGTGATTGCCTGCGCCAATGGGCGGCAAATGCGTGAGGGCTTGGCCGCGCACGATATCAAGCTGATGCTTTGCGACGTAAAATTGCCCGGCGAGGACGGATTTTCATTGGCTCGCGAAGTGCGTAGTAATTCTGATTTGCCCATCATCATGCTCACCGGCCAGGCGCAAGAAATCGATCGCGTATTGGGCTTGGAACTGGGCGCCGATGATTACCTCACCAAACCTTTTAGCCCGCGCGAACTTTTGGCACGCATTAAAGCAGTACTGCGCCGTTACGATGCGCCGCTGCGCGAGGCCAACGCGACTCAAGCGCGTCGCGAATCGGAAATTCGCACCTATAAATTCGCGACCTGGGAGCTGTCATCTGGCACCCGCAAGCTGAAAGCACCAGACGGCACCAAAACTGAGCTAACCAACGGCGAGTACGCGTTATTAGTGACGTTTTTAAAAGCGCCCCACGTAGTGTTGTCGCGTGACCAGTTATTAGAAGGTAGTCGCCTGCATGACGATATTTTTGATCGGTCCATTGATGTGCAAATTTTGCGGCTACGGCAAAAAATTGAAGTAGATCCCAAAGACCCCAAGTTGATTCGCACCGAACGCGGCATTGGCTACTGCTTTGCAGCGGACGTTCGCTAGAGGCGGTAGTTGGCTGAAAGCTTTTGTAACAACGCATTCAAGCCGAAATGGCTGCTTTGCGCTATTATGTCGGACTTAGGTTTTAGCATCGCGACATCAAGTTGAACATCGCGCGATGTCAAACAGTTTGGCAATAAAAACAGGAAAACTCATGGCTTCTGTAAACAAAGTTATTTTGGTCGGCAATTTAGGGCGTGACCCCGAAGTGCGCTACATGCCCGAGGGCGGCGCCATCACCAATATTTCTATCGCCACAACCTCAACGTGGAAAGATAAAGCCGGTGAAAAACAAGAGGCGACTGAATGGCATCGCGTCGTATTCTTCAATAAATTGGCTGAAATTGCGGGCGAGTACCTAAAAAAAGGCAGCCAAGTGTATGTTGAAGGCCGCCTCAGAACCCGGAAATGGCAAGATAAAGACGGGCAAGATAAATACACAACTGAAGTAACAGCAGACGCGATGCAGATGCTGGGTGGGCGCCAAGGCATGGGTGAAGCGGGCCCGGCGTCTGGCGCGCCTTCTGGAGACTACGGCAATCGCAGTGGTTCTAGTGCATCTGGTGGTGCCAGTGGTGGAGCATCTTCTAAACCCGCTGCTGCAAAAAGCGCACCCGCTAAGTTCGACGATATGGACGACGATATTCCGTTCTAGGCGCGCAAGTACCGTATTTTGTCGTGGCGGGAACTTCTTGTCCGCGTCTGTATTAATTCTAGCATCAGCCAGTGCAACCGCGTTTGTGGCAGTTTCATTGGCCAACATCTGTATTTTGTCCCGTAACTCAAGAAAGCTCTTAATGAATTCAATTTCGTCCAGCCTTAAAAAATTTGCTGCACTCGCTTTAAGTGGCGTGATCGCTGTCGGTCTCGCCGCCTGCGGTGCAAAAACCACGCAACCTGACACCACCAATTTGCGTCTCGTTAATTTAGCACCTGAAAATGGTGCGCTAAATTTGGTGTTGGGTGATGACCCGGGCACAGCACTTGCCACGGGCGTAGCGTTCCGTGGCTCGTCCGGCTACAAGTCCTTTGAAAGCGGCGCAGTGCGGTTGCGCGTAACTGGCACTTCTGGCACCTTGGTTGATACAAGAATTGTGCTCGCAGGTAAAGCCAACACAACCCTTTTGATGTACGGTGGTTCGGCAACTATTTCTAGCGCCGTTATTGGTGATGTAGAAAATATTTCCACCACGGCCGCTAACTTTAGAGTGCGCTTCGCCAACTATGGTGTCGGTTTGCCAACCATGGATTTATATATGCTTAAATCCACGGAAAATCTTACAGACGCACAGCCGCTAGTGCGCGGTGTTACCACCCGCGCAGTAACTGACTTTTCTGATTTAGCCGCCGGTGGTTTGAGCATTAAACTCACCGAAACAGGTACCAAAGACATTATTTTTGATAGCGATGCTTATACCTTTGTAGCCGCTAAAACGTACTTCGTCACTGCCTACGCCAATGGTAGCGGCCGGTTAGCGAACGCAACCGTGCAAGAATTTAATACCGATGGCTCTATCGTGTTGTTAAACAACAAAATCGCGCGCGTTCGGGCATTAAACGCGTCCAACGACAGCGGTCCGATTGTGCTTCGCGGTGGCACTACTGGCAACGATATTTTGTTCTCAAGCATTCCATTTGAGGGCGCATCAGGTTACAAGAACGTACCAGTCGGTGCGCAAAACTTGCGATTTGAGCTTGCCAACACACCAGGTACTACTACTGCAGCTGCAGCTGTTACGTTTAATGGCGGGATGGACTACACCGCAGTGTTAGCCGGTAGCGTTTTGGCAAATAGCGCGCGGGCAACTTCGTATAACGATCAATCCTATCCACCTGCACCGAGTAAGGCGCGGGTGCGGTTTGTAAACGCCACCTCCGGCGTCGGTATTGTCGATGCGTACGCTAATTTTTCACCGGTAGTTACTGGTTTAGCGCAAAATGCGGCTTCAAGCTATATCGAGATTAACGCCGGCACGATTGATTACACTATCAATGGTGCAGGCCAAGGCGCATCGATCCTCTCGATCCCACCTGCTACGGTGACGGCAGGCTTGGTTTACACCGTATTTGTGGTTGGACAACCTGGCTTCTTAAAGGGTGTGGTGCGGCAAGATAACTAGATTATCAAACGTATGAAGTAAAAAACGGCGCTCTAGGGCGCCGTTTTTATTGGTTGTTGAAGGTGCGCAAATTACTTTGCGGCTGGGGCAATCGTCGCATCGGCCACATATTCGAATACCTTTACAACGCGCGATACCCCAGCCGCAGTTCGCGCGATATCCGCTGCCGCGTCACCTTCTGCGCGGCTGACAATGCCCATCAAAAATACGCTACCCATTTCAGTCACAACTTTGACGTGATTCGGCGATACGCGGCCGTTGCCGATGAAGCGAGCTTTGACATTGGATGTAATCAGAGCATCATTGGCTCGCGAAGAAATCGAGGCGGCACCGGCAATTTGCATCTCGTTATTTACGCTGCGAACGCTAGGCACATTTTTGACTATTTGCGTGATGGCGTCGCGCGCTTTTGCATCCGGTGCCTCGCCGGTGATCAGCACCGTTAAGTTGTAGCTGGTGGCATTAAAGTTTACGTCTTTGTATGCCTCACGGACGCGAGCTAACGCTTTCCATTCGACGTTTTCATCTTCCACGTAGATGCCAGTAGATCGTCGGTCGTCGGCTGCCAACGCCGTGGCTGCCACGCCGGCAACGCCAAGGGTGAAGCAGCCGGTTTGGCTTAGCACGGTAGCCAATATGGCGATGGCTAGCAGGGATTTTTTAAGCATGAAATTCTCCTTGAAGGTGTTGTAGCAAAAGCTAGCTTATTTACTTTGTTAAATGGAGGCGTCAAACGCGTTACGAATCCACTCGATACTGTTGCTGTCGAGCTTATCGAGCAGCACTACGTCAAAGCGGCATTGAGGTACTGTGCCTAGTGTGCTTAGGTAAAATTGCGCCGCGCGGATAATCTTATGTTGCTTGGCGGTAGAAATACTTTCGAGTGCGCCACCAAATTGCGCGGTGCGGCTATTTTTACCGTTATTGCGGTACCGAACTTCGGTAAAAACGCAAACTTGCTCGTGCTGCATAATTAAATCAATTTCGCCAAATCGGCAGCTAAAATTGCGTGCAGCTGTAGTCAGACCGTGTTCAATCAAAAAAGATTCCGCGAGTGCTTCTGCAGCGTCGCCGCTGTGCTGTTTGCTGGTACTGGATTTCCGCTTTTGGGTGCGGGTTAATATGGCTTTGAGTTCGTCCAGCATTGTTACTCAGACCCCCGGTACAAATAAGGCTTGCCGTTACGCAGCTCAATTGCTGTCAGGGTACGTACAAATTGGCGTGTAGTAATATCAAAGCTGAGTTTGCCTGTTACGCCGTCAATGGGCGCTAGTTGGCGTTCTACGCGGTTTACGCCAGTTTGCGCGGCTGCTGCTGCGTGGGTTGTGGCTAGTAGTGACGCGAGGCGCCAAGCATCAACGCCAAGCGCATAAAGCCGTGCCTGCTCAGCCGAAAAATTTTGATCTGGCTTGGCGTAGATCATCACTGCCGGATGGTCAGGCTGCACGCCCCACGGCATTTCCAGCAAACGCACGCTCTCTAAATCTAGATTGGCTACCTGGCCCGCGCCAGCATCAAAGGCCATTGAGGTGGAGTACACCGGAATGCCAGCGGGTAAGTAGGGCCGCATTGACCGCGCTGTGTTTGCATCGAGTGCTAAGAAAAACATATCTGTTGCCGGGTCAAGAGGGATGCGTTCGGTATTCTGCCGTAGGCGCGTGCTGTCTTGGCTGTCCCCGCT
The DNA here is from genome assembly GCA_031409495.1 of Betaproteobacteria bacterium. Classification (GTDB taxonomy): domain Bacteria; phylum Pseudomonadota; class Gammaproteobacteria; order Burkholderiales; family Usitatibacteraceae; genus JANMDR01. The sequence goes on from JANNXI010000234.1 coordinate 18,024, forward strand.
GAGGGTGATCGTGGTTTTAACTTCGCGCCCCAACTTTACAAATTCGCGTTCAAAACTTTCTCGTATGCGCTTTGCCAACGCGGCATTGTTCGACACCACGATGACGCTCGTAAAGCCGTCGGTAATGGCTAACTGCGCGGCTTGCCGCGCTTCAGCATCAACACCTAAACTTAAATAATAAAATAGTTTTGGCGTTCCCACATCAGGCGCAGGCGCGTTCAACGCCAGCGTCGGCAAACTACCACCTTCTTTAGCGATGCGCGTAGCACCATCGCGTGTCAAGGCGGCTACGGCAACAATCGCGCCCTCTGCCGCTGCTTTGTGATACGCCGCGGCCAAACTATCTCCCTCGTTATCGACGGCGTAAATCCGGTAAGCCAACGCTGCAGCACCATCGGTTGCGGCGGCATTTACAAAGCCACTTTTCACGGCTTCAGCAACGGTTGAAAAAGCTTTGTTTGATAAAGGCAAGAATACGGCAATGTGGGCGACAATTTTTTCGACAACGGGCGGTACTACCGCGCAGGGGGCTGTTAATTTAGCGGCATCAGCACTGTTGACGGTGGGCGATCCTGTTATTGAGCTAGCGGCTTGGTTCGTCTTTAACTCAGAACTCAGTTTCAACACTTCCGCCGAGGGGATTTTTGGTGCGTCGATTGGCGCGCAGGGGGTGCTCGTAGCAATTTTTATTGCCGCCACTGTGGGCATGGTTGCTGGTGTGGTTGAGGAAACTGCGGTGGAAGCCGAGGGCGCTTTTTCTTGCGCGTTTGCACAATGGCTAAACGGCGCCAGAAAAATCAGAGCTGACAGTGTTATCGCGGGCGCAACCAGATACCATTGCAACCTGATGCGTTGTGGCACGCGCGTGTGTTCAAATAGCATGATTTGGACCAGTGATTGTTGAGCAAGTTAGTGAGGAAGAGTAGTGGTACAGCGCAGTGCAACAGAGCAGTAGAGCGGCAGATGGCAGGTCAACAACTGACCAATAAGAAAAGATCAGTGCAAAATGCGGGAACATGGATTTAAATTTAAACGCAATCGTACGCACTTCGCGTATTTAATCGACAAAACATGCAAAACGAAGAACATATTAGCGCAGCAACATTATATGTGTTGGCAACCCCAATCGGTAATTTGGGCGACTTATCACCCCGCGCGCTGCACGTGCTTCGCGAAGTTGACGTCATCGCCGCTGAGGACACCCGCCACACTGCACCCTTGTTAGCGCATTTTGGTTTGCCCACAAAGCGCTTGCTTGCGGTGCACGATCACAATGAACAGCACGCAGCGCTTGGTTTAATCAATCTCTTAGCGCAGGGAAAAAGTATTGCTTTAGTGAGTGATGCGGGCACGCCTGCAGTAAGTGATCCCGGTGCCGTCGTAGTGCGCGCGGTGCTTGATGCTGGGTACAAGGTGGTGCCCATCCCAGGGGCATGTGCGGCTATCGCGGCGTTGAGCGCGAGTGGCATGGGAGAGAGTGGTTTTGTGTTTTTAGGGTTTTTACCAGCCAAAACGAGCGGCAGAATGAACGCGCTTACGCCGTGGCTAGCATCGCCCATGGCGCTAATTTTGTATGAATCACCGCATCGTATTGTCGAATCGCTAGCCGATATATGTACCTTGTTTGAAGCCGACAGACGGATTGCGATTTGTCGCGAAATAACCAAAAAATTTGAAACTATTGTGGTGTTGCCGTCGCAAGCAATCGCCGCCTATGTGGCAGAAAACGCCGCCACCTTGCGCGGTGAGTTTGTGGTGATAATTGATGGCTGCACCGCAGTAGCGCTGGATGTGCCAGCCGAAAACCTTGAACTAGCGCGGGTTTTGGGCGTACTGCTGAAAACCCTAAGCGTCAAGCAAGCCTCCGTACTCGCGGCCGAATTAGCGGGTTGTGGTAAAAACGAAGCCTATCAAATGGCGCTAAAAATGAAACAAGAGATAACCCCAAATGATCAATAGCGCAGTGTCCACTTTAACGATTACTAAACCCGATGATATGCACTTGCACCTACGCGATGGCGCAGCACTTGCTGTGGTTGTGGCAGACACCGCACGCCAATTTGCGCGCGCGATTGTTATGCCAAACTTAAAACCGCCCATTACCACTGCTGCTGCGGCACTGGCCTACTACCAGCGCATTAAGCAGGCAGCAGCGCAGCAGACTGATTTTGAGCCGTTAATGACTTTGTACCTAACTGACAATACCTTGCCCGCAGAAATTGAGGCTGCAGCCAAAAGTGGCGTAGTTAAAGCAGTTAAATATTATCCTGCGGGTGCAACAACGAATTCCGATTCAGGCGTGACTGACTTGGCCAAATGTGCCTCCGTGTTTGCGGCGATGCAAGACGTTGGCATGCCGTTATTGCTCCACGGTGAAGTCACCGATTCAAGCGTGGATATGTTTGATCGTGAAAAGGTGTTTATTGAAAAAAATATGATTCCTTTAGTGCTTAAGTACCCTAGGCTGCGCATGGTCTTTGAACATATCACCACAGCTAACGCCGCCAAATTTGTGCTTGCAGCCAGTGACAATATTGCGGCCACCATCACGCCGCAGCATTTGCTGCTAAACCGAAACTCCCTCTTTGCCGGCGGCTTACGCCCTCACAATTACTGTTTGCCAGTGCTAAAACGTGAGGAGCATCGGCTGGCGTTGTTAAAAGCGGCGACTAGCGGAAATAAAAAATTCTTCTTAGGAACAGATTCTGCGCCGCATTCGCGCAGCACCAAAGAATCATGTTGTGGCTTCGCTGGGTGTTATAGCGCAAATGCCGCCATGGAATATTATGCAGCCGCGTTTGAAAGTGTTGCAGCGCTAGAAAAGCTTGAAGCCTTTGCGAGCCATTTTGGCGCAGACTTTTATGGATTGCCGCGCAGCACCGCCACCATCACGCTAAAGCGTGAGCCGTGGAGAGTGCCTGATGAAATTCCGTTTACGGAATCTGGCTTAGTGCCCCTTTTAGCCGGTGAAACCTTGGCGTGGAAATTAGCGTAATTGGCGGCTAACTGCACTTTGGATGAAACCTGGAAAATGGCTGAAGACGCCCTAAATACGGGCTTCTTCAAGGTTATACAACCACTCATTGGCGGTGCGAAAATCGCTTCGCCAAATAGCCGTTGGCCGACCCTTGCTCAACTCAATAGCTGTGCGAGTAATTGTGACTATCCAGTGCCGCAGTTTGTTGCGGCAGATGCGGCAATTCACCACTATGAGCTATTTATCAAACAAACCGGCACCGTGCCCACGCGCGATAATTGGCATGATTTATTCAATGCGTTGGTGTGGCTCACCTTTCCCCGCGCCAAAGCTGCGCTTAACAGCGCACACATTTCGCATATCGAAGCCGGTGGCGCCGCAGCGCTGAAAGTGCGAAGCCCCGCTCGCGACGCGCTGACCTTGTTTGATGAAAGCGGCATTATTGTGCTCAGCGATAAGCGCGCTTTACTGGCCAATATTCCTGCATTTAATTGGCACAATTTGTTTTGGTGCGAGCGCGCAGCTATTGCGCAACACATGTTATTCGTGCCGTTTGGACACGCGCTCATGGAGAAGATGCTTGATCCCTATTTGGGATTGGTTGCCAAAGTCATGTTGGTAGAGGTTGAGTCTGATTTTTTTACGCTACCGCATCACGCGCAATGTGCTTGGTGCGACGCCGAGCTAGCACAATTAGTGGCCACCAGCGATATTTTTAGCGCACCAAGCAGACTCCTGCCGCTGCCATTTTTGGGCGTGCCCGGGTGGGATGTGCGCAATGAAGATGAGGCTTTTTATACCAACGTAAATTATTTTCGTGCTGGCTCGCGGGCGTGGAGTTTTTCGCGCAATAATTCAAATGAAACAGGCTTGGAAATATAGTCATGCATGCCCCCCGCCAAACATAGTTCGCGGTCGCCCGGCATGGCTGAAGCCGTCATCGCAATAATATGCGGTGCAGTTTCTTGGTAGCGTTCGCGAATGCAGTTGGTGGCTTCTAAGCCATCCATTTCCGGCATTTGCAAGTCCATTAAAATTACGTCGTAACGTTTTAACTCCAAGGCCGCGAGTGCTTCCAAACCATTTGCAGCGATGTCTGCGCGATAGCCCATTTTGCGCAGCATCAACTGGAGAATTTGTTGATTGATTGCGCTATCTTCGGCCAATAAAATTCTTAAGTTTGATTCTTTCGTATGGCTCGCCCCTAGCTCTACAAGGGCTGCGCTAGGGAACGGCGCACCAACGCTGGCTTCGGCTAATGTTTGGGTAATGACGCTAAATAAATTGGCCACGCGCACCGGTTTGGTTAAAGTGGCTGCGAACATATTGGGCGACACAGCCAGCTTTTGGCCGACGGATGAAAGCAACAATATCGGAATCCGCAATTGCGCACGATCCGCTAAATTTAAGCCACGTACACGCGTGGCAAAGCCCACGCCGTCCATGACGGGCATCTTCATATCGGTAATGATTAAATCAAACTTCTCAGTCGGGGCATTGAGTGCGAGGGCGCGCAACGCATCTACCGGTGAGTCGGTGGCCGTCACGAGCAAGCCCCAGCTTTCGCATTGGCGGGCGAGAATGCGTAAGTTGGTGTGGTTGTCATCTACTAGCAAAATCCGTTTGCCCATTAGGCTTGGTGCGTTCGGCTGTAAATGCGCCATGGGCTTAACCGTGCGTACGCCGCAAGTCATCGTGAAGTAAAACTGTGAGCCTTTGCCCTCAATGCTGCTTAGCCAAACCTCACCGCCCATGAGTTGCACGAGTTTTGAAACAATGGCCAAACCTAAGCCTGTGCCGCCGTATTTGCGTGTGGTGGAAGTGTCAGCTTGGGTAAAAGGTGAAAAAATGCTGTCGTGCTTCGCGGCAGGAATACCAATGCCGGTATCGCTGATGCAAAACTCTAGTTGCTGGTTTTCGCCGTCAAGGCTAACGCGACGAACGCTGACGAGCACCTCGCCATGGTTGGTGAATTTAATGGCATTGCTGACCAAATTGCCCAACACTTGGCGCAACCGCGTTAGATCGCCGTCAATATGGCTGCCGATTTCTGGTGCAATTTGGTACAGCAAATCTAGCCCCTTTTTTGAGGCCTGCGATGCAATTAGCGCGAAGGTTTCTTCAATACAATCAGTTAAATTGAACTCATGTTTTTCAAGCACGACCAGCCCCGACTCGTATTTAGAAAAATCTAAAATATCGTTGATCACTGTGAGCAGAGTTTCGCCACTAATGCGGATTGTGTCTGTGAATTCGCGCTGTTCTTTGGTGAGGGGCGTCTCCAGCAGCAAAGACGTCATGCCAATGACGCCATTCATCGGGGTACGGATTTCATGGCTCATCGTGGCTAAGAATGCGGTTTTTGCGCGGGCAGCGCTGATGGCTTCGTTATGGGCGGAAAGCATGCTCAATTGCTGCGCGCGTTGCACGCTTACATCGCGCAAAACGTATAAAAACCAACTGCTTTTGCCGTGCGTAAATTCGCGGCGGGTTAGTTCAACTGCAAAGTTTGAGCCATCTGCGCGCGCGCCAATTGTGTCGGTTTCAGGGGCTAGCGCTGATTGCTGGATAGTCGCAACGGCATCAGTCACGGGCGGCGTGGGTGCAATTTGTGCAGGGCTCCCGCGGCGCACGAGCTGGGCAAAGGGTACGCGCTGTAGCGCCTTCGCATGTGTTGCTGCTTTTGTGTAGCCAAACATAGCGTAGGCCGCTGGATTCGCTGATTCAATCCGACCTTCTAGATCAACAATAAATACGCCATCAGCGATATTGTCCACCACGCTACGCAGCAACGCCTGCTCTTCGGCGCGTATATCAGCGAGCTGTTCTTGTGAGCCTTGCTGTAATTCGGCTTGCGCCATCGCCGCAAGCTCGGTGAGCGTGGTGATTTCGTCGACGCTAAAATTTCTTGGCACAGTATCCACAACGCATAACGTACCTAATGTGGCGCCGGAGGTGGAAAATAAGGGTACACCAGCGTAAAACCGTATCTTGGGTGGGTTTAGTACTAGCGGATTGGTGGCGAAGCGTGCATCAAGCAAGGTGTCTGGAACGAGCAGTGGCTTTTCATCGGCAACCGTGTGTTTGCACAGCGACAGGCTCAGCGGCGTCTGGCGGGCGTCAAGGCCGGCGCGCGATTTAAACCACTGACGTGAGGAATCAACTAATGTGATGAGCGCCGTTGGCACCTTCAATACGCGCGCTGTGAGGCGTGTAATGCGGTCAAATCGCTCTTCACTTGCGGTATCTAATATGTTGAGCTCCCGCAACGCGCCAAGCCGCGTTTCATCAGCGGCATTGGCATCTGCGACTACAGCAGATGAAGAAAGAGGATCATTTGGCGTTGGCATCAGAGTGAATTCACGTTAAGTTTTAGATGGATATACAAGGTTTGCTGATTTCACAGTATAGAGTTAAATTAGCGCAGTACATGTGAACCGGTATGGGGTTTTCAATGTAAATTCACCACGTTTGCGCAATAATCCGTGAAAAATCAGCTAATATGAAATTGGAAGTGCGCCGGGTGGTCGCTGTAATGAAAATTTGCAGAGGAAGGTCCGGACTCCATAGAGCAGGGTAGTGGGTAACACCCATCCACCGCAAGGTGAGGATTAGAGCAACAGAGACGAGTCTGCGCGTAGCTGCATCGCGCGCAGGGTGAAACGGGCAATCTCTACCTGGAGCAATACCAAATAGGCAGGTAACTGGCGCGTAGTTTGCGCCAAACGGGCGGCTCGCCCGATATCTGCGGGTAGGTAGCTAGAGGCGCACGGTAACGGGCGTCCCAGAGGAATGGCCATCATAGCGTAAGGGCGGCAACGCCTAAACGCCGTAACAGAATCCGGCCTACAGGCGCGCTTCCACTAATTTTTATGATGCAAAAAAGCTTGTTTGACGAACCTATTTTAGCGCTAAGCGACGGGGCGTTTTTGCTGCCGCAGTTTGTCGCGGGCGATGTTTTTTTAAGCGCAGCGTTGACCGTCGCAAACGTTGCCCCTTTTCGGCACATGCAAACGCCGGGCGGTAAGTTTACCGCCGCTAAAATGAGCAACTGCGGTGCTTTCGGCTGGATAAGTGATCGCGAGGGCTATCGTTATTCAGGCGTTGATCCGCAAACTGGAGAGCCTTGGCCGGCTATGCCCGCATTGTTTTTAGATGTTGCTGCAGCAGCAACGCTGGCCTGTGGTCTAGCCTCTTTTATGCCCGATGCTTGCCTGATAAACCGCTACGACGCCAAAGCGGCAATGGGCCAACACCAAGACCGCGACGAAGCCGATTTAACGCAACCTATTGTGTCGGTTTCGTTAGGTGACAGCGCGGTATTTTTGCTCGGCGGAGGTAATCGTAAAGCGGCAACGCAAAAAATTTTACTCAATCACGGGGATGTACTAGTGCTGAGTGGTGCCGCAAGACGGGCGTATCACGGCGTGCGCGCGCCAGTGGGCGGTAAATTTGGCTTTAGAGTAAATTTGGCGTTGCGGAAATCGCAATGATCAATGCCCGAAGGTACCCTATTTTAGTGCGTCTTCCCGACTTTATCCGGGTGTAATTTCGAAATCTTGCCATCGTCAACCCGATAAACCGCATCGCCAAAGCGCCACACTTCAGGCCGGTGACTACACACAATCAAAGTCATCCCAAGTGCTACTAAATTTTGCAGTATCTGCGCTTCGCCTTCGACATCTAGGTTTGAAGTGGCTTCATCCAAAATCAGCAACTTAGGCTGAGTTACCAATGCACGCGCGAGTAGCACCCGCTGCCGTTGCCCGCCGGATAAGCCCGTTAAACCTTCGCCAATCGGGGTATTCAATTGCATTGGCAGTTTACGTACAAAATCATTCAAACCAACTAACGCGAGGGCTTCAAAAATTGCGTCATCTTCCATTTTGCCGCGAAAAAATTGTACGTTTTCACGGATAGAATCCGCAAGCAATCGGTCTGTTTGCAGCACGGTGGCCATGCCGGGGCGGCCAAGCGCTGCTTTACTGTTGTCAATGTTAATTGCGCCCGCAGTTGGATCGGCTGCCGCACATAGCAGTTTTATTAGGGTAGTTTTGCCAGCACCGGATGGCCCTTGCACAATTGCGCATTCGCCTGCTTTTACGTGAAAGTTAATATTTTTAAGCACCGGCGCATCCAAGCTGCCGTAAGCGAAATCCACCCCGCATACGTCCACCACACCAGATACCACAGGCGTTAACGCGGTTTTAACCAATGGGGCAGTGTGGAGTAATTCCTCCACTTGTTCTAGCTGCGGTTTTAACATCGCGCGTTCTTGCCACAGGCTAAAGGCGCCGGTGATAGCGTTGGCAAATAAATCTTTATACAAACCCGCCGCCACAAATACGCCCAAGCTAAGTTGTTGGTTTTGCACAAAATAACCAGCCAAACACACAAACACCAAGCGCTCCACCGCGCTATTAAAACTACCCAATAATTGCTTGCTGGTGTTAATGCGCGCGGTGCGCAAGCTGGCGTCAGCCACCGCACGCACGTAGCGCATCACGCGGGCACGGGCACGCCACGTTACATCCATGCGGTTAAGCGTGGGTAGTTGCGTTACTACATCATAAAAGCTGGCGCGCTGCTGCTGTTGGGCATGCATGTTGATGGTGGCGGCTTCTTGTAGGCGGGTTAAAAACACAGTATCTAGCGCGATGCCTAGCAACATAGTGACAAGCCCCGGCAAAATGAGCCAAGGGGAGATAAAAAACATCGCCACCAAACCCACTGTGGCTTGCAAACTAAGTGAAATAAGCCGCGCTGCAAAGCCCGCATAAAAATTTTGCAATGCCGAAATCGCTGAATATTGATTAAACGCATAACCGTTGGGCCGTGCTGCAAACCAATTCAAGCTTTTAGTTGCTAACCGGTCAAACAAACCACCCATTAAGTTTATCGACACACGTTTAGCCAAAAGCCGCTGGCTATAGCCCATGAGTATTTGCAGCACGCCGCTTAAAATGGTGAGCAACATAAACGCGATGGCGATTGTGCCCGTCGTACTAAACGCATTGGCGGCACTAAATGCGCCAGCAGCGCCGCTACCGCTCCCTAAGGTTGCACCTTGTTTAGCGGGCGCAAACGCATCCACTGCAAACTGGGTAAGCAACGGCATCACAAAGCCCAACAACTGCAAAAATACCCCGAGCAAAAGAACAGACAAACCTAAACGGCTGCGATTTTGCCGCCACGCATCACCTAAAAACGTCCATTTTGGTATGGTTGATGCGTTGTAGATGCCCGTATATAGGGTATCTCCAGCCTGTGCAATAGTGCTATCTTGGTTGGTTGTGCCATCAAACCTAGCGTTTACGGGCTTTGGCAACATTGCTTTTACTTCAACCCCCATCGCCACCTTGCCCAACTTTAACTGGCGCGCTTTCAGCCATTGCCAGCCAAAAGCGGGGTCATAAACCTTAAACTTTTCACCACGACGTTCGGTGAGCGTAAGGTAATGCCCGCGCGGTAGTAAAACAATCCCCGGTAGGGGATAACTCTCGGGGCGGGTGGCGTCAAAGGCAATCACCTTGGCATCCGCGCCGCAAGCAATCAAGCCAGCTCGCAGCTGGCCGACGGTTAAACCGCGTTCAGTGGAGCCGGTTTTAAGGCGGATTTCTTCGGTGGGGAGAGGGCGATTGTGGTGCTTGAGTAAAGTTTGAATGCAGTGGTAGCCACAGGAGGTGAGAGGCATTCTAATTAAACCGAGTGACGAAATTTATCAGGGCAGATCTTTACCTAAAACACATTTTATATTCTGGAAAATTCTCGAGCGCTAACTTGATTCGGTCGCTGTATTCAGGGCGCGACGCGATGATTGACGCGATATATTCATCTGCTTTTTGTTTTATTAACGCTATTTGAGCCTGCGGCATTTTAAGTGTCGCTGTCGCGATTTGAGTTTCAACCTTCTCGCGTACTATCGGTTCAACGCGTTCCTCCCATTTTGGGTCGAATTTGCTGGTCTCTCGAAAGTATTGGATTGCAGCGTAAGCGTAAAATAGTGCAAATTCTTCGTTAGGTAAGAATATAGCGGTTTGCGGTTGAAAGTATCTCGGGGAGGTAAGTAAGTCCCCGTTATATTCCATCGCCAGCGTAAACAACGCTCTGGGCATGCCTTTATCCGCCGCTGCCTTTATCAACGTTGGCGCAAACTCTTTCCACGCGGCCGCTGCGGCAACCATTTCGTTTGAAGCGGGGTCTACAATTGGACCAATCATTGAAAAGTTCTGCATATGAGATTCGCTTCCCTGCATGGCCGTGTCAAAATTTGCGCGCCAATTACCAGAGTTTTTGACATCTGCCTCGTTTACGCCAGTGCAAAGCGCCTCCCTAACGGAGGCAAATTTTGCAAATTTAGGATCTTTCTGCGCTCGAATTTTAAGCTGGCTCAAACTATAAGTTGAGTAGCTATCACACATGGTAAGCTCGAGTTGGACTCGGCAAGCAGCTAGAGTATCGCCCTTCTTGGAGGCTTCACGGAGTGCATTTATTGAAGCTGCCAGCGGCGCGCCAAAGGGAATAGTGACGGCAGGACTTGTATCAATTGCATTTGAATTTTTTTTGGATGTGTTTTTTGGAGCGGAATCACTAATTTTTTGGGCTGCGTTCAGTGCCCTTGGTGATTGAATAATATTCTCCCAGCCCTTGGAGGCGAGCTCTGTTTTTACGGCTTGTGGTTTTGAAGCTTCTTCCGACAACTTCAATATTTCGTCATGTTTCTTTAGCCAATATATGCAGCCAATTACAGCAGTCAAAATAAGTGCCAAAAAAAAGAAATTTTTATTGCTGCTGGTTTTCATTTTTGCCGCCAAGCGAGTTTAATTGCGGCTTGATTCACTTCAAGCCGCAACAATTAGTAAAAGAGTACGGTGCTATTTTCAGCACACCGCATCGTTCCTACATCGCGTATTTGAACCGTTGTTGCAGTTCTGCACGTTTGTACAGCCAGCTTGATTAGTGGTGTTGTCACATAATCGCGCGTTGGCACAACTCGCGCCATTTATGTCGTCATTGCACGATCTGGCAGCGTTGCTGCAACCGCTATCATTTGTTCTCCAACCGTCACAAACTTCGCCATTGTAAGTTACCAAGTCATCACCCCAACCGCCTGAAAAATCTAGCGTTTCGGATGCCGTCCCGTCCATCGAAACGCGACCATCTGATTCTAATTGCACCGAATCAAGATCAAAATACTTTTTTTCCATTTTAATTCTCCAATTAAAGTTTAAAAATCAAACCTGCTTTACTGCAATAAACGTCTTTCCATCTGGGAAGGGCGATTTTTGCTCTACGCGCGGAAGCCCGTGTATTGGGCATCCAGTGATGTCTGTTTCTAGCGTTTCTAGGCCACGCAGCCACGGACGGTATTTGTCTTGCGCTACGATGGTTTCACCTTCATCGGACAAATACCCAATATCGTTCCGCTCATCGTCAAAATGCACGGTGCATTTGCCAATACGACCATTGGAACGGATGAGTAAGGAATTGGCTTTGGCGGCGTAGCAAATATAAGGCGCACTCGCGCTAGCAGCGCTTTGTCGCTGGCTGCCTGCAGATTCACCAGCATTTTTGGCTTTTTGGACAATGATGCCGTATTCGCCATTGGCGTTTTGAGTGCCTGTATCTAAAACCTCGTGCACTGCAAAATGCGCGCTTTTTGTAACGGGCGCTTCATCTAGCGGCGGTTCACCGCGTAATTGCCGAATATCAGCCACCACAATTTTGCGCAAGCGGGCTTCAATCAGTGGTAATTCTTGCAGGGTAACCCCTTCAATAATCGTTTTACCACCCTCACCACCCATATCCCGCAGATGCTGAAAATCAAGCCTAAAACGTTTGTCATCATAAAACGCCTTGGCGTATTCATGCATAAGGGTTTCTAGGTTTTGCTGGTTATCGCGGCGCACGTGTACGCGCACGCACACTTCAAAATCTTCTTTCAGCGTTTTTAAACCAAGTAAGTTTTGCCAGATAACATCAAAAGTACCACGGCCATCCGCGCGTTTGCGCAACACATCGTGCGCTTCTTTCCAGCCATCAAGGGTGATTTGATAAAAATCTTGGTTTAGTGCGATGAGCTGTTTTGCCAGTGTAGTGTCGAGCACGTAGGCATTGGTGGTAAGGCCGCCTTCAAACTTTACGCTATGTTCTTCGCACAGTTTCTTGGCATAAGTTGCTAGGCGCAACACAACATCTTTTGCGACCAAAGGCTCCCCGCCAAACCATGAAAAACGCAGTATTTTTAAATCTGGAACGCGTTTATTTAAAAACCTCTCGATGGCCACTTGGGTGGTTTCCGTCATTTTGCCAAGCTCAAAATCTTCGTAGCAGTACGTGCAGCGAAAATTACACTTTTCAGTGGGTAGCAAAATAAGTTCTTGAATTTGCGGGGAAAGTGCTTCGGCAATTTGGCCGCGCGTGTAACCGTGGGGTAAATCTGGCCAATCGGTTTGGGTAGCCGCCCGCGATGTTTCGGGCGATGCTTCCGCCAAATTAACGGTGCGTAACGCTTGTGACGGGGGGGGGGGCGGATGTTACAGAAGCTTGGAAATTATTTTGCGGGGCGCTGTTGATGCTGGATGGGGCTTGATTCATAGAACCCTTTCAGAGATAAGGTGCCTAGTAATTTTTGGCAGTTTTGCTTACTTTTTGACGCGCCATTCAGTAACCAAATGTGACGTTATCACCGCTTTATATTGTATTGCAATAGCTTTGGCGCAAATACAGGCGAAGTATTTGCGTGTGTTTCGTTTTTACAACATTTGTGAATTATAAATGGCACTGACCCAATTTACGTTAATTTGTGCTGATTTCGTGCCTGAAGATGCTCTGAAATAGGGCGCTTTCAGGCGTATTTAAAGTTGTGATTTAATTGCATTAAGCGCTGTTGTGCAGACGCTACCGGCATCTTCGCGCGCCGTCACGGTTACGTTTAAGTCGCGCAGTTGCCCGTCTTTTAATCCATAAATCCAGCCGTGCACGGCAACATCTTGCCCAATATCCCAAGCGTCGCGCAGAATCGTGGTCTGGCAGACGTTTATAACTTGCTCCACAACGTTTAGTTCGCAAAGGCGATTGGCGCGGGCGTCAGATAAGCCGATTTTTTCCAGCGCTTCTGCGTGCTTATCGCGCACGTCGTTTACGTGATGTAGCCAGTTATCCACCAAGCCTAGCCGGTCACCAAATAGAGCTGCGCGCACGCCGCCGCAGCCGTAGTGGCCTACCACCATAATGTGCTTTACTTTCAACACATCCACCGCAAATTGTATGACCGATAAGCAGTTTAAGTCGGTGTGCACCACCACGTTGGCGATGTTGCGGTGAACAAACACTTCACCAGGCATTAGGCCCACAATTTCGTTCGCGGGCACGCGGCTGTCGGAGCAACCGATCCACATGTACTTGGGCGTCTGCTGCTTGACCAGACTGGTAAAAAAGCCGGGGCGCGTGGCCTCCATTTCGGCAGCCCAGGCGCGATTGTGGGTGAAGAGGTCTTGGATCGATGGCATGGTTGTTATTTTCTTTAACGTTGGCACTCGGAGATCTGATCAGTTGGAGACAGAGCAAAGTCTCAGGAAGTTTTTTGGGGACGAAGAGTTGGTCAGTTGGGCGCAAAGCATCGCATATCGCTTCGCTGCGTGTACGCTGGTCTTTCCCGCAAATTAGAGAGTTTCTGCGAACAACTCCCGCCCAATCAGCATGCGGCGAATCTCGCTGGTGCCCGCGCCGATTTCATAGAGCTTGGCGTCGCGCCACAGTCGGCCTAGCGGGTAGTCGTTGATGTAGCCGTTGCCGCCGAAAATCTGGATGCCTTCGCCGGCCATCCAGGTGGCTTTTTCGGCGCACCACAAGATGACGGAGGCGCAGTCCTTGCGTACCTGGCGCACATGGTCTGTTCCCAGCATGTCGAGGTTTTTCGCGACGGTGTAGGCAAACGAGCGGCCGGCCTGCAGCACGGTGTACATGTCGGCGACCTTGCCCTGGATCAGCTGGAATTCGCCGATCGATTGCCCGAACTGTTTCCTGTCGTGGATGTACGGCACCACGTTGTCCATCACGCTCTGCATGATGCCGATCGGCCCGGCGGCGAGCACCGCACGTTCG
>JANNXI010000235.1:0-7730 GCA_031409495.1 Betaproteobacteria bacterium
AATCCGTCGAGTCGCTTTGCGTCTACTTTTAGCACTCGCACGCCACCTTTTTCAATAATAGCGAGAAAGTTTTTCATCCGCTGATCATGGCGCGTAGCGTCAACGTACACTTCCTTTACGCTTTCAGCCTTCATGCGTACACGCGACTGCACCGCATGAAAGCCAAATATATTTTGTAATTTCATCGTTTTGATTTCTTGTTTGTGGGCGATTGATTTCTAGGACCTATTTTGGAACCTGCTTTTCCGCCATCGCGCTCGGATTGCTCGACCAAATTACGTAAGTTCGATAATGGCGATTGGCTATCGGCAGCGGCCCGGCGCGGTTCAAGCTTTTCCAGCACGGCATCCAAAGGCTGCGATCGTAATCCTAAGCCAGCCATGGGCGTAACAGGCGGATTAGCACTGGTGAACCGCACAATCGTGATATCGCGCGCCATGGCACCAGGCGCTGGTGGCACCACAATGGCAACTCGGGGTGGCGTAACCGATACATTTACTGCCGGTTTTTTAGTTACGCTAGGCGGTGGCGCTGACAATGACACTGGCCGTAAATGCTGCGCGGCTGGCGTGCTTTTTGTTGAATTCGCCTGTGGTTTTGCTGTGCTGGATTGTGGTTTTGCTGCGTCGGAAGGTGGCTTTGGCGCATCGACTCGTGGTGCAGGCTGTTTACCGGCCTGCCCTTTTTGCGGCGATCTTGAGGGCAAAGTAGCTTTATTTAATGCCTCAAGATGCCCTATTTTAGGGGGCTTCAGAGCATCTTTCACCATCTTTTCAATGCTTGGCTTGACCTTCTTTGCCACTTCCAATGCTTCTAATTCATCAATACGCAAACCCACTACAGCCGATTTTGGTGTTAAAAATTTGGCGCTTGATAATACAAACTCTATCTTCGCGGTTTCAATATCTACTCGCGCGACTTTTACAAACACTCTGTCTGCCAATTGATAACGCTGCCGCGTACGCTCACCGACGATCACATGTTTGTCCTTATCGTATTGGAAGTAATCCGTACCCAGCTCGGAAATATGCACCAAGCCTTCAACAAATACATCATCAAGCGATACAAACAAACCAAAACTTGTCACGCTGGCAATCGTTCCAGCGAACGTTTCCCCTAGGCGATCCTTCATGTAGAAGCACTTTAGCCATGAGGTGACATCACGCGTGGCGTCATCTGCGCGGCGCTCGGTCATTGAGCAATGGATGCCTAAATCTTTCCACGGGGCTTTTGGCACGTACGCGTCACCCTTTAGCACCGCTTTAATCGCCCGGTGCGTCAGCAAATCAGGGTAGCGACGGATGGGTGAAGTAAAGTGCGCATAAGCGTCGTATGACAAGCCAAAATGTCCTTTATTATCAGGGCTGTACACCGCTTGGCGGAGTGAACGCAGCAATACCGTTTGCAGTAATGCCGCATCAGGTCGGCCCTTAATTTTGCCAATTAAAGTCGCATAATCGGACGCCTGCGGTTCGTCGCCACCCGACAATTGCAAAGAAAAATCCTTCAACATATTGCGCAGCGATTCTAGTTTTTCAGGCGTCGGGCCTTCGTGTACGCGATACAAATTGGGGTGTTCAGCGCCTAACAAAAACTCAGCCGTACACACGTTAGCCGCCAACATGCACTCTTCAATTAGGCGATGCGCATCGTTACGCGTTACCGGCACGATGTTTTCAATTTTGCTATCTTCATTGAATAACATCATCGTTTCCGTTGATTCAAAATCAATGGCGCCGCGCTTATGACGAGCTTCTAGCAACAATTGGAAGGCGGTATCCAACATCTGCAAATGCGGAAACAGCTTTGCATCAATACCGTGGTCGGCTTCGTCCAAATACAACACCTTTGCCACATTATTGTAGGTAAGGCGTGCGGCGGAGTGAATCACGCCTTCAAAAAACGAGTATTTTTTAATCTTGCCCTGCGCGTCCAGCGCCATATCGCACACCATCACCATGCGATCAACCTGCGGCTTTAGCGAACACATTTCGTTAGACAATGACTCTGGCAGCATCGGAATTACCCGACGTGGAAAATACACCGAGTTGCCCCGATTCAGGGCTTCACCATCCAGCGCATCACCCGGCTTTACGTAATGCGACACGTCCGCAATCGCCACCATTAAACGCAGCCCTTTACCCTGCTTTTCGCAGTACACGGCATCATCAAAATCACGCGCGGTTTCGCCGTCAATGGTTACAAACGGATACTTACGCAGATCTTCACGGCCCTCCAAATCTTTAGGCGTTACTTTTTTAGGCACTTTCTTCTCTTGAGCTTCCACCGCGGCTGGCCATTCGTGCGGCAAATCGTGTTTGCGCAACGCAATTTCTATTTCCATGCCAGGGTCAGCATAGTTACCCAGCACTTCGATTACACGTGCAACGGCTTCAGAATTTTTCGTAGGTTGTGCCACTAGCTCAACCGTAACTACCTGCCCTGCCACAGCACCTTTATCGTAACCCGCTTCCACCAAAATATCTTGGCTAATGCGCTTATTCTCAGCCACCACAAACATCGTGCCGCGCTCAACAAACAGGCGACCTACAAGCTTTGAATTAGCGCGGGTAATTACATCAATAATCACCGCTTCGCGCCGACCTTTTTTATCCACGCCCACTTCGCGCGCATTCACGCGATCGCCATCCAGCACTTTAGACATTTCTTTATTGTTTAAAAAGAAATCAGCCGTGCCATCATCCGGCGTTAAAAATCCAAAACCATCGGCATGACCAATCACGCGCCCCACCACTAACTTCGTTTCTTGTGCAATAGTTACTTCGCCCTTTTTATTGGCCAATATTTGCCCATCGCGCACCATGGCTCCAATGCGCCGCGCGAAGCCATCAAGCTCACTTTCTTTGATGCCCAACAAGCCCGCCACATCTTGCGGCTTAACGGCGGCGCCGGCCTGTGCTAACACCGCAATAATATGCTCGCGGCTGGGGATCGGGCTTTCATACTGTTCGGCTTCGCGAGCCAGATGCGGATCATTCTCACGGCTTAACGGTTGCGCATTTTTAGGTTTATTTTTAATCGCGCCAGCGGCATTGCTCGTGGGCTTGCTACTGCCCAAATTACTACTAGATGCGACCTTTGCTGCAGATTTTGCGTTTTTCTTGTTTGACAAAACAGTTATTTCCTATAATATTCGCGGCTTCACCAGATTTTTTGGGTGAAAGCCAACAATTGCCCAGATGGCGGAATTGGTAGACGCACTAGGTTCAGGTCCTAGCGGTGGCAACACTGTGGAGGTTCGAGTCCTCTTCCGGGCACCAATTGTTTGGTTATAGCATAGAAAAGGTGTAAATACTAAGGTTGCATTGTAGTATCAACTGAAGGTGTTACACTGACATTACACACAGACTTCGGGGCCGACCCGGTTTCGACGTGGGTTACAAAGCAACGTAGGGCATACCGAGGCGTGGCCACCTCGTAAATACAACCACAAACCAATAGTCGCAAACGACGAAAACTACGCTCTAGCTGCTTAATACCAGCTGGACTCTGCACCGGTGGGCCTCAACGCCGGGCTTAGCAATAAGCAGCAGAGTCATTAACGAGGATCGCTTTTGGTAGGGTTACTTTACTAAAAGTTAAACAATAGGTAACTCGTATTGCAACAGCGCGCCTGCTCGCGTTTGCAACATAAAATTAAATGGCAAGGCTAAGTATGTAGAACTATCTGTAGAGGACTTGCGGACGCGGGTTCGATTCCCGCCGGCTCCACCAATAAAACAGAAGGCCACCCAGCAACATCGGGTGGCCTTCTGTTTTATTAGTGGTGCACAGCGTGAACCGAAACCGCGTCCGGCACGGACGGCGGGGGGTGAGTCGGACAAAAAGTAATTATTTTTTGCCTAAGAACCGGTTTTCCCCTGCAAGCGCAATCGCGCCCTGCAAGGGCGATTCCCGTCGGCTCCACCACATTGCAATCTACTAACATCCTAAGTTGTCAATCAGCCCGTTCTCCTCATGGGGGAATGGTCTTTTTTGTCCTATGGCATACCGCAAAAGCCGGCTTGATACGGGTAGTAAATTTGGGTGTATATTTAATATAACGTGCGAATCTGTCTTTTTTTCCCCTCATCTTGACTTCCAGCATTGATTGATTACGCAGCTGTGAGTCCACAAAACTGACGTTCGCCCATAACTTTTTAGCCCCACGCGATGAAACTCATTGAAACGTTTCCAGTGTCAGACGCTGGCGAAGCACACCAACGACCCAAAATGCAGCCTTTGGATTGGAAAATGCGACTACTGAATGGCCGCGAAATCGTTCTTTGGCGGATTCAACAGCATCAAACCTACGGTGGAATGTTGTGCGGATTGCCGCAAGACCCTGAAGGAAAAATTTTGGGATCAATTTATAAGACCCGCGAATGGGGCGGCGACAATGATGCGTCGCCTATTGTGATTCCGGCAACAATTGTTCGTGGAATAACGAAAACGCCAAGTGATCCTCAATTTGCGCACGTCGAGCCGATGCAATGGGAGATGCTCCCTCAGGTCACCACGTTCGCGCAATTTGCCTTATCGGGAGACGACATCAATATTGATGACAAATCTTCCACGGCGATTCTCATTTGGTGGCAAAATCACTTTGGTATTCCAGTGAGTGCCGAACTGCTCGACCGCCTTCATTCAATTAATTGGCCCGAACACGCGCAAACTTGAGTGATGCCGTACTTCCCGCGTAACGATGCCAGAAATGCCGCGCCACTAACCACTGCAACTGCTGACGCGCCAATTACCGTCTGCTTTCCCTTCCTATGCCAACGCAAGCAACAGAGCAGTACGAGCTATCACCACTCAAACTATGGTCGCTTCTTCAGCGCCATCTGACCGCCAGTGGCCAAACGAAAGGCACACCGCAGCAGTGGATTGGCACCATTCGCAACTTGCAGAGCAAGGGCGTCAGTCCGGTCGAGATTGAATGGTCGAATATTATTCCGGTGCTGGAAGAGCACCATGCACCAATGCTGTCATTGCAAGAATTGCTCGCTTTACTGGCACACAAGCCACCTTGCGAACTTGTTCTTCAGCGCCACATCACCGACGAATACGTCCCGCGCGTGCGCTATGAAAAGCAACCACGCCCGACAAACATTCAACCCAATTGGTTTAGAAAAGGCAGGCGCGAGGCACGGCTATTGCATTATCGGGATCGCACCTTTGGCCTATGCATATGGTTGCATACGGAATACCAACCGGGACTATTTGGGCGACACAGCTACTGGTCACTTTCCGTCCCACGAGGCCGCAAAAAATTGACGCCTGAGCCAGCTAGTCGTGATTTTGCCAGCGCGCAAGAGGCCATGGCGTACGGCCGGGCATTGGTTAGGCGCATGGCGCAACGCTTGGGAACAGCAGGTTTCGTGGGCCAAACAAAAAGCGTCAACAAGTTCACAAGCTATGTGCTACCCCGCGGCGAGCATTACACCGAATGGCTGATCACGGCACCCAATCTTGTTACTGAGTATTGGGGTCCGCACTTTGCGCTTCCCAATATTGTGGCGCATGTCCGAAGCACCGAGAGGTGGACGCCGAACGGCAATCACTTGCTCGTCCTCGAAGAAATCCAGAGTGACTGGAATCAAGAGCTGCGCGAAGCTATTCAGGAGGCAAAAAGGCGAAACTTGGTTCAAGGCGAAGATGTTGAACTGATTGGGTGGGATGACGATATGGAACCGCCACCCTTCAATCCCTATCGCAACCATTGGCTCGAAAGCGCATTGCGAGCGATGTTGCTACTTGCCGCGCGCCAGCAAATTTCAGGCATTGCTTGGTTGCCCGGTAAGCTCCATGCTGAGCGGTTTCCATCGGCAAACGCTGATGGATTAGCTACGTTCTACGATCGTATCGTCCCTGCGGCGGTGGAAAAACTTGCCAAGTCATGGAACACAAAATTGGATATTGCACAGTTTTCGACATTGAGCCGCAACTTCAAGGTGAGAAAACTGACCAAGACCGGAAAGTGGTGCGTGTTGAATTCGGCATCCGGGCAAATTGTCAGCGAAGAATTCGTGCACCAATATCAGGCCGAGATTTTTCGCAGATCAAAGGAATCTACCGTCTTGGAAAGCGTTACCGCCCTCTTCTTGTCGGATGAAATGCGGGCGAACATTCGGAAGAATGGATTGCCGTATCTGGGCGCAATAGGCAAACGGCAAATGACGACGGAATAGGTGTGGACTTGATTAAGGCACTTTCTTACCCTTAGCATTGATCGGGATTACGTCTGCGCTCTTCCGCAATTGATCTAGATAGTCCGCCCACAATTGAAGCATGTCTTTGCGCTGATCAAGGAATTGGGTTCGGTTGTACGCCCGTCCAAGTGAGTCTTTTACAATATGGGCAAGCTGCGTCTCAATCAAATTTTCGTCAGTGTCAAGGCGCTCTGCTAGCATCGTTCTGGCCGTCGCACGAAACCCGTGGCTCGTGACTTCATCGTTCGCAAATCCCATGGCGCGGAGCGCAGCATTGATCGCCGCGTCACTCATGGGTCAGTCGTGGTGACGTACGCCACGAAACACGAAATCGCTCTTGCCTGTAAGCGATTTCAGCTCAAGCAATGTCGCCACAGCCTATGCGGGCAGCGCAACAATGTGCGGATTGCCGAACAGCTTCCGGGCTTTCTTGCGCTGCATTCTTTCGGCTAGGATTGTCCATAATGCATTGTCGAGATCGAACTCGTCCCAAAAGTCGTGGCGCAATTCACCGGGCCGCACAAATAGAATTGGCAGCAAATGCAATGCCGCCCGGACGACGTGAGTGCCTTTGTAACCGTTGCAGGCTCGAAGCAATTCGCCCAAACGAACGGGGTCTGTGATCGCAGGCAGGTGTTTTTCGTCGGGCTTTCTTAATACGTTTTTGAGTTCACTTGCGGGGTTGCGCTCCGCTTTGCTGGTGGCGACGGCGTAGCTGAATACCGGCCTGCATGTTTCCAGTGTGTGATGCGTGGTCTCAAGGACGCCACGCGCCTCCATCCTTCGCAACACTTCCAGCAGCAGCTGGGGCGTGACCTTGTCGATGGACTCTTTGCCTAGCCATGGAAAAACGTCAGCTTCCAGCCGGCGCATGACACAGTCGCCGTAGTCGTCAGACCATTCACCTCGCTTCAACTCGTACCACTCGCGTGCAACGGCCTCAAATGAGTTGGTGGCGTCGTTGAGTTCAATGGCCTTGGCGGCTCTCTTTGCAACGTTTGGGTTAACGCCGGCCTTACGTTGCTGTTTGCCCACGGCATGAAGCTCCTGAGCCTGCGCCAACCCAGTTGCGGGATAACTGCCATAACTTACAAGCGTTTCGCGACCAGCCAAACGAATGCGCCATTGCCAATACGTGCCTCCCTTTTTGTCGATCCGCAGAAACAGACCGTCTTTATCGGCGTGCTTTCCCGGCACGGGGGGTGTTTTTTAGTGCCTTCAGTTTCAGTTCCGTTAGGGCCATCGCAGCCTCCAAATTTGACAGTGTTGGGGTACATTACGGGTAAATAAATTTCCTATACCCACAATCTCTAGCACCGGCGCACCTTTCAGGCTATCTTACGAGGGACGCCGGCCCACCAATAAAGCAGAAGGCCACCCAGCAACATCGGGTGGCCTTCTGCTTTATTGGTGGTGCGCAGCAGGAACCGAAGCCGCGTCCGGTACGGACGGCGGGGGCGCAGCGGGGTTTCGGCGAGCGCCGCTCGCCGCCGCTGCACCGGATTGCGCCTGCAAGCG
>JANNXI010000236.1:0-2227 GCA_031409495.1 Betaproteobacteria bacterium
TTGCACAGCTACAACGGGTCGCTCGATATTGGTTTAATTGCCTGCAAAAAAGCGGTGCCCGATATTGCGCGATTTGCCAAAGCTATGGAAGCGGCGCATCAAGAATTGTTGGCCGCGTCTGTTGTGGCGACGCCGGAGGCAGAGGTTAAAGTAGCGCGCAAAAAACCGGTCGCAAAAAGTGCCTCTAAAAGCCCTAAAATAGTGCGTCTTCAACCTGCTGTTGCTGAGAAAAAAGCGGTGAAAAGAGTTGCCATAAAAGTACCTGCAAAGGCACCCGCCAAGCCTGCCGCCAAAGTAAAGTCGACGGTTGCACCAAGTGTGTCTAAAACACGTAAACCTAAAACCAAATAGAACTTTTTAATTATGACCGCCTCACTTCTCATGAAAAAGACACCCTCGCAATCCAAGGCCAAGCCAAACGCTAAAGCCAACGCCAACGCCAACGCCAACGCCAACGCAGATTTTGACGCATCCCTTGAACATCTTTGGGGCAACATCAAAGCGCCCGGGGCCATACTTTTAGCGCTGGAAGGGCGTGCGCCATGGGAATATGGCGCTGCCTTAGCGTCGTGGCCGCTGCTGCGCAATGCACCCACGGGAGACGGCCACACCGTACTGGTGTTTCCGGGCTTGGTGGCGGGTGATTTTTCCACCGCACCCATGCGCAACTTTTTAAACAATCGCGGCTTTGATGCGCAAGGTTGGGAGCTCGGCATGAACTTAGGGCCACGCGAAGGCGTGCTAGAAAGCATCGTCGCGAAAGTGCAAGAGCTACAAAAAACCAGTGGCCGCAAGGTAAGCTTAGTTGGCTGGAGTTTGGGTGGCGTCTATGCCCGCGAAGTGGCTAAAATGCTGCCGAACAGCGTGCGTGCAGTCATTTCCATGGGTACGCCATTCTGTGGCGACCCAAAAGCCACCAACGCCTGGCGTATCTACGAATATGCCAGCGGCACTAAGTTGGACGATAAGAAAATGCTCGCCAGCCTAGCCGCAGCCCCCCCCGTGCCCACTACCTCGATTTATAGTCGCACCGATGGCGTAGTGGCATGGCAATGTAGCGTGCAAGCTCAAGGGGCAAAAGCCGAAAACATTGAAGTCATTGCCAGCCATGTTGGCTTAGGGCTCAACCCGTCAGTATGGTATGCCGTAGCCGATAGGCTTGCGCAAGCTGAAGGCAAATGGCAAAAGTTTGACCGCAGCGGCTGGAAGCAATACATATATCGCGACCCCGCCCGCCACGGCGATTGGTTATTTTAAGTGCCGCAGGTCAAAGTAGGTAGCATTCACCTCGAATACGAAACCTTCGGAAACCCGCTAAATCCACCACTCTTGCTCATCATGGGCTTAGGCATGCAGATGATTGCATGGCCGCAGCCATTTTGCGATGCGCTAGTGGCTAAAGGGTTTTATGTAATTCGTTTTGATAATCGTGATGTGGGTTTGTCCACCCATTTTCATGAAGCGGAGCATCAAAACATGCTATGGGGCGCGGCTAAATTTATGCTCGGTTTACCGATTAAGTCTGCCTACAGTTTGAACGATATGGCTGATGACACCCATCAATTACTGAAAGCACTCAACATCCCGCGCGCCCATGTAGTAGGTGCCAGCATGGGCGGCATGATTGCGCAACAACTCGCCGCACGCGCCCCTGAAGCGGTGTTGAGTTTGGTGTCGATTATGTCCACCACCGGCCGTCGCAGTCTACCTGGCCCCACCAGCGCCGCCCGTCGTGCACTGATGATTAAGCCTGCCAAACGCGGCGATGTGGAAGGTGCAGTTACCCGCATGTTAGGTGTTTTAGCTGCTATTGGCAGCCCCATACGCGATGCAGCAGGTAAGCCGCTACACGGCGCCACAGAAGCCGACTTGCAAGCAGAAGCTGCAGTCCGC
Source organism: Betaproteobacteria bacterium (assembly GCA_031409495.1). GTDB lineage: Bacteria > Pseudomonadota > Gammaproteobacteria > Burkholderiales > Usitatibacteraceae > JANMDR01. The sequence goes on from JANNXI010000236.1 coordinate 1,894, forward strand.
CGTCAATTCGCCCTAGCCCACACCCAGCGCGATTACTACCCTCCAGGATCAGCCAGACAAATATTTGCCATCGCCGCAGCAGGTGACAGAAGAGCCGACATTGCCCGCATCAAAGCGCCCACATTAGTAATACACGGCGCGCTCGACCCACTAGTGCCAGTAGCGGCCGGACGCGACACGGCGGCCACCATACCCAACGCGAAGCTAAAAATAATAGAGGGCATGGGCCATGATTTGCCGCCGCGTCTGTTTTCGCAATTAGATGATGCGATAGGATTACATTGCTTAAACTAGCAATAAAATTTTTGTAGTTACGTGTAAAAACGTAGAATAA
>JANNXI010000237.1:0-3371 GCA_031409495.1 Betaproteobacteria bacterium
CAGTATTTAACGCATCACCGTTCGTCGGTGTGGCCGCACCAAAAGTGGGCGCGATGTCGTTGAGTTTTCCTTCTGGCGTTGCAGGATCACTTAATTATTCGATAGACGGTGCCGGCGTCACGAAGACAATTGAGCGGCAGGGGTTTGGTGGCAAAGCGCTGGTGTGCAAATAAATAGCCTTTGACGTTGCCTGAAGATGTTGCCTGAGTGCCTGAAGATGCCCTAAAATTAGCCATCTTCAGGCATCTTTCAGGCATCTTGTTGGGATAGCTGGAGGTTGGACGTACACCTATTTTTGTTGTAAGCTGCATAAAGAGGTGGTGTTATTTACTAGATCAGGTGGCACAAGTAAGTAACACTTAGCATATTGCATGGCATTATCGTGAAGCTAATAGTTTGGATAAAATTATATTTTGTACCGCGTGATAGGATTCGACCATTTTTAGCGATTAGTAGATAGCAAAGCCAGTTTTAGCGATGATTTCAACCCGTATTTTTTAACTTAAGAGGTTTAATGATGAACGACAAACAATTTGCAGGCGCTTGGCAGATTCTCGCCGCTTGTACTGTGTCCCTCGGCAGCGCCGTTGCCGTTGCTGCTACTAATCCATCGGCACCAGCCGCTGCCGCAGTCCAAAAGTATGACGCGCAGCTCATGCCGTTGATGTCACCTAAGGGTTTAAGCAAGAGCGAGCTTTATGATCGCGCGTTCGTAGAAACCGCTACCGATGGCATTACCCCTACCGTGCGTACCCTCGTTCGCTTTATGGGGGAAGGTATCGCCAGCATGAAGGCATTAGGCGCGCAGATTACCTCAGTTTCAGGTGACGTTGCGGCTGTTGAAGTACCGTTGAGCAATTTGAAGGCCATGACGGAGTTAACTGATGTTGTTTACGTGGAGTCGGTAAAGTTTATTCCACAACGGCTAAACAAGAGCGTGCCCGCCACCAAAGCAACGCAATTGCACGGTGGGACTGCGCCAGTTTTTACCGGCAACACCGGTAAAGGCGTAATCGTTGGTATTGTTGATGATGGCCTTGATTTCACGCACCAAGATTTTCGCAAGTCCGATGGCACATCACGCTTATTAGCGATGTGGGACCAACGTGAAACGGGTGCTTCTGGCCCAATACCCACCGGCTTTACCTATGGCGGTGAATGCGATACCGCGTCATTAAGCAAAGCACGCGGAACCGCTGGCGCCTGCGCGCAACCCTCTACCGGCAATCACGGCACGCACGTTGGTGGTATTGCCGCTGGTAACGGCCAGCAAACTGGCAACGGCAAAGCAGCCTATCGATTCGTCGGCATGGCGCCGGAAGCGGATATTTTGAGTGCAAACTCCATCGGCGGTGGTGTGAGCGCGAGCGATGCAGTTGTCGATGGCATCAGCTGGATGAAAGCCAAAGCCGCGGCGCTCGGGAAGCCAATCGCCATCAATTTAAGCTTGGGCTCCTATTTTGGTGCGCGCGACGGCACATCAAACTACGAGCGGGCGATGTCAAATGCAGGCGGCCCCGGCGTTATCGTTACGGCGGCAGCGGGCAATGAATCAACTGATAAAATTCGCGCGCTAGGCACTATTTCAGCTGGCGAAACAAAAACCGTAAATTTCACATGGGCACCGTCGGTTAAGCGCTCGCAACGCCTAGAAATGTGGTACCCGGGTGTGAATAAATACGCCGTGCGCATAACCGGCCCCAATTGTGATACGGGCGAGTTTTTAGTGGCAGATCAATTCAAATCTTATCCCCTCACTTGTGCGCGGTTGGACATTACCTCGGGCGGCATCAACGCGCTAAACGACGATCGGCAAATTTTTGTTGCGCTAAACGTACTACCCGACCAAGCCGCAGCTGTGGGCAGCTGGACAATTAGCATCCGTGGCGACGAAGTAGCCACGGCAAATACGCCTTTTTCTATCATCGGTGCCGAGGATTCTGGTGGATTAGTATTCACTTCTAATATTGATTACACTGAAACCCCAGGGATTCTCACCGATACCGCGACTGCCACCCGCAATATTGCTGTTGGTTCTTACAATACTAATTACGCTTGGGAAACTGCAGCTGGCCCATTTGAGCAAGGTCCGTCTCATGGCCCGCTCACTGACCTTTCTAATTTCAGTAGCCGTGGCCCGCGCCGTGATTGCTCAAACTTAACAAAGTGCCCGCCCGTGATGAAGCCCGAAATCGCAGCCCCGGGCGCCATGATTATGGCCGCGTTAGGGTTTGACGCTAAAAAGCCAGACAACGCTGACACGATAGAAAGCGACGGCACGCGTGTTGCCTACAACGGCACCAGCATGGCCACACCCCACGTAACCGGTGCGGTAGCGCTCATGCTACAAAAAGACCCTAAACTGACACCAGAAAAGGTCAAAGAGCTGCTGTTTAAAAATATCCAAACCAATAGCTTTACAACCGGTTTGGCAACATTTAACCCAGCCACGCCAGATATGCCTACCAACCCAAATTTCCGCTGGGGCTACGGTATTTTGGATGCCAAAGCCGCCGTCGATGCGATACCTGCTGCAGGTGTAGTTGTCGCCGTAAAAGCCGCGCCACTTAATGCCAACCCTGGCACTGCCGCGGGGCGCGATGTGATTTACACCTTAACCGTAACCAACAACACCACAACTGCGGTTGCGGGTGAAAGTGCGTTAGCGGTTACCTTGCCAGCTAATGCGCCGCTGGTCTGGTCTACCGCCGGATGTACTACCAGCGCAACAGCGGTAAATTGCGCGATACCAGCTATGGCAGTAGGCGCCTCGGTTGTTCGTAACGTTATACTGCGACCAGCCGCAGCGGGCGAATTTTCAGTCACTGCAACCGTTACACCAACTGGTGGCGCAGTAAGCCCGATTGCAAGCACCAATACGTCAGTGTTTGCGTCCGCTGCGGCAGTACAGGTTCCAAGATATCGTTTGTATCAAGCCGCAAATCGCAGTCACTACTTTACAACAGACCTTGCTGAATACAATGCGCTAAAAGTAGATACGGCAAAGTGGAGTGACGACAAGGAAACGATGCGTGTTTTTGATAATCCTGTCGTATTTGACAATCAAAAAGCAGTTCCTTACTACAAGATCGATATTCCTTCGCAAACACGGTCAATTTGGACCTCCGAAGCAAATGAATACTACACGCTCACTACTATTCCAGGCGGTCCATTTGTTGGTCAAGGAGCTGACGGATGGGTATTTCAACAGCCCGTTGCAGGTTCAGTGTCATTTTTCCGCATTTATTTTGGCGCCATTAACCGTCACCTGTGGACTACCGATACCAATGAAGTTAATCACTGGGTGAATGTGGTGAAGGCCTACATTCTTGATGGTAGCTTTGGTTACCCGGCAGGTGTGACAGCCTATA
>JANNXI010000238.1:0-4353 GCA_031409495.1 Betaproteobacteria bacterium
CGTTCAGCACCCACGTTAAAAATTTGAATCACGCCCCGCGCATCGGTGGCGATACTAGAAAAATTGGCGCTGTTAAAAATGGCTTTCTGTAAGGCATCAGTTTTGAGTAACAACTGCGCCACTTGCAATTCGGCTAGAACCTCGACGGGTTGCGCGCCTCTGTCACCGAGGGGAGGTGCATCTTGATTTATCATGACTTCGCTTTGTATGACCAACAATATCAATTTTGGCGCGGCACTTGCGCAGAGTGATTATCACTGCTGGCAAGTGAAGATAGGGCATTAGCGACGTGAGCGTCGAAGAGTGCGCATAGGTTCTACGACGCAATAATGTTACTGACCCCAAGAGTACATGCTTTCGCCGAAAGCCTATGTTACCTACCGAACATAGCGATGTAAACAAGTATGACAGCTACCAAATTAATCTCTCCGACGATTGCGATAACCGCAATTCACCGCCATCATAAATGGCTGTAGATACCCTAAAATAGGGCTTCTACAACCTAACAATCACTTGCCAGCCATTCTTAACTCAAAATAGCGACATTGTCTACGCCACGGACACTAATTACGGTGCCAGCGCTGCCTGCCAGCATATTTTCAATCTCATTCAATGAGCCAATCACCGCACGCTTGTTAGTTGCCAACGCAAATTTGCTGGCGGCCGCTACTTTGGGCGCCATTGAGCCTTCTGGAAAACGAATACCCGCCAGCGCGCCAGGCGTTACGTGGTCGATTGCATGTTGTGTGGGCAAACCCCAATCAAGAAACACCGCCGCAACATCGGTGGCAATTAACAAACAATCTACATCTAGTGCAGTGGCTAACAGACCGCTGCACAAATCTTTGTCAATGACAGCTTCCACGCCGTGTAATACGGCATCAGGCGTTTGACTGGTAGTGCTGTTGCGCGCTACCGGTATCCCGCCACCGCCAGCTGCAATCACCACAGCGTCATGTTCAAGCAGCCACTGAATTGCCTGCAGACCAAGCACTTTAAGTGGCTGTGGTGACGCCACCACGCGTCGAAAACCTGCACCATCGGGTGCTACGCGCCAGCCGTTCTCTTTAGCCAACAGTTGCGCTTGTGCGCGGTTGTACATAGGCCCGATGGGCTTGGTGGGATGTTTAAAAGCGGGATCATCAGCGGCTACTTCGACGCGCGTAATTAAAGTGGTCACGGTGCGCGATACGGGTAATAAATTAGCTAACTCTTGCTCAAGCAGATAACCGATCATGCCTTCGGTTTGCGCTCCCAGTACGTCAAGCGGATAGGGCGCAACACCGTGATAGGCGGCGGCCTGTAGCGATAACAACCCTACTTGCGGGCCGTTACCGTGGGTGAGTACCAGAGTATGCTTAAGCGCAATGCGTGCCAATTGTGCTGCTGCACTGCGAATATTAGCTAGTTGATTTTCTGCACTTAACACCTGGTCGCGCCGCAGCAAGGCATTACCGCCTAGGGCAATTAAAATTTTCATGCGAGTGTGGCCACCAATACGGCTTTAATCGTATGTACCCGATTTTCGGCTTGCGCGAAAACAATCGACGCTGCGGATTCAAATACCGCGTCCGTCACTTCAATTTCGCTCAAGCCAAAATGGTCGTGTATGTGGCGCCCCACTTCTGTTTCAAGATTATGAAACGCAGGTAGGCAATGCATAAAGCGGGTACGTGGATTACCCGTGGCTGCCATTAGGGCTGTGTTAATTTGGTAGGGCATTAATTGTGCGATGCGCTCTTTCCATACCGTATCGGCTTCGCCCATTGACACCCAGACATCGGTGTATAAAAAGTCCGCGCCCGCAACCGCTTTGGTTGCGTCCGTTTCAATGCTTATACGTGCGCCGGTGGTGCTGGCTAATGCGCGCATTTGCATCACCAATTCTGGCGGCAGCTGAAGGTTTAACGGCGCAGCGATACGCACATCCATACCCATTTGTACGCCGCCGATAAGCAATGAACAGCCCATGTTGAATCTGGCGTCCCCCAAATAACAAAACGATAATTCGCGCAATGGCTTTTCGCCGTGTTCTTGCATAGTGAGTAAATCCGGCAATACTTGCGTGGGATGCGCTTCGTCAGTTAGCCCGTTCCAAACTGGCACGCTAGAAAACTGCGCCAGTTCCTCTACAGAACTTTGGTGAAATCCACGGTATTCAATACCATTGTACATACGGCTCAATACCCGCACCGTATCTTTGAGTGATTCCTTATGACCCATTTGTGACGCCACCGGATCAATATAGGTTACGTGGCCCCCTTGATCATGCACCGCAACTTCAAAAGCGCAGCGCGTACGGGTGGAAGCTTTTTCAAAAATTAGCGCAATATTTTTACCCTTTAATTGCGGGTTTTCTGTTCCTGCATACTTCGCGCGCTTTAGTTCGGCGGCTAAATCCAGCAAGAACCGAATCTCTTCTGGCGTAAAGTCTTTAAGATCGAGTAAATCACGATGTCGCAAATTAAAGCTCATTGTGGCTCCAAAGGTAACAATTTATAGCCTAAACTAGGCTGAAGACGCCCTAAAATAGGGCTTCTTCAGGCACCAATTACTGCATCACAAAGCATCGCGCTCAATTGGGCATGACATACAATGGCTGCCGCCCCGCCCCCGCCCTAGCTCGCTACCGGGGATGGTAATGACTTCAACACCAGCTTTGCGCAATAAAGTATTGGTATAAGTGTTGCGGTTATAGGCCACGACTACACCTGGGGCAAGCGCTAATTAATTATTGCCGTCATCCCATTGCTCGCGTTCGGATTCATAAGCATCGCCACCAGTAACTACTGTGCGCAATTTTGCTAACCCCAGCGCCTCTGCCACCACTTCTAAAAATGGCTTTGCCTCGGTGCGCACGTCTAATTCACCGGCTAACTCGCCCGGGCGAATGCTATGCACGCGAATATCATTCACCATCAGGGGAAACACGGTTACTAAGTCAATATCGCAAAATGTGAATAAAGTATCGAGATGCATCGCACCCCGTGATTTTGGAATTTGCGCGGCCAATACCCGCGTTGCCGCACCGCGCGCAAATAACCGTTGCGCTAGCTGGCTTACTGCTTGTGGCGATGTGCGTTCGCCCATGCCAATTAGCACCGTATCGGCGTTAAGCGGCATCACATCACCCCCTTCGAGTGACGCCACACCGTGGGGTTGTTCAGGGTCACCAAACCACACTTCAGTACCGACCAACATACCACCACCTTCGTCATCGACAAAGGTGCCCGCAAAAAGCGGATGAAATTTATACACTGCAGCGGTAATTAAGGTTTCTTGTTGCCGTGCTGGCCAATACATGGGGCATAACACCACGCCACACCCAATCCAAGCGCTGCTATCACGCGTAAATAGCGTGTTGGGTAGCGGCGGTAGCAGCATATCAGTAGCTAAACTGCAGCTAGCCTGCAGACCAGCCAATTTAAACGGCACATCAGCCAAAGCCACGCCGCCAATTAAATACTGCGCCAAGGTGGCAGGCGGTAGCGAATCAAGCCACGGCCACAATTGCTGCGCCGCTGGCGCATCAACAAAATTAGCAGCCAATTTTTGGTTAAGCAACCAAGCTTTCGCCACCGGATTCATTAGCGTGGTGGTCAATAAATCAAGTAGCTCGAATACTTCAACATCACGCTCACGCATAGCGTTGGTGAAAACATCGTGATCTGTTTGGGCCTGCGCTACCCATATTACATCGTCAAAAAGTAGGTCGTGGCAATTGGCGGGCGTTAATCGCTTTTGCGCCAACCCGGGGCGACAAACCAATACTTTGCGTAACCGCCCTACTTCTGAAGAAACGCCCATGGTTGGTGCAGCTATATTCATCGCTGGCTTTCGTTAAAGTCGATCATAAGAGAATTGACGTGCGCTACAGTTTTAACTTGCCAGCAAACAAGAGATAAGCCGCCACAATCGCTAACACCAGCACTACCGCAAGTAGGGCGATTTCCGATCCCTTAAATGGTGTTTGCGCACGTTGTTTTTTTGCTATGGCGTACACCACCGCGCCGGGCGCATAAAGTAGTGCACTAAGCAGTAAGTACTTCACGCCTGCCGCGTACAGTAGCCACACGCAATACACGGTGGCAAGCGCCGCTACGGCAACATCGCCGTAATTATTGCTAGCGGGTTTGCTTTGGGTTTTGGTATATTGCGTCTCAATAGGTGCCGCAGCGACCACCCATCCGTACGCGGCACTGAGTAGGTAAGGCAATAAAATCATCGCAGTCGATAGCGAGATTAGTGCCAAGTAAGACGCTTTTGATACCAAGGTGAGCAATAAAAAAGCCTGCACCAACCCGTTGGTAAGCCACAACGCGTTGGCCGGCACACCTGACGCATTTTGCTGCG
>JANNXI010000239.1:0-2788 GCA_031409495.1 Betaproteobacteria bacterium
CTGGACTTCAAGCGCCATCGCTTCGCGCAGCTTATGGGCCAGCACGAAAGCGGTCTTATATTGGCAATCCAGATCACGCGACAGTTGCAGCATAGACAGCCCCTTAGAGGCGTTCACAGTGATACAGATCGCAGCCAACAGATCAACGAAAGCCATCTTGCGGCTTGCAAAGATCGTGCCAGAGGTGACGCTGAATTGGTGGCCACACCCTTTGCATTTGAACTTGCGGCGGGTTGTGATCTTGTAGGTTTCGCAGCAACCGCACTGTGGGCAAATCGCCTCACCATCGGTTTCGGCCCAACGCATTTTGCAGAACGCTTCATATGCGGCTTCCTCGCCAGCTTTGTAGATAGCGCGAAGGCTCAGGGTGCGAGCGGCGGCAGAAAGGAGGAAATGTTGGGCCATGATGCACTATCTTTCGTTACTTATGTAACGTATATAGTGCGTTGACGTATCGGTTACAAGGGCATAAGTAACGTATATGATACTTTTCTTATCATAGGTGACACATGGTAGAGCAAACCGACTGGGAAATGCAGGCAGCAAACATCTTGAAGGCTGAATTAAAGCGCAAAGGTGTGACCTATGCGCAGTTGGCCGACCTGATAGGCGACAAAGAAGTGAACATTCGCAACAAGTTATCGCGCGGTAAATTTAGCGCAGCGTTTCTGTTGCAGAGCATGGACGCGATAGGTGTTCGCGACATCCGGCGTTAGGCTTACGTCGCTTTTTTTTTGCGCCCTGATCTCGGTAAATATTGACGTAGCCGTCTTTGCTCTCTTTCGATAGATCTTCGTGGCTACGCCGCTCGCCGAGATAGCTGCAAAGAAAACAACCACTTGGGCTAATTCGTCCAATGGAAAGACGTAACCAACTTCGGAAGAAAAATACTTCCACATGGCCGACAAACTGGACGGGAAAGCGCCAATCGCAGTGCCTAAACCGATCCATAGTATTTCGAGTGTTAGGTCTCTTTGGCTAGACTCAAGGATCATTATTTGATCCTCCGACACATCGTAAAAGTCGATGCTTTCCTTACCGTGCCTATTGATTGTAGTAGCGGTTGCCATGGTTGCCGCCTTCCGCCTCGTAGGCGTTGATGCGGTCTGGGTAGCAGGTATCGCGCTAGATTGCGTTGCAGATGGAGGTACACTTTCATCTGCAACAGCCGTGGACTGTGATATGTCGCCTCCCACCGGTTTAGGTTTCTTTTTCTACTGGGACCAGATGTCCGGTTAAGACAAGCTGTCGCTGAAGCAACTCCAAAAGAGCCAACGTATCCGCGATCGACAAAAAAACTGCTGTCCGGTAAGCGGGAGTTGGCACGGCCTGGTTCACTTCCACGAAGGTCAACCTCATGCCCACTGGGGAAACAGTCGCATAAATCTTGTTTGAGAAAAACGCGGGGCCAGAGTTGATTGCAATGCCATCTGCGACTTGATCTGCTATCTGCTCTTGGGTCAGTTCCTGAATACCACCAGTAATTGTGTCGTTCGTCATTTACGCCCCCAAATATCTTTAGGAGGCTAGGAAGTTTGTTAAGATTCGTCAAATCCTGTGTTTCCATGGTGCGTTTGCTACCTAACACCGGATATTTTTGAACAGATGAAATCCGGGCGGCATCTGCTGCCCGTTTTCATGGGTTCAATCCCCATTCCCCAACAGCCGCTCCAGCGCCCGCGCGGCTTCCTCCTCCATGGCTTCATCCAGCTTGCGGCGTGCCGCATCTTCCAGATTTTCACCCTCCAACACCTCAACCCCCAACTCTTCCTGCAGCTTCTGCGCCAAAGCCTCTTCTGCTTGGGCTTGCAGCTTTGCCGCCTCGGCCTCCAGCTTTTCTTGCGCCACCGCCTCCAGATCCAGCCGGAATTTCAGGTTCTCCCACGGGCCAGAGATGACCAGCGGCACCGCAATGCCATCTGCATCCCCCCCTTTTACCACCGCCGTAGGCCGCACCCGGTACTCCATATCCCGCGCGCCGATGCCGATGGTACCATTGCCCGTCGCCGTCAAACCCGGTGCATCCAACACCAGATCGTCATTGCTTAAAACTCCGTCCTCAATCACAAAACTGCCCGTCACCGCATCATAAACCGTCTTTGCGCCGTCGCCCACATAAGACGTATCAAGCGTCCGCAAAATCCCCGGCACATCCACCCCCGCCAATTCGCCATTCGTCAAAGACAGCGTGCCCGACCCCGATAGCCCCTGCATCAATGCGGCCTGACTGTTCCCAACGCCCAGAAACTTCACCGCCACATCACCAGTGCCCGTCAACCGGTCATACCCGGCCAACCCGCTTAACATCGGCTGCAGCGCAATCCCCGCGAACCGCAGATCGCCGCCCACCGACAGCCCCTTGCGTCCGTTCACCACGAACTGCCCGCTTACCCCGCCGCCATAAACCGCCACCTCGCGCAGATCAAACACCGCGCGGCCCCGCTCCAGCGTCATCAACGCCCGCACCGGCCCGGTTTTGGCAACCCCAAGGTCAACGCTGGCCGCACTAAGTGCCACGCTTGCATCCAGCGTGCCCAAGGCTGACACATCAATCGCCGCGCCAGACCAACCGCCGCCAGCCCCCGCCCCGCCCTTGCCCCCGCCAGCAGCAGCCGCGGCACCCACGCCAAGCACCAGATCCCCCGCGACAAGCTTGGCAGACAGCTTCGGGCGATCCCCCGCGGTCACAAAATCCACGTCGCCAGACAGCTCATTGCCATCCAGCCCAATCGCCCCACCCCGCATATGCGCCGATACTTCCGGCGTCAGCGTCACATCGCCATTGATC
>JANNXI010000240.1:0-3409 GCA_031409495.1 Betaproteobacteria bacterium
TGCTGCAAGCGTTGCCAAGCCGCCATCGCCACTAAAGCCATTGGTACCTGCAGTCGCTGAGCCAATACCACCGATGGTAAATAACCTGCCCGTACGCGCCGAGATGCAATAAATTAGGCCACCAACGTTGGTAAAGAAGATATTGCCATCACGGTCGGTAATTACGTTACCGGTATTAAAAGTGCGACCCGTTAGCGCCACATCATTGACCACACCGCCACCGAGTACGCCTGCAGTGCCTGCGATGGTGCTGAGAGATTGTGGGGTGGTGGGGGGGGAGCTTGCGGGGGGAGGCGCAACGATGGCAAACGATTGTGACACCGGCGGTGCGGCCGTAAAGGCGGCATTACCAGCCTGATTAGCAACGACTGTGCAGGTGCCCAAGGTGAGCATGGTCACGCTGGAACCACTTACGCTACAAATTGAAGGTGTGCTCGAACCAAATGTAACCGCCAAATTGGAACTTGCCGTTGCGCTAACTGCAACGATTCCCTGAGCCACAAACGAGGTAGTGTTACCAATAAACGGCGCGGAAAACGTAATAGTTTGGGCAATAGGCGCTGACGGCGGAGGCGAACTCACATCTACCGGTACTGCACTATTTAAGGTGGTGCCATTACCAAATTCACCATCGCCATTGAATCCCCAGCACTTCACAGCGCCTGTAGCCAGCACCGCACAGGTGTGCTCACCCGCGCCCGACACCGCGACCGAGACCACGCCGCTACTCAAACCCACCACATCTACCGGCGTGTTGTCGATGGACACCGAAGCTATGCCATTGCCCAACTGCCCTTTTGAATTGAAGCCCCAGCACTTAACGCCACCAGCAGTGGTCACAACACAGCTATGCCCGCCACCCACTGCAACAGACGAGACGCCGCTCGCGATAACAGTTGTGGCGATCCCCCCCGCACCGGTGCATTTAAGTGCGCCTGCATTGCTGACGGCACAAGTAGAACGCGGGCCTGCAACCACGGCGACCATGCCGGTTTCCATCCCTAAAATAACATCAGGATTAGCATGCGAAAAGCTGAATCGATCGCGCGCACCTGCTTGGCCAGACTCCGAATAACCCCAACACTTCACTGCACCTGCCGTTGTCAGCGCGCAAGAATGTTGATCACCCACCGATATGGCAGCAACACCACTCCCTAGCGTAGCGACTTCAGCGGGGGCAAACACGTTAAAGTTAACGTCAGGCACACCAGCTGCAAGCTGACCCACGCGGTTATTGCCCCAGCACGCCATAGCGCCATTGGCGGTGCGCGCACACAGATGCGCTTGGCCTACAGCAATATCAGTAGCGCCATTGAGCGTTGGAATTGGCGTGAAGTTGGTGCCATTTGAACCGAAATTTGTCCCAACTAGGTTTGGAAGCCGGCATTGCACCACACCAGCTGCGGTAATCACGCATTGGTTTACCCCATTGAATGCCGACTTAACAATGTTGGTCGATGCACCCACCACATCACTGGGTAGCAACACAAAAGGCGCTGTATTGGTAGTGCCGAGGATGGTTAAATTACCGTCAATCACCGCATTTTTACCCCAGCATTTAAGGCCGCCCCCTGCCGTCTGGACACAATTGCTACGCTCACCCGCCATCACTTTTACTGCGCCGAGCGTTTGGGCGTTTGCTGGCAACTGCAGCATGAGCACCGTGACTACACAGGTGGGCAGTAAGTAAAACTGGCTGTGTATAAATCTAGCTAACCATTGACCCCACAAAACTGCATTTTTGAACATGATGATTTCCTCGGTTAAAAAATTAACGCCATAAAATTGTGCTCATCTAGTAATGCGGGAAATTAGTTCAAAAAGGCTCATTTCAGTTCAAAATAGTTTTTGGCGGGATGGGGAATTTGCGGCACAACGCCCTCGCCTCACCAATTTACAACTTACGGGTAGATTCAAGTCCGAGGTGCAACGACGCGTAGCGGACGATTACACGAACTGGGTTGATAAAAAACTTCGTGCAGCGATCGATAGCCGACGATGCACCGCTAAAAACCCCTGATGCGGGCAACTGCTGGCCTAGCAGCCTGTCGGACTGTGTTACAAAAAACCCGCCCAAACTAATTCTAGTTTTAAATCAACAATAATTCGAGTATATCTGTGCCGTCGCTCAAAAATGCACTCAAGTAGCCTAGCTCTCGCGGATTTTTGCCACAGCTGGGGCGGTGGCTAATCATGGATGCGGCCAATCGTTAACCACCGACTCCCCGCTGTACCCTCAAGGGGTACTCACATCGAAAAATTAGCGAGCGCTGGGCTACGGATCCGCCGCTGATCGCATACGTATAAACAAACGGGTTGCAGTCGATGAATCTAAGAGCAATGTGCATCTTGTAACACAGTATGACTAGGTTTCACAATATGGCGGCGCTTTAATTTCCGTAAAAATACCTTGTAAACGCCCTAAATTAGGGCATCTACAAGGCATCGTCGTGCGCAATTATGCGCCTATGTTAGTTACGGAAAAACATACCCATCTACACCCAGCGCATTGCCAGCTTGGCCTTCTGGCGTCCAGCCATTGTTACGTAAGAAGTTAAATTCATTGCTATCGATCGTCCATAAATGGCTGTTGATAGCGGCGTTGAACAAGCGATACAACGGTGTTGCACCCGGCACGCCGTAGCGCGGGAAAATATAGCCGGTGATGCCTTCATCGCTTGCAAATACTTTGTCCTTGCGAATAGTGTCGTATTCGTTGAAATCCGATGTGTAAAAATGCCGTTGTTGTGGATTGAAATACATCCGATAGTAAGGAATTGCTATTTGCGCCGCACGGCCTACCGGTGCACGATACAAATAATGGCTGATACCTTCGCCGCCATAAGTAGCTGAGAAACCAGTCAGCACGTTGTATTCGTTGGTGTCCGTCGTGTACAAATGCCGCCTTAAGCTAGGCACATAAATACGGTAGCGCGGCAGCAAATCAGGGTCCAGCGTTAATACCGTAAATGGGGACGCGGTATTGTTCACTCTAAACGTAGCGGTTCTACCCTCACCCGCACCAGTACCTGCCGTTACCCGTAAACACACCGTTTGCGGAGGGTTGCTAATAGTCAAAGTAGTGATTCCGCTTACAAACGCATTCGCTGCACTACAGCCAACATTGTATTCGCCACCGTCGATGCTCAAGCTTACCTGCCCGCTAAAGCCGGTAAAGCTCCGCACATCTGACAACGCCTGCGTGCCCGCGGCAATGCGCGTCCGTGTAGGGAAATTAAGCGCAAAACCGGGATTCTCAATAAAACGCACCGTGCGCAGCAACCCTAATTCAGCCGTAATTAAGCTACCCAAGGTATCAAAATTAATGCCGAAGGCATTAAACGTGGAATTACCGCCGACGCTGTAGGTGCTAATCAAGCCAGTGAGTAAATTCAAACGGCGAATGCGG
>JANNXI010000241.1:0-15558 GCA_031409495.1 Betaproteobacteria bacterium
GGAGCGCTTGATGCTGCCGCTTCCACGTACGCGGAAACGCTTTGCAGCGCCGCTTTTGGTTTTCATTTTTGGCATGATTTTCCTTAAATACCAATTTTACGCTGCAGCAGGTGATGGACCCATTCCATCCTTTAAACCTGAAGACAACGGCACTTCTACTACATTGCTACTACATTACTACTACATTACTACTAAAAAACTTATATCTCTTAGATTTTTTTGCGCGCTGCAACTACCATCACCATCTGACGGCCTTCCATTTTTGGAAACTGCTCAACCTGCCCCAGTTCCAACAGATCGGCCTCAACGCGCTTAAGCAGGGCCACACCAATTTCCTGGTGCGCCATTTCACGTCCACGGAAACGCAGCGTAATTTTGCATTTGTCGCCTTCTTCCAAAAACCGCTTCAAATTACGCACTTTGATGTCGTAATCGCCATCATCAGTACCGGGACGGAATTTAATTTCCTTCACCTGAATTTGTTTTTGTTTTAGCTTTGCTTCATGGGCCTTTTTGGCTTCGCGGTATTTAAACTTACCGAAATCCATAATCCGGCAGACTGGCGGCTTGGCTGTTGGTGCAATTTCCACCAAATCAAGCTGTGCTGCTTCTGCTTGTGTGTTGGCTTCCGCCAAACTCACAATACCCAATTGCTCGCCTTCGACGCCTAGCAAACGAACTTCGGTGGCTGTAATTTCACCGTTGATTCGCGCTTCTTTTTCCGTAGCTATAGAAAATGCTCCTTAAAAATTACTCGATTACCACAGGTTCGTTTAATGCTACTTACCTGTGGTGACTAAACTATTGTGCCCGAAGATAGCCTAATTTAGGGCATCTTCAACCACTATTAACTTTACTTTCGTGCCGCAATTTGCGCTTTTAAGTACGCTGCAAATTCAGCGACGCTCATTGACGGTAAATTTTCGCCACCGCCTTTATGATCCGAAATACGCGCTGTAACTTGTCCAGCTTCTACTTCTTTGTCGCCCAAAATTAATTGGTACGGTATTTTTTGCAAACTGAACTCGCGGATTTTATAGGAAATCTTCTCATTACGCAAATCGGCGTGTACTCTAAACCCTTCTTTTTTAAGCGCTTTTGCCACAGACGCAACATATTCAGCCTGTTTTTCAGTCACGTTCATCGCCACCACTTGAATCGGCGCCAACCAAAGTGGCAGGGCTCCAGCGTGTTGCTCCAGCAAAATACCGATAAAACGCTCAAGCGAGCCCACAATCGCCCGATGCAGCATAATCGGCCGCACCCGATTGCTATTGCTATCTACATATTCAGCATCCAAACGCTCTGGCAGATTTGGATCAACTTGAATGGTGCCGCACTGCCACACCCGTCCAATCGCGTCTTTTAACGAATACTCCACTTTTGGCCCGTAAAAAGCACCCTCGCCTTTCAATTCTTGCCATTCAACACCTGATGCGTTTAATGCGTCCGCCAGCGCTTTTTCGGCTTTATCCCATGATTCTTCGGTGCCGATACGTTTGGCGGGCCGAGTTGAAAGCTTGTAAATAATCTCGGTAAAACCAAAATCGGCGTACACTTTTTGCAGTAGCTTCGTAAAATCAAGACACTCTTGCTGAATTTGATCTTCAGTACAAAAAATATGGCCGTCATCTTGCACAAAGCCGCGCACGCGCATAATGCCGTGCAAGGCGCCTGAAGACTCATTGCGGTGACATGAGCCAAATTCACCATAACGCAGCGGCAGTTCGCGATATGACCGCAAGCCAGAATTGAACACCTGCACATGGCCTGGGCAATTCATTGGCTTAATAGCGTAATCGCGTTTTTCACTTTCAGTAAAAAACATGCCTTCTTTGTAGTTATCCCAATGCCCAGAACGCTCCCACAGCGAGCGATCCAAAATTTGCGGACAGCGAATTTCTTGATAGCCGTTATCTTCATACACTTTGCGCATGTATTGCTCAACCTGCTGCCAAATTGCCCAGCCTTTCGGGTGCCAAAACACCATACCGGGTGATTCTTCCTGCATGTGGAACAAATCAAGCTGCTTGCCAAGCTTGCGATGATCGCGCTTTTCGGCTTCTTCGAGCATGAGCAAATGCTTTTCTTGATCTTCTTTTTTCAGCCAAGCGGTGCCGTAGATGCGTGTCAGCATTTCATTTTTACTGTCGCCGCGCCAATACGCACCAGCCACCTTCATTAGCTTAAACACTTTTAGCTTGCCGGTAGACGGCACATGCGGGCCGCGGCAAAGGTCGGTAAACGCCCCCTCGGCATACAGCGACACATCTTGATCTGCCGGAATTGACTCAATAATCTCCGCCTTATACGCCTCGCCAATGCCCTTAAAATAAGCCACCGCCTCATCACGCGGCAGCACGCTGCGCGTTACGGGCTCATCCTTTTTCGCAAGCTCCGCCATCTTTTTCTCGATGACCACTAAGTCTTCGAGCGTGAACGGGCGCTTATAGGAAAAGTCATAAAAAAAGCCGTGCTCAATTACCGGTCCAATCGTCACCTGCGCATCGGGGAACAATTCTTTTACTGCATAGGCCAACAAATGCGCGGTGGAATGGCGAATTACTTCGAGCGCATCCGAGTCTTTGTCTGTCACTATCGCCAGCTTGGCATCTTGCGCAATAAGGAAGCTAGTATCAACCAACTTGCCGTCTACACGCCCAGCCAACGCGGCTTTGCCCAGACTGGTGGCAATGCTAGAAGCGACGCCAGCAACCGTAATTGGGCCGTCAAATTGGCGCACAGAATTATCGGGTAAAGTAATTGAAAGCATATTGTTCTCCTGAAACTAAAATGAAAAATGCGCGGTCGACCCGCCGTAATGCAAAAAACCAAACAAAAAGCGCAGACTCGCTGCGCTTTTATTTAAAACCAAAATAGAATTAGTTAGGCGCGCGCGAAAATACCAAACACTGGTGTGCTGGTAATAAAAGATGAGGATCGCGTCGGCGGTACCATAACCATGTGCTTACCTACGCTTGTTGGCGTAGCCCTTTCGTGATGCATTACTGAAATTATGAGCGAAGTATAGCAGACGAATTCAGTTATCACGCTCGGCAATAAAGCCTTGTTCAAGCAGACTTTGCAAAATAGCGGCACCCTGCCCGCCAAAATTACCAAAATAACCGGATGCAGAAGAACAATCATCGATCGCAATTAGCATCATGCGATGGCGAAAATCAACCTGCATCGACCGCTTAGCGATTTCCGCCAAACCTTTTTCGGTGCGCACAAGCACCGATAACGCGGTAATTTGCGCGCACGGCAAAGGCTGATCTTCTAGCAAGCTTGCATCATCAATCATCGTTGGCCCCATCTCCTGTAACGGCACTAAATCAGAAGCAGCAATATTTCGATTTGAAAATAGCAGGGTAAATTTGTCCTTAGCTTAATCTGCGCCGCACAATAACAACGTGCACGCATATTGCGCTGGCAAAGTTGCTGCCTGATAACAACTTTATTACACCTGTAGTCAATTAACGACACAAACTCGCCGCATATTACCTAACAAATCATCTAGTTGCCTACCCGCGCAAAAACTAGCAAACCCACTACTCCAGTATAGCAAGCGTTCCAAAATTGTTTCGGCTTTGTTGCTAAGTTTCGCTATATTCGCGGTGATTTAATGTTTCGCAGATGTGTCAGTCATTTCAAATCTTGGAGTTAGCGCCGATAGGCTCGCGGCAGTTACCGTGCTGAATGGCGCTATTTCAGCAGGCGACAAAGCCCGTCATGCGCGGCGTGGGCAACGGTGATTGAGAGCAATCCTGAAAACAGCAATGCTGCCGCGTTGATTGAGGAATCAGCATCAACACCACCGCTAATTTGTGGCAACCAGAGCCACAACAACCAAACAAGCGCGACCGCTGCCACGCTCACCAGCAATGCCTCGAGCAATAGCCATCGAAGCTGAAATTGCCCCGCTAATGCCTGCAATGCCACTACCGTGTGACGTGGCGCGTGGACAAAGCAAAAATACAAGGTGAAGGCAATTAACGGCGGCGCTAAGGCAAAAATACAAAACGTGGCAATAATTTCGGCAAAATCAAGGATGCAAGCGCCGCGCGAGTCACGAGACGCGCGTGCTACCCGCCAAGCCGCAAACGCCACCGCAAATAGTTGAAAAACGATAAAAAACCACCAGCCAAGCGCCCAAAACTGTAATGATGATTGCAGCGCATTTCCACCCGAAATCAGGGTAAAAAAATGACTAACTTCATGCGGAAAAGCAAACGTTGATAAAACTACAGGCAACGCGCCAACCGCAAACGCACCAGCCGTCGATACCGCGCAAAGCCAATACGGACGAGGCTTTCCGCTACTTTCATGATTTGGACGATAAAAAATACCACGATAAGTTTCACCAAAATGCCATGACGCAATGAACAGCAGCAGAGGCAGCATGACAGCGGGAAACTTACCCAACAAATAAAATGTGAGCGCCGTTATCGCCACATAGGCGCACGCGTAGGCGAGCAACGCCGGCATAGCTAAGGTACGCCGTGCCTTAGTAAAATCTAGTGCGCCATGCGGTACGCCCAATACGATCACAATGCACACCAAGCCATAATTTAGCGCAGCGCTATTGAAGGTCAAGCTGCGAGCAAACACGCGGGTTGCGATAACCGCGAGTAGCAACACGCACGCAAAGGCCAGTAGTAAGAACCTTATGTATAGCGCATTAGCAGCCATTTTTGGCTGGGAATATGCCAATTTATTCATGATCAGCTGCTGATCGTAATTTAGTCCAACGCCGTAAACAAACCAACAAGCTAACAAAAAAGCTCCGAATAAACACCCATTTCGGGCAGGCCATCATTACGGCTAACACATCGGTTGCGCCGCCATTGCCATCTAAAAACCGCACCAATCGCTCCGGCGCTACGGTAGCAAAAAGCCGCGCCATGAGCTGGCCTGTGTCAAAACCGGGGGTGGCGATTGCTTCTAAAAATACCGCATCTAGCCACCGCGCAAGGCTTGATTGCCAGTGAATTTCAATGGGCAATTTAACCGCTTTAACGTCTAAATAAGTAGCTGGAAACGCCCTTAATACGGCTATTTCCAAGGCATCGCAGGCACGCTGCGTACGGGTAAAACTATAGCCAGTTGAGGCGCGCACAAAACCACCAGCTGCACCAACTTTAGTGATGGTTTGCAATACGGTACTAGGTTTAATGCTTGAATCCATCGTAATCCGTCCAGCTTCTGCCTTTTGTCTATCGAAGCTCACGCCACTGAATTTATCGCCCAAATATTGCAGCGCTAACGCCTGCAAGGCTGCATCGGTTGGCACCGCCACGCCCGGCGGCACAAATACCGTCGCCTGCACCAACGCTTGCGTGGGCGAGCTTGGCAGCAGATAAATAAAGGTGGGAATTGTTTTGCCCGCTCCACTTTCGTCCATACGCGAAGGCACAAAATCCATGAGCACCGCTTCATTAGCGGCAAATAGTGTGGCGAATGGTGCGGCATCTTTAGCATCACAAACCACCTCCCAGCCAGCAAACGCCTGCGTCCACGCGCTCGCGCGCACATCCACTGGCGGACGCGAATCGAATACTAGCTTTGCCAGCAGGTTTAAACGCTCACCGTTTACTTGATTTGTAGCGGACACTGCCGCGCGGACGTTTTCAATTGCTGTTAACCCATCCACATGATGCCCGTAGAAGCAGTGAATACGGGCATTTCCAGCCATTTTTTGCAGGCATTTTTTATAAAAATGGGTAGATTCAATGCTGCAGTAAGGCATAGCAGAAAAATCATGCGGCGGCGTTACTACTCCTTCTGCCCGCACCCAAAGCGTGCGCCATCGCCGATTTGCGCTGATCAAATCCATAAACGGATGCGCAGTTTGCTGCCAAAAACTCCAAGTGTGGGTGGCACCAAACGTGGTGCGCGGATCAACAATAGCGATACTTAAATGCGCAAATTGCGGTGCACAAAATCGGTAGGCAAGGCTTAAGCCAGCCAGCCCAGCGCCGATAATTACGATGTCAAAATGCTGTTGCTCCATACGCCTAGTGTATCGGTGTTTGTACCATGCGTTGCACCACACTCCGCAAAAAGCGCCAACAGGCATCGGCAATCGCTACGGCTTTGCCTGAAGTGGAAACTACTGTTCGCGCTTCCCAATACCCTGTACCAATACTAGCGTTGTGTCGTGCAATTTTCACTCCAATAGCGCGATAAACCCGCGCTGCAATAAAAATTGCCAGTCTCGCCCGCCAAGGAATATACACAAAACCGGGTTCGGCTCGTTGGTAGTAATGCTCGGCCAGCGCGACCAAGCGCAACACCGCCCGAAACACTTCCGCGCGCGCTGTCTGCGCCTGTTCGCCATTTAAATATTCGTGCATAGCAACCGGCGTTTGCAACCAAGTTTGCGGAATATAGCAACGCTGCATTACTGCATCTTCCAGCACATCGCGGGCAATGTTTGTCAGTTGCATGGCGATGCCTAAATTGGCGGCGTAAACACTTGCTTGGGATAACTTCGTAGGAGCGCCCAACACAGGGCACATCATTACGCCCACCGTGCCTGCCACGCCGTAGCAAAAATCTAGCAAATCAGCTTCTGTTTTAATTGGCCAATTTTGTGCATCACGAAGGGACGCCTCCACTAAATCACACGCGGCCGCCGTCTCAAAACCGGGAATAGCTTGTTTTAAATACGCCACCCTATTTTCTGCTGGAAACGTATTAGTAGGCGCTGCAAGTTGCGCCAACAATTGCTGCAAAGCCCCTTGCTTTTGCTGCAAGGGCGCATCGCCATCTGCTATATCGTCCACCTGCCGACAAAACGCGTAAAGCGCCACGGCGCGCGCAGCTACCGCGCGCGGCAGCACCAGCGAAGCTAAATAAAACGATTTACCGCGATGTTGCATTAACGCCGTGTGCTCTGCCATTGCAGCAGTATCGGTTGACGGCGCTAACCGTAAATTAGCGCTTTGCACGAAACACCTTTTCGAGCACCTTGGCTGAATTAATCACCCCCGGCACACCGGCACCGGGATGCGTGCCAGCACCCACAAAATAAAGGTTCTCCAGCCCTTCGGCTTTATTGTGGAAGCGAAACCAAGCTGATTGCGTAAATTCTGGCGCAATTGAAAAACCACTGCCGTTAAAGGTGTTTAAGCTATCCCTAAAATACATCGGCGTGTGATGGGTTGCGGTAACCAAACGCGCCCGTAAATCGGGCATTAAGGTAGCTTCTAACCGATCAAACACACGCCCTTGCAACGCGGGGCCTTCAACACTCCAATCAAGCTTACTCGCGCAATTTGGCACGGCCACCAAGGCATAAAACGCATCGCAATCCGCAGGTGCCATGGCTGAATCAGTGGCTGTGGGGCGATGCAAATAAAGGCTAAAGTTTGGCTCTAGCTCATGTTTATCAAACACGGCGGTGAGCTCCCGTTCAAACTGCCCACCAAACAAAATCGTGTGGTGTTTGACGTTTTCGTAGCGCCCACGCGTGCCAAAAAAAACCACAAACAGCCCCATCGAATAATGCAGGTTTTTAATCTTTTGCTTATGCCAACGCGGTGATTGCACTTCCCCCAACATATGCTGATAAACAAACGGCGGATCAACATTGCAAACCACGTTTTCAGCCACAATTACTTCATTATCGGCAAGCCGAACTCCCCGTACTACCGGTGTCTTCACGATATCATTACGAAACAATATTTGCGCCACATCGCAGTTTAGGCGAACTTCTACGCCCTGCTCCGCCATCAGCTTTGCCAATGCCGCTACCAGCGCACCGGTGCCACCGCGGGCAAACCACACGCCGCCGCGCCGCTCTAGTGAATGAATTAAGCAGTAAGTTGAGGTGGTTTTAAGCGGATTACCACCCACCAGCAGCGGATGCACGCTAAATGCTTGGCGCATCTCTGGGCTTTTTAGATACTTATTGACCAACTGCGCCACACTTCGATCGCAACGCAATTTAAGCATTTGCGGTGTGGCTTTTAGCAGCGTCCAGACTGAATCAAACGACACATCCGCAAGCTGCTCATAACCAATTTTGTACAGCGCTTCTGCATGCGCTAATAACTTGCGGTAGCCTAAACCATCGCCCTTAGCAAAGGTCTCAGCTTGGCGTACGGTATCTTCAAGATCAGCGCCATAATCTAAGTAGCGCCCATCATTAAACTGCATACGATACCAAGGCGTGACCGGTAAAAAGTCAACATAGTCTTCGCGCTTTTTACCAAACAGCGCAAATAATTCTGAAAACAACTCAGGTGCCGTCAGTACGGTTGGCCCCGCATCAAAGCTAAAGCCATCCTGCGCCACCACGCGTGCGCGCCCGCCTAAGCTTGCGCCGCGCTCTAGCAAGGTGACACGGTGTCCTAGCGCACGCAGGCGCAGTGCAGCGGCAATTCCACCAAAGCCCGCCCCGATAACGATTGAATGGGTAGGTTGGGCACCCACAAATTGCTGCGATTCAAATACCTGTTGCATAAGGTTTCATTAGCTTTCTAAAAACATCAGTTTACCGTTCAGCAAATAGCCATACACCTTGGCATTTTACACATCAGTTTTACTGCCAGAAATGCTTGTAGACACCCTAAAATAGGCAATCTCTAAGCATTGTGCGCAGTGTAAATTAAACTGCGTTGAGTGCCTGTAGGCGGTTAGTGAAGTTATGTACTGCGAAGCCCAAACGACAAATTCTGGGATAATTTTTCTGCTAACGCTTGCAACATCGCACCAACTGAACGAGGTAGTAATTTTGATTGGGTGACGGCAATTTGAAGATGCTTTTGCGCAATGGCGGTGGCGTCAGCCTTAGCTCTGGCGGCTGACAAGGGTTCATGCGCATCTCGCGCCTGTCGTTCAAGCAACAGCACAATATTGCAGCCAGCAGTTGGTTGCGTTAACGCGTTTGCGCGGTCTTGCTCCATGTCGTTGATGTCGTCAGTTATCTGATAGCCAACGGCAAAAGCGTTTGCAGCAATTTTGCAAACACCAACAAATTCAGGCATTCCAGCACCAATTAATGCTAGCGCGATGGGTAGTCCCAGCAACGCCCCGGATTTAGCCTGCGCCACCTTTTCGTAATATTCCAACCAATCTTTTTGGTGTTGTAGCGCATTATTTCGACGCGCTACGTTAGCGCCAAGATCAAACATCGCTGCCATATTTAAGTCTGCAAGTTGCCCCTCAACAGCTGTCGCACTACTAGAATGGACAGCGCCAATTAGCGCGGCAAGATATCCCGATTGACTAAACCCAGCCAGCGCTGCATATGCCGCAGAAAGCAGTAAATCACCGCTACAAATTGCAGCATTATCGCCAAACTGAAACCACGCTGTTTCGCGACTGCGACGCGTGGTATCTCTATCCTGCAAATCATCATGGATCAGCGACGCGTTATGCAACAGCTCGACCGCTGCGGCAATAGCTACAGCATCAGATCGTGATAATCCCAGTTGCATGCCAGCATGCAGAGCCAAGCGTGCACGCATCCGCTGCCCTCCAGATTCAAGGTGATAGCGACCCACATCAGCGGCGCTAATAGCAGCTGGCGCTGTTGCAAACGGTTTCAGTCCAGTTGGTTGCACTACTTCAAACATCAGCGCTTCGACACGCGATAATAATTCGGTAATGATTGGCGCATGCGGCTGTAATGTAGAACACGATATTGCAGGGAATGCAGCATGCAACGTGGTGGCCAATATCGCGCCATCAATCATTGGATTTGAAGCTAGCTTGAGCATAATTAAATCTGCCACAAAAGGCAAAGTGGGCTAACAAAATTTGGCGTCAATGAGTCAAAAGCGGGCCAAAAACGATGGCTCGCTTTTGGCTCGCTGACAGTAACGCGTAGCGCTTATTTACCTTCGTTTTGCATCCGATCAGTTTCACTTACTGCAACCATCCAAATAATAACGCCGAAGGCAATTTTATTTAGCACGTCTGCTAGGTTGTAGATGATGTTAAGCGCATTAGCACTAGCTGCTGGGCTACTGCCGGTGAAGTAACCGAAAATATAGCCGATTGGATAAATTGCCCAACCGATAGTCACAATCCAGCGCATTAGCTTAAATGCAGATTGCACAGCAGGTGGTGCTAATTCAGCATTAATACGACCTGCTTGGCCGAAGAAAATTTCATACAGAATATATGCCCAGCCAGCCATACCGATAATGAACGCAGGTAGAACCGCCATGTAGCCAGCTTCGCCCAAATACCCGCCCAGTAGCATGACGACCGTACCGATAAGCAAGCGCCAAAATACGCCGGCGGGCACTTTAGCAATGGCCGACAACACGAGATAAAACTCGATCATCAGCAGCGGTACCGTGATTAGCCAATCGATATAGCGGAACACTGTTGGCGATGTACCGGTAGCCACCCAAACTTCACGCATGTAAAAATAATGCACCGCAGCGACTAGCGTGACTAAGCCAGATACCGTAAGCGATGTTTTCCATTTAGCCGAAACGCGATCGCGCTCGATAAAGAAAAATACCGTGGATGCGATCAGCGCCATAGAAATTAACCAAAACGAAATGCCTACAAAATCGTTAGGATTTAGGACGAGGCTAGATGCTGCGTGGGCTTGGGTCGATGCGAGGGTAATCGAGGCTACAGAGGCGATGCGTGCGACTTTGGAACGTAGAAGTTTAGAAATAATTGACATCATGCGGGTCTCCCTAAAAAGCATGACTGGTTATGTTCGGAGAAATTTTTCTCCACCTGTCATGATTCCAGTTCGCCGTATAAGTCAGTACCATTACAGTACTAGCCAAATAAGACCCAGAACAACCATGAAACTGAATTATATGCCAAAAAAAATTAATTGCGCAAGTGAACATGCTTTGCAATAGAAAATCCGCACCAAAGTGGCGCGGATTTATATTGCGTTTGCTAAACAACCGGAAGAATCGAATTTAAACATCCGATAACTGCGCCTTTAACGCACGTTCATTCGCGATTTAATTAGCTGCAAAAATCGCCACCAAATCGAAGCAAATTTAGATTTTGCTATTTGGCCTGTGGTACTGGCGAAGTTGTTACCGGCGGCGTGCGGCGCAATTGTCGGCCACCAGCGGCACCTAACTGCTTGGCAAACAACACGTTTTGCTTGGCGGACTGCATATAAGGATTGGACCCACCAAAATGCACGGCTGCATAGTTGTACACACGATCAAGATCCATGTTTAAACGACTCACAGCATGCTTAAAGAACATGGGAGTTTTCGCGACTAAATCATTGCCAGACCGATACACCACATTTGCGCCTTCAGGGGTTTCCCGTATCGCAATGCCACCCCGTACAAACTCTGGGTAGAGCCTGTCACGACACTTTTCTAAATAACAACGGTCAGCCATTTGCGCAATTATATCGGCCGTACCAAGCAAGCTGCCAAGCAGGCGCAACAGTGGGTCACTGACATCTATCGCGGATACTGTTTGCTCAAACCCGGTGAAATGAATTAGCTTTGCGGCGGTTTCTGCGTATTCGGCCATGCCAATGGCGGGCATGTAGTGGCGCAAAAATGTCGCACCACGGCTGACGTGACTAAGCGTGTATTGCGCGCCGTTGCGGGCCACGGTATCGCCCTGCTCACGCACATAGCCCATATCGTGCAGCAGCGCCAAAATAATCCCGACCTGAAACAATTGTGGCCCGAGCGGCGGTGCGGCTTTTCGTGATTGCTCATAGCCGTCCATTAAACGAGCCATGGCAAGGGTAACTTCTAATACATGCTGCATGTCGTGGTACGCCGTATCACAAGCTTGATAGCCGGGAAACGCGCCACGATACATATTGGCTTGGTCACTAAATGTTATCGCCATGTGCTTCGGATTAGCGCGCGGGTACAGCGCTAAAAAAATTCGTTCCACCTCAAGCTGCACGGCGCCACTGTCTACGGTACAGATTTGGTTGGTGATGTCGTAATCGTTTCGCGCGTCTGCCGCGGGCGGCAAATGTGCACGCATGGGACGCGTAGAAACAAGTTTTAGTTCATCAGGCATCGCGTTGGCGCCTTAAAAAGTGGTGTGTGGGGTAGGTTTATCAGCTGTATTTTTTTGACAACGCCAATAATCTCAAAATATACGCTTCTGTCTGCACTCACGCAACGTAATTACGTTGGTACTTGAACATTCATATTTTTCGGCCATCAAAACCAGAGGAAAAAGTGCCTGAAAACGCCCTATTTACAGGCTTCTTCAGGCACTCTTTAGACACTTTCTAGGTATCAATATAGGTGTTGCAAATAGGCTTTTTTCAATTCGCGGCTTCGCGCGTACACTGCGCTAAAAGAGGTCGCAAAAGTAAGTGTAAGTGACTTACTGTGCAGTGCGCGTAGCAGGAAGTTGTAAGGTAATGCCAAACCCCGCTCCGTGCAAACCGCCATGCAACGAAATTGAGCCACCATGGGCTGCGGCCACTTTTTTCACAATGGCCAAGCCCAAGCCGCTGCCCGACGCCTCGGTACCCGGTACGCGATAAAAGCGTTCAAATACCCGTTCTCGAAACTGTACATCAATCCCTGGACCACTATCTACCACCGAGAGCGTGCAACCTGAAGCCACTTGACTCAGCGATATCGATACCGCCCCACCGCTTGGCGTGTAGCGAATAGCGTTATCTACCAAATTATCGATGATGGACGTGAAGCCTGTTGGGCTCACCATCAATGCTAAGCTGTCTGGCGCTTCTAAGTCGAGGGTGATTGATTTTTGCCGCGCCTGCGGAACGTGTTCTGCGACGCGCTGGCGCAGCAATTCGGCGGCGTCCACACGTTCAGCTTTGGAAAACGCATCAGATGCATCCACTCTGGCAATCGTCAGCAACTGGCTGAGTAAATTGGATACCCGTTTCAGCCCAGTTTGTAGCTGCACCGCCGCATGATTGCGGGTGCCGTCGTCATGCGCCTGCAATAGCAAATGCGCTTGCGCGCTCATAGCTGCCATCGGCGTGCGTAGCTCGTGAGCGGCATCCGCTAAAAATCCGCGTTCAATATCTAAGCGGCGCGATTCGCGCTCCAATAAATCATTTAACGCAGTTACTAAAGGCGTGACTTCGGAATAACCCTTGGCGCTGTCAAGGGGCACCAAATCACCTGCAGGCCGCTTGCGCAGTTCTTGCGCTAAGGTGGTAATGGGTTTAAAGCTTGTACGGGCAATCCACCACAATGCAATGATGCACAGCAAGAACATCAGCACTTGGGACCCAACGATGCGCATAATGATAGGAAACATCGATTCTCGGCGCATCGCTGCTGACTCCGCTATCGCCACCGACACCGAGCCATCCGCACTTTGCGTGCGCAGCGTACGATAGTGGATGTCATTTATCTGGGTATCGGCAAAACCTTGTTGCAGCGCGATTGGCTGCAAAGGCGCGTTTTTAGAGCGAAACAGCATCCTTCCTTGCGGATCAAATACCTGATAAGTGGGCGTGTAAAACTTTGCATGCGCAGCGGCTAAGGCGTCAGCGTAGTTAGCGCTGTCCACATTTTGTAGCTTTTCAATCACGCCCTTGGTAAATACATCTTCAACAGCCAGCAAGCGGCGCTCAGCACTTGCCGTGTCAGCGTTCGAGCCTGCAGCAGTTTCAGCCAAAATTTGCGCAAAATTGCGCATACGCCGGTCCAAATCACCGTTTTCGTAAACCGTCATTGAATAACTAAGCCAGCCCACCATCATGGTTAAGGCGGCGATCATGGCCAGCACCTGCCAAAAAATTAGTCGGAAGATTAGCGAAGGCTGCGAAACTTCGTTTGATTTTTGGCTGAGCAACACTATTGCGCCCGTTCCTCTAAGGCATAGCCCACTCCGCGCACGGTGCTAATTAAATTGGCGCCCAATTGCTTACGCAAGCTGTAAATATGGACATCTATGGCATTACTGCCGCCCATTTCCATGGCGTCCGAACCCTGCGCCAATTGCGCGCGCGTGAGCACTTTGCCGGGCGATTGTGCGAGTAGCACTAATAATTCATACTCGCGCTTCGATAAGCTGAGTAACTCGTCGGCAAGTTTTACCTGCCGCCGTGCGGTATCGATACTTAAACTGCCTACGCGCCACAATGCTGTTTTTTGCGGTAAGTGGCGGCGCAGTAGCGCGCGGCTGCGTGAGAGCAGCTCTTCAACCGCAAACGGCTTAGCTAGATAATCGTCCGCGCCGCCATCCAAGCCAATCACCCTATCGGTGACGCCGTCGCGCGCGGTAAGCATCATAATCGGCCCATCTACCCCGGCCTCACGGCTATTTTTTAGTAATTCCAAGCCTGACATGCCCGGCAACACAATGTCGAACAGATGCAGATCAAATTTTTCGCTCGCTAAAAATCGCTGCGCATCTTCCGCGGTACGTACCCACGTAGAATCGTATTGGTTTAACTTCAGCACCGCATGCAGCGCTTCTCCAAGGCCAATATCGTCTTCAACTAGTAAAATTTTCATTCCATCATCCCAATAGGTTATTTCCGTTACTTTACTGCAAGGTTGCATCGGAGGGGCGATACGAAGCAAAACTTAGCGGCAGGTTCACGAAAAATTAATACAGTAACAGCCAAACCTAGACGTAAAAATACCCTGTAGATGCCCTAAATACGGGTATCTACAAGGTATATTTTAGTGTAATTTCAGTTAAATCAACTACGGAAACACATACCCATCCACACCTGCTGCATTACCGAGCTGTCCTTCTGCTGTCCAGCCGTTATTGCGTAGGAAGTTAAACTCATTGCTATCAATGGTCCATAAATGGCTGTTAATGCCTGCGTTATAGAGCCGATATAGCGGCGTGGTGCCGGGCACGCCATAGCGCGGGAAGATATAGCCGGTGATGCCTTCATCGCTAGCAAATACCTTGTCTTTGCGAATCGTGTCGTATTCGTTGAAGTCTGAAGTGTAAAAGTGTCGTCGCTGCGGATTGAAATACATCCGGTAGTAAGGAATAGCCGCTTGCGCTGCACGACCTACCGGTGCACGGTATAAAAAATGGCTGATACCCTCACCCGAATAGGTGGCTGAGAAACCAACGAGCACATTGTATTCGTTCGTATCTGTAGTGTACAAATGGCGTCTTAAACTTGGCACATAAATACGGTAGCGCGGCAGTAAATCAGGGTCCAGCGTTAATACTGTAAAGGGCGATGAAGTATTGTTGATTCTAAAGTTAGCGGTTCGGGCATCCCCTGCGGCTAAGCCTGCCGTTACCCGTAAACACACCGTTTGTGGCGGGTTGCTGATGGTTAAGCTAGTGATGCCGCTTACAAACGCATTGGCGGCATTACAGCCGATATTGTATTCGCCGCCGTCAATGCTCAAACTCACTTGGCCCGTAAACCCGGTAAAGTTACGCACATCCGACAACGCCGTAGTGCCAGCAGCGATGCGCGCGCGGGTGGGAAAGCTAAGCGCAAAGCCAGGGTTATCAATAAAACGTACCGTGCGCAGCAACCCTAATTCAGCCGTAATTAAGCTACCCAAGGTATCAAAATTAATGCCGAAGGCATTAAACGTGGAATTACCGCCGACGCTGTAGGTGCTAATCAAGCCAGTGAGTAAATTCAAACGGCGAATGCGG
>JANNXI010000242.1:0-7921 GCA_031409495.1 Betaproteobacteria bacterium
GTGCGTACAAAAGCAAAATTACGTGCGGCAGCCAATGAACACATGGAGATGCTAGACAGATCGCCTGAACGTGTTATCGCTTACTTTCAAGATCGCAGAGTGCGTTATGCGGCTTGATACTTCATTGGGCCGGAGCAATAACAGGCTAAATTCGAGAGCGAATTCGTTACTTACATTATAGCCTGAGCACCGAGAAAGTCTATCTGTATTGGGTGCGATTTTTTCATTTGCTGGCATGGGCTGTGGTGCAGGGGTCAAGTCTTTCATTATCGGGCTGTGGTGCAGGGGTCAAGTCTTTCATTATCGCATTTCCAATTTTAAAAAACCGCTTCCAATCCCAAAACTACCTGTAGGTGATTTAAATTAGGGCATCTTCAGCTTATTACTCCACACCAATTACGACCCATTTTTTGACCAGCGACAACTCTAAATCTAGCATTGCGCTCAGTAAGACCGGTCAACATCAGACAAGCAGCACATTATCACATTTTGAATCTATTTTATCCACAATAATAAGCTGAAGATGCCCTAAAATAGGGTATCTTCAGCCAGTCATGCCGCATCCAAACTTAACGTCCTCAGCAAAAAACCGCCAGCAATTTAATGACCACCATTAATGTCGAGGTCCCAGCGCTCACCGTCACCAATCCGCACGGCCATCAAGCTGGCTTTGCTTACAGGATCACTGAAGCCCCAGCGGGGCGCGGCAACTACGGCTGCGAAACACTCCGAAACTCGGCGTGACATTTGTTGCTGGTGTGCGTGCATGCGGATTTGCAGCAACGTAAATCTTTACTTCGCGTACACTCCAAGCTTAATTTTTAACTTGGGAATTTGCAATGGTCTACACAGCGCTAAAAGCAGTTCATGTTTTGTCGATTATCGTTTGGTTGGGCGGGATGATGTTTGTGGCGTTTTTTCTGCGGCCAGCGCTGGGCGGATTGGAGGTGCCGACACGTTTAATATTTATGCATGATGTGCTGGGGCGCTTCTTTAAAGCCGTGTTGGTATTGTCGCTAGCGGCGGTGGTTACCGGTTTTTGGATGATGGGGCGGGTAGCCAAACAAACTGTGCAGGCAGGTGGCCAATGGAATACGCCGCCTGAGTGGTTGGTGATGGCGGCGCTGGGGGTGGCGATGTTTGCGATTTTTGGGCATATTCGCTTTGCGCTGTATAAGCACCTCACCAGGGCGGTGACGGCGAGCGATTGGCCTGCAGGTAGCGTGGCGTTGGCAAAGATTTGTCAATGGGTGACGATAAATTTGTGCTTAGGTCTTGTGATTGTGTTGGTGGTGTATTTGGGATTACCAAAATAGCAGCGTTAGGGCAACTTCAAAGCACAGTTAGCGCAAAAAACAAATGGCTGTAGAAGCCTGAAAATAGGGCTTCTACAGCCACTAATTTTTAGTTAAATCACTAAAAAGTAGCGGTGCCATAAAGGCAAAAAATACGCCGATTAAAAATACGATGACTGAAAACAAATAAATCGCAAAGGAGATATGCCGCATGAACATGCAGGCTTTAGCTTCCTGCGGATCAACGGGGCAGGGGAGTGATCGGGCGCGCCATTGCATGATGCCCGCGAGTACCAGCATGAATCCGGCGAAGGCGAATACCACATTTTTATGCTGTGATACCCACACCATTTGCGGCACGTTGCTGACCAAACCCGCAAGTGCTGCACCCGCGCCAATAGAGACTAGCAACGCCGGTAGCGCACAGCAAATAAGTGTGCCGCTGCTGGTAAATAGCGACACGCAAACGAGGATTAAATTTTGCTTTAGCCCAGCCGCAGCTTCATTGGTGTTGGCGTGATTCAATTGCATTGCTGCGCCTATTTTGCAGCTTTGATTTTGTCGCGCAGGGTGTCGAAGGCTTCGTCGGTACGGGTGATGTTTTTAACCACGTAGCCTGCGTCGGTAATTTCGGCTTTGAGTACGGCGTCCGAAATATCCTTACCCGCTTTGAGCGCGACTAAGGTAGTTTGCTTTTCTAGGCTTACAAACACTTTATCGGTGGCGGCTTGGGCTTTCATTTTCTTTTCAATACCTTGGGCGCAAAACGAGCAGACCATGCCGTCTACGGTGACTTGAATGGTTTTGGCTTGCGCGGTACAGCTTAAGGCTAGCGCGGCTGCAAATAGGGCGAGTGATTTTTTCATGTTTATTACCTTTCAAATTTAGTAAGTGAGCATCAGCATCACTTGGGATTTTTTGCGTTCCATGACCCCAATTTCAACCCAAATATTACGCTTAAACACACGCAAAAAAGCACCAGACTCAGTTTTGTCGTGCATACCACGGTATTTTTTAATCTGGCCAATAAACCAGATGGCGACATCATCATAGTCATGCGCCACCGGTGAAAAACCGGCTTGGAAAGTGTCGATACGGTCTAAGAAATTTTCGGTGTGCATTAAGTCCATGCGTAGGGACGTATAAATTTGCCGCGTTTCGAAATCAGCCTGCGCACCTAAGCGTTGCGCGCGTTCGGTATATTTGCGTTTTTCTAGACTGGGTGCGACCGGTGCACCAAAGCCGTGGGCCGCGTGCCCGCCCGGTGTATCTGGCGTGACTAAATAGCCTTCAGAAATTTTCGTGGTGCCTGCACCATAACTGGCAAATATATTACCCTGCGCACCGGGTAAATTCCAACGTTTCACAAGTAGATTTGCCTGCAAAAAGGTGGACTCCATTTGCACCAACTTGCTGTCGCTTTTCATCAGCGTAGTCGATGACCCCACCGAAAACCAATGCGTTGGGGAGTAGTACAACTGTGTTTCGATTAAATTGCGATCCCGCTCATGCATGAACATCCATGAGTCTGAAAAGCTAACCGGCTTGGCGTGCGCGGCTTGACCTATTAGCAGCGCAGCAACGGTAACAAGCAATGGTTTAATGATGGTCACCATGATTGCAGTTTGGGCCATGAACGTGTGGCGTGTGGAGGGTGTGCTGATGCGCGTGTTTGCGCGCGTGGGCAGGCATGTTCGCGCGCGCGTAGGCGCACACGGTGGCAATTAAGGTGTCGATATTTTTCTGCAATGCCGCGAAGCCTTCATGCATTTCGCGCGTGTCTTCATTCATGTATAACCTGCGATTAATTTCTACTTGCAGAGAATGGCGGTGTTCGGTTGGCTCGGAATAGGCGCGCACTAGCTCTACACCTTTATAGGGATCATTAATTTTTACCTGATATCCCATATTGCGCAAAGTGATGGCGACAAGCTCGGTAAAGGCTGGAGAGCAGGTGGTGCCATCACGATCACCGAGTACAAAATCAGCGCGGGCAACACCAGGCCCTTCTTCAGAAATGCCAGATGAAACTGCCGGCATTGAATGACAGTTAATGTGCCACACAGCGCCGTAATGTTCGTGCGCCGCATTGAGCGCATCGCGCAACGCCTTATGATACGGGGCATAGCAGCTAGTGATACGGGATTGCACCGCAGCGACGCTAAGGGAGGCGTTGTATAAATTAGCGCCGGTATCGAGTTTGCGCCAAACCAGACCAATCCCTTTTTCCGTCTTTTTCGATGCATTCACGGGGCCCGGCCACGGGGCGTCGAGCAAGGCTTGGTCGATGTCGAGAATAGAACGATTGGCATCAATATAAGCACGCGGGAAGTTCGCCGCGATAAGCGTTGCACCATGCGCAGGCGCACTCGTAAATATTTTCTCTACATGCGTGTCTTCAGCGCGACGCAATTCGGCTCTGGGAACTTGCACGACAAAATCAGCGGGGTAATGGGTTCCGCTATGGGGTGAATCAAACACAACTGGCGCGTCATGCGCATGATCAACGCTAGACGTTTGAATGGTCAAGGCCTGTGGCGTTGCATGGGCTGCATGATCTTCGTCATGATGGTGCTGGTGGGCATTGTTGTGCTGGTGGTCGTGCGAATGATTAGACATGATGCTTGACTCGATTTAAATTTAGGGATGGCGCGATGCAAACTAATTGCACCGATAATTATGCAGGCAATGCCGGCCTGGGCATAGCGAGCCACTGTTGAACGCTTGGATGTTGCCATTGCTGCTTTACATACCGCAGCACTTTTTCAGGAACAGGATCACCGCTACTGACTAAGCGCATCAACATCATGGCTAAGTCGGTATCAGCGATGCACCACTCGCCGAAGATGCCAGTATCGGCATCGATGATGAGGGTTTCTGCGACGGCGATAAGTTTGGCCGCTGCATTTTGTGCATCAGCTGTTAGGGCTTGCGCGCTGGGATTGTAAAAAACAGTGTGCGTTGACCGTTCAGTGCGGATAGCCATCAGATCACTACGCACCCACGCCTGTACTTGGCGGGCACGGGCGCGCTGTTGCAAATTTTGCGGATAGAGCGGGGCGTGCTGTGGCGGCGGATATTGCTCCTCTAAATATTCGCAAATTGCCGAAGATTCAGATAAGGCAAAGGTCCCCACGCTCAGCACCGGCACTCGCGCGGTAATTGACTGTGCAAGCGCGTGGCTTGCACAGTCGCCAGATTGATTTTGCTTGCTGTAGAGGTCAACTTCAACAATTTCAAACGCGAGTTTTTTGACGCTCAGCGCCACATAGGCGCTGAGGGCGTAGGGACTGCAATAATTACTATCGACACTGAGGGCTAATTTTTCCATTGGTTTTTCAGGCTATATTTTAATTGGTGCGGTAGTTATTTTGCAGCCGGTTTTAAATCCATTGCGAGCGTGTATTGATCTGCACGAGGTACATATTTAAGCCCTTTTTTCATGGCCCAGCTGCTGACTTCATAGTGCAAAGGGATGAGCCCTTGATCGCCCATCGCGATTTCTATGGCTTGCTGAATGAGCGCTTCGCGTTTTTTATCATCAATGGTTTTAACGGCTAGGGTAACCACATCATCAAGCGCTTTGTTTGAATAGCGGCCACGATTGGTTAAGCCCAACGCTTTTTCTTTGTTGTAGGTGGCCAAAAGCGCTTTGATGCTGCCTAACTGTTCCCCTGTTTCTGAACCCCAGCCAATCAGCATGAGGCTATATTTAAGATCGGTGGCGCGTTGAAAGTACACGGCAGATGGCATGGTTTCGACTTTGGTTTCGATGCCCACTTTAGTGAGCATTTGTCCGATGGCTTGCGCAATTTTATCGTCGTTGATGTAGCGATTGTTAGGGCCATGGATGGTCAATCCAAAGCCATTTGGGTAGCCTGCTTCAGCAAGTAGCTTTTTAGCGCCTTCGGGATCAAATTTTTCGGCTTTGAGTTTAGCGCTGGTGCCAAAAAAGCCATCCGCAAGTAGTTGGCTTGCAGCAATCGCTTTGCCTTCCATTACCCTAGATACAATCGCTTCGCGATTGATGGCTTTTGAAATCGCTTTACGCACCCGCACGTCGCGCAGGGGGTTCGCTTCCATCGGCTTACCAGCTTTGTCGGTTACCGAGGGCGAATTTTTTTCACGGCCCGAGTCTAAGTGCAGGTAAATAACACGATTAGATACCTTGGAAACGATCGAGAGACGGGCGTCTTTAGTCATACTGGTAATGTCTGCGGTGGGCACCGTTTCAATAAACTCGACATCGCCAGACAACAATGCTGCGACGCGGGCGGCTGGATTGTTAAGCATTTTGAATGTGAGCTTGTCCCAAGGCTCTTCGCCGCCCCAGTAGCCGTAGTTGGCTTTGAGCACTACTTTTTGGTTTGGTACATATTCCACAAACTTGTAAGGGCCAGTGCCAATGGCGGCTTTACCGCTGTTGTACTGCTCAGTGGTGGCGCCTTCGCCATTTTTTTTAGACACGATTAAGAGTGCACTAATTTCGTTGGGCAGCAGTGGGTGCGCACTTTCGGTTTTGAGCTGCAATGTATGGGCATCAATGACTTTTACTTCCTTAATTGGACGCAAAAATTGGGTAAACGGCGATGGGCTGTTTGGCACATCAGGCGCGCGCTTGAAACTGAAGGCAACGTCATCGGCCGTGAACAGTGAACCATCATGCCAACGCACATTTTTGCGTAGTTTGAATTCCCACGTCGTGTCATCTAACGCCTTCCAAGAGAGAGCGAGACCAGGTGATAATCGCTGATCCGCATCTTGACGAATCAGCGCTTCAAACACATTGCGCAATAAGCTATTGTTGGGCGATAGGTTATGAAAGTGCGGATCCATTGAGGTAATGGCCGCTTGTAATCCAATTGAGATGTCGCGCGGCTTCGTTGCGGCGGGCGCGGCGGCTGATGTTTTTGCCGCCACCTGCGCCAAGACGCTTGTGCTTAGCACTGGCACAAAAAATACCGAGAGGGCGATTAGGCCGCGCGCAAAGGTTTGCATGGCATGAGGCTTAGGTAGCGTTACCGTTGAACATGACGCCGACGACCGATTTAGTACTGCGCTGTTTGGATACATGATTGCCTCATTGAAAGGATTGAGTGGGACTATTTGCGATTTAAAATCTTAACTTCTACGTTCTAATAGATGCCTGAAGATTCCCGAAATACGGGCATCTTCAGGCATCCATATGGGTATGTTTGTGTGCCTGCGCGCTTAGCCAAGGATCGAGTCCTGTAAAAATACTAGGGTCGAATTCGGTCGATGAAATCAGTAAGTTTAGCAGCGCTGTGACTACCATCCACAAATGCATCACCTATTTTGCGCATCAATATTAAACGAATTTGCGCAGCTTCATTTTTCTTGTCACGTCCCATATGGTAAAGCATATCTTCTGTGGATAGCTGCGCATTTGGAGGTAATGCAATCGGTAAATTTGCACGCTTTAAAATGGCCTGCACGCGACTTACCGTGTCCACACTTAGCCCGCAGTATTTTTCCGAAAATCTCGCCGCGCAGAGCATGCCACAAGCTACCGCTTCGCCATGCAGCCATTGGCCATAGCCTAAGCCAGTTTCAATAGCGTGACCAAAGGTGTGGCCTAGGTTTAACAGCGCCCGGCCGCCTTCTCTGGCGGTTTCACGCTCGTCAGCCGCAACTACTTTGGCCTTGATTTCGCAACAGCGGGCAACAGCATATTCAAGTGCTGCCGGATCGCGCGCGAGCAGTGCATCCAAGTTTATCTCGAGCCAATCAAAGAACGGCGCGTCAAGTATCAAACCGTATTTGACGACCTCAGCCAGCCCCGCGTTAAATTCACGAGCTGGCAATGTGTTGAGTACTTCAATGTCTGCCAGCACATATTTTGGTTGGTAGAAAGCACCAATCATATTTTTACCGCGCGCGTGATTGACGGCCGTCTTCCCACCGACCGATGAATCGACTAAAGCGAGCAGGGTAGTGGGCACTTGAATAAACGGCATGCCCCGCTGATAAGTGGCGGCAGCGAACCCGACGATGTCACCAATCACGCCGCCGCCCAATGCGACCAAAGTTGTGTTGCGATCTACAGCGTGAAGCAGGAGATAGTCAAAGATTACATTCAGTGTTTCGAGCGTTTTGTAGGCTTCGCCATCGGGTAGGTTTAGTGTTCGCGTTGCAATTCCGACGCGCTTTAGGGCATCCTCTAGTACGTGGCCATACAGTGGCGCCACAGTGTTGTTGCTAATGATGATGGCGCGCGGAGTGGGAAGCGCCGCGATGAGTTTGTTCGCCGAGGCGAGGTGGCCAGCGCCTACGTCAATTTCATAGCTGCGCTGGTCAAGTGTAACGGCAATGGTTTTCATAGGTATGGCAGAGGAGCAGGGAAAGAAGATGTTGTGGAAATTAGCGTAAATGGTTGCGCTTTTACCTGGTGCCACAAGCTTGCCGTATGCGCCCAGTCTGAGAACCCACTTCGTATTGTAAAACAGAAGCGAAACCTACGGCCTTGACAGCGTCCCACCATATCGGGGTAAGGGCGCGCATTTAAGCTAGAAAATCAGGAGCTTCTCTGGCGCCTCAGGTTTCTTGAGGCCCAACTTCCTTTGCATCAGGTGGGTACGGGTTAGCATCGGTCGCTGCCAAAGCGG
>JANNXI010000243.1:0-7133 GCA_031409495.1 Betaproteobacteria bacterium
GTATTGACGGCTTTGCGGCATGGATGCAATACAAAGAACCGAGTGGCTTAAGCGTAGTGGTGCTCGGTAACATTGAGCAAGCCGCATCGGGCTCATTAGCTGTCAAATTAGCCGCGATGGCCGAAGGCACACCGCCCTTCGGCACGACACCGTTTTACTTACGTGGCAGCATGAATAAGTGGGGTATCACTGACCGCATGGTACTCACGGCACCGCAACTTTGGACAGTAGAGGTAGCGCTAAATGCGGGCGATCATGAGTTTAAATTTGGTTCTGAG
The DNA here is from genome assembly GCA_031409495.1 of Betaproteobacteria bacterium. Classification (GTDB taxonomy): domain Bacteria; phylum Pseudomonadota; class Gammaproteobacteria; order Burkholderiales; family Usitatibacteraceae; genus JANMDR01. The sequence continues at coordinate 279 of JANNXI010000243.1, forward strand.
GACTTTAGCCAAATTGATTTTGGCAGGCGCGATGGGGAGCAACAAGGGAAAACCGCGTTGCTTACGGGGCGTGCACAGCCACTCCACTTTATAGGTAGTAATTTGAAAATTGTTGTGCCCAGTAGCGCTACCTATCGCTTTAGCCTTGATGCGCGTGATGCGTATGGTCCGAAGCTCTCAGTTGTGCAGCTGCTACCTTAGTCGCGCAATCAAGTTATCTTAGGTTGCCGCCGGAGGCAGAGTCTCTTGGGGTGCGCGTCAAACCACCATTCTTAGACATGCTCCGCCCAGTTGTGATTTTTCGACGCTAAGTGACCCACTGTGTGCCAAAATAATCTTTCGTGCAAGACTCAAGCCAACGCCGCTACCTGTAGATTTAGTGGTAAAAAAGGCAGAAAAATGTCGGTGCGTAAGGTGTCTGGGATTCCGGTGCCGTTGTCGTCCACATCAATGAGTACGCGGCCGCTGTGGGTGCTTCTCACTCGAACGCACGCTATTGGGGTCTCGGTATGGCCGATGCTGGCTTGTGCGGCATTACGCAGTAGATTAATGAGAACGTGTGTCAATAGATCCTTGTCGGCTGTGATCGTAGTTTCGTTCAGAAGTAAGTCGAGTTTTAAGGTGACCATGTCGTGCGTAAATTCTGCACGGAAGAGTGTTTCCATTTCTTCGATTAACGATTTCAGTGGTAAAAGTTCGAGGTGAAGTACTGGAATGCCCGTTACTTCTCGGTAGCGGCTCACAAATTGCATCAAGCCGTCAGACCGACGCGCAACCGTGTCGATGGCGCTATGGAGCGTGTCGTTTTCCGCGCTGGCCGGTAGTTGTTTTGATAAGGTCGCGGCCGACTTTGCCAGCGAAGTGACAGGAGTAAGCGAGTTCATAATTTCATGCGTTAACACTCGAACCAGATCGTTCGATAGCGCAAGCTCAGCCGCGTCGATATCTGATTGAATTGGTTGGAGCGCGATGAGCCGTTGTGGCTGATTAAGCATGGTAACTCGAGTTTGCGTCATGCGCATCTGCTGTGCAGCATCATCATGGGGCGTTATACACACAACGCGTGTCGCATCATGGCTTCGTAGCTCGGCTACAAAACCTTGGCCGTAGATAGCAAATTCACTGAGGCGTCTTCCATGTGGTCGATTGAATAGCCGCCGCGCCGCGTTATTTAACAGCGTCACGCCGTCATTACTGTCGATGCACAGCAGCGGAATCGGGACATGATCAATCAGGCTCGCGAGGTGACTGCTTTCTGACTGGATTGTCGTCATTTCTTTGCGCAGGCCAGACACAAGTTCTTCCAATGCTTCTCCAAGCGCAGGAAAGTTTATGTCGCGCGCACCAGCATGAAATGACTGCGAAAAATCGCCATACTGCAATGTTGTGACCAGCCGCGCAATTTCTGCATTGGTACGCGCGATTAAGCGCAAGACATCGGTGAATAAAATACCGATGAGCAGCGACAGGATGATGATGGTTGCCCACCTAGTCGGTTGCTCGGTTGCAGTCGAAAGCGCAATTACTGCAGCAGCGCCCAAGAAAATGATCGCGAACAATCGCCACATGAGCGAGTAGCTATATGAACTCGAATTGAAATCAACAAATTTGGTTTGCATAGCTACTTTAAAGATTTTATCGGTGATGATAGCGGCTCGAAGTTAGAGCGAAAAGCGCTCCATGCGCCGATAAAGCGACGCGCGCGTGAGGCCCAACTCTTTGGCGCTGTTAGAAATATTCCACGCATGCTTGTGCAACGCGCGTTCAATGAGCTGCTTTTCCATGCGTTCTAAGTTTAGATCACCATCGGCAGATTTTGGTAAGACCGCATCCAGCTGCGGTATTTTAAGCGCTTGCGGCAATGCTAAATCATCGATTGAATATTCTGTTCCGCAACCTAAAATTACAGCGCGTTCGACAGCGTGCCGCAGCGCGCGCACATTGCCTGGCCAATCATATTGTTCGATGGCACGAAGCGCAGTTGGGCTAAAAGTCTTGGCAGTTTTCTCGTATTTTTGGGTGTAGTGATTCAAAAAATATATTGCTAGACTGGCAATATCTTCCCGCCGTTGGCGCAAAGGCGGAATATGTATTTCTACGGTGTTCAAGCGAAACAGTAAGTCCGGCCGAAACTGTTTTTCATCCGCTAGTTGGTCGCGTGATAAATTGGTCGCGCTAATAACCCGTACATCCACGTTTTCAGGGGCGTTGGCGCCTACCCTTGTAACTTGGCGTTGTTCTAAAACGCTGAGAAGTTTGGGCTGCAAAGTCAGCGGCAGATTACCGATTTCATCTAAAAATAACGTCCCACGATGTGCGGCCGCAAAACGGCCGATGCGCTCGGTTTTTGCATCGGTAAAGGCACCTTTTTTGTGGCCAAAGAGTTCGCTCTCAAATAGACTTGCCGTCACCGCACCTAAATCCACTGAGATCATTACTTCTTCGGCGCGTTTCGATGCAGTATGCAACGCACGGGCTACAAGTTCTTTGCCAGTGCCGTTTTCACCTAAAATTAAAACATTTGCATCTGTCGGCGCGGCGCGGGCGATTAGTGATTGCACATGCTGCATAGCCGGTGAATTGCCAATAAGTATGGATCGATCTGAAGTGGCGGTACCGCTTAATTCGCGCGCTTGGTGATGCGATCGTTCTGCCGCCCGCCGTGTCGCGCGCAACTGCACAGCGTTACTCACGGTTGTAGCCAGCCGCTCATTGCGCCATGGTTTGGTAATGAAGTCGGCCGCACCCAATTTCATCGCTTCGACGGCCAGGTGGACGCCGCCATGCGCAGTAATTACAACGACAGCAGCATCAGCATCTAGGCGCTTAATTTCGCTTAACCAGCGCAAGCCTTCATCCGAATTTGTAGCGCCGCGCTGGAAATTCAAGTCGAGCACAATAGCGCTGATGTCATGCGCGGCCAACAGGGCGGGAATGACGTTAGGGTGCGAGCGCGTTAAGGTCGTAAAGCCTAAGTGGCGTAATGCCATCGCACTGGCTTGCAGCACATCTGGATCATCGTCGATGATCAAAACAGTTTCAGACAAAGCGGTGACCCCCGTATTTTTATGTTCGTTATCGTACACCTAAAATGTCCGGAAACGAACACTTTGATTGCACAGTATCGGTACGTAGCTAGATAATCTTGTTTTATATCAATGGGTTAACATGTTGGCACGGCGATTGCTAACTTGAGTTAACCCGTAGTTAAACTCAAAATTAAAGTCCGGTGCCAAATTACCAATGTCTGAACAGAACAACCCAACATCGCGTAGCCGAGTAAGCGGTATTGATATGGACACCGCGATCAAAAAGCCTTTTTTCCCATCTGTACGCCACTTAGTTATTGGTGGCCTATTGGCTCTCGGTTTGACAACACTAGTGTGGCGAGGAATGCCGCTTCTTGCCGCGAACGTGCAGTCGATAGAAGCCAGTCGCGTCGCGATATCGGTGGTTGCCAGTGGTGTTTTTGAAGATTTCATTCCGCTTCGGGGCATCGTTTCACCCCTAAATACGGTGTTTTTAGATGCCATTGAAGGTGGTAGGGTTGAAAAACGTTTTGTGGAAGACGGCGTTATGCTGTTGGCCGGTCAACCGCTTGCGGTACTAACCAACAGCGGCTTGCAGCTGGAAGTTATCCGCAGCGAATCAGAAGTAACGAATCAGTTAAATAATCTGCGCACAATTGAGATTCAACTGGAGCGCAATAAGGTGGAAAACGAACGTGCGATTAACGAAATAAATTGGCAGCTAAAACGCATTACGCAAAAAACCGAGCGTGATAAAAAATTAGCTGAAATTGGTTTTATCGCTAAGGCGAATGCCCAAGACAGCCAAGACGAGGAAGCCTACTGGCGCAATCGCCTCGCTATTACGCAGCAAGGACAGTCAACCGATGCGCAACTGCAATCTACGCAAGTTGCGCAACTGCGGATCGCCACCAAACAGCTGCAAGCCAACCTGCTGTTGGCTCGTGCAAACTTGGATGCATTAACGGTGAAAGCACCGATCGCCGGCCGCCTAACGGCTTTTGACATCAATATCGGGCAAAGCTTAACGCGGGGACAACGACTCGGTCAGATCGATAGCCCTGAAGCCGCAAAGCTTATTGTTAGTATCGATGAGTATTATTTAAGCCGTGTAGCCGTGGGGCAAACCGCCACCCTCGAATGGGAAAACACCATCTATCCTATGACGGTTCGCAAATTGAATCCGCAAGTGCGCGGCGGGCAATTTGAGGGTGAGTTGGTGTTTGCAGGCTCACAACCAAAAAATTTACGTCGTGGGCAGACTATGCAAGCCAAGTTAGCGCTCGGTGAAAACAAGGCTGCCGTCATGCTGCCAACCGGGCCCTACCTTACCGATAGCGCTGGGAATTTTGTGTTTGTGCTGAGGGATCAAACGGCAATAAAACAAGCCGTGCAATTGGGTCGACGCAACGTAAGTTTTGTCGAGATACTTGGTGGGGTCAAGGTAGGTGATCGGGTACTGACATCATCCTACGCGGGCTTTGCAGATAAAGATCGACTACAGATTGCCAAATAGTTTTTCTCAATTTGAATGTAAGGAGTGTTTATGTTGGAGCTTAAAAATTTGTCAAAGGTTTATCGCACCGATACCGTGCAAACAACCGCGCTGCGCGATGTAACCATTAATATTCCAAAAGGTGAATTTAGCGCAATTATGGGGCCTTCCGGCTGCGGGAAATCTACCTTGCTCAACGTGATTGGAATGCTCGATACGCCCGATTCTGGTAGCTATTTCTTTGATGGGCAAGACGTCGCTGGCAAGGGCGAGTCGCAGCTTGCGAAGTTGCGCAAAAAGCACATTGGCTTCATTTTTCAGAGCTTTAATTTGATTGATGAGCTTACGGTTGCTGAAAACATCGAGCTAGCTTTGCTGTACCACAATATACCTTCAGCCGAACGCAAAACTCGCGTTGAGGAGGCAATGGATAAAGTCGGCATCGGTCACCGCGCCAAACATATGCCAAGCCAGCTAAGTGGTGGTCAACAACAGCGCGTTGCTGTTGGACGTGCGGTGGTGGCCAAGCCATCGCTAATTTTGGCTGATGAACCCACGGGCAATTTAGATTCCACCCACGGCGATGAAGTGATGCGAATGTTGCGCGCGCTTAATGAAGCCGGTACCAACGTGGTGATGGTGACGCACACATCCCAACACGCCGACTATGCATCGCGCATCATAAACTTAGTAGACGGCCAAGTTGTTACTGAAAGCGCGCGAGCGCTTTAAATTTGCGGTGCTCGGTATAAATATGATCCAATTTGAAAGCTAAATTATGTGGCGAAATTATTTTACGATTGCTATACGGTCTCTGGCAAAAAATCGACTTTTTACTGCGCTAAATTTGGTTGGTTTGGCAGTAGGAATGGCCGCTTGCTTGCTCATTGCCATGTGGGTGCGCAACGAAACAACTTATGATCAATGGTTGCCAAATGCCGAACGGACTTTTGTGGTGCAAGCAAAGACGCAGTATCCCGGCAAAGAGTTGGAAACTTGGGGGCATGCGTCGGCTATTATGTTGCCAAAATTGGCAGCTGACTTTCCGCAAATTGAAAGTTATACGCGGCTCTTACGTGCCGAACGCGCGATGCGATACGGAGCGCGGATCGAAAACCAGCCAGTCGTTTTAGTAGATACTGGATTTTTTGACACCTTAGTGCTGCCGCTAGTTGAGGGTACGCGTGAAAATGCGATGAAGCGCCCTGATCAAATTGTGGTCAGTGAGACCTTTGCACGCAAATGGTTTGGTTCTAATTCTGCGCTTGGGCAAACTGTGACTGTAACGGTAAAGGGCGAAAAAAGGCCGTACCAAGTAGCTGCGGTGTTTCGCGACTTACCAGCAAATTCTAAGTTTGAATTTCATGTGGTGATGCCATTTCAGGAAGCAGATTTCCCCAATCCGGCGCAAATATTGAATTGGGGTAGTTTTACCACAATGTCCATCGTAAAGTTGAAAGACGCAGATCAAGCCGCAGTTATTAATGCGGGTATGGACGCATTTATACAAAAGCATGCTCCGCCTTTTGTAAAAGTGGAGAATGGCTTTTACTATCGCCCAAATCTTAAAAACATTACCGAAACGCACCTGCAAGAATTAAAAGCTTCAGCAAATTTTCGCCCACAAGGTGATGCGCGTTTAGTCGCGGCGCTGGCTGCCGTTGGATTCTTGATACTCGCTATTGCTACGATTACCTATATTAACTTGGCCACGGCGCGGGTGTCGCTGCGGGCGCGTGAAGTCGGTTTGCGTAAAACACTTGGGGCGGGGCGAGGGCAATTGATGGTCCAGTTTTTGGTTGAATCAAGCCTAATTGCCCTTTTAGCAGGCATCTTAGCGTTGGCATTTGTCGAAATGACGCTGCCTGCATTTAATTTCTTGCTGGGTCAAAAATTAGTCCTACATTATTTAGGATTCAACGGCGTGATCTGGCCGTTGTTGGTGATGGTGGCCATTGTTGGGATTGCGGGTGGTTGGTATCCAGCATTGGTTCTGGCCCGCTTGCGCCCACGGGAAGCCATATCCAGCCAGCATAATGCGACGGCATCTGGTGGGGGCGTGCAATTGCGGCAGTTTCTGGTTATTGGCCAATTTAGCATTGCGATTTTGCTGATGACTTGTATGACGATTATCTATGCACAGGTTTCGCATTTGCGCAATGTTGATATGGGTTATCAACCTGATGGTTTAATCGTAATTTCAGGTATTCAGCGTGCTGAAGTGCTGCCGAATCAAAAGGTGCTGTTGGCAGCCCTGCTGCGTGTGCCTGGTGCGCTCAGTGCGACGCGCTCCATGTTTGATCCCACCGGCAGTGGTTTGGCGAGGCAGTC
>JANNXI010000244.1:0-11926 GCA_031409495.1 Betaproteobacteria bacterium
GGAGCAAACGACGGCATCGTTTCTACTGCCAGTCTGATTGTGGGCGTTGCCGCAGCTAATGCCAGCCAAAACAGCCTGTTGCTTACCGGGGTCGCGGGGTTGGTCGCCGGGGCGATGTCGATGGCAGCGGGAGAGTATGTATCAGTGTACTCTCAAGCCGATACCGAAAAAGCAGACCTTGCCCGCGAGCGTACCGAGCTGGCAAAAGATCCCGTAGCCGAGCATAACGAACTTGCAGCCATCTATGTCGCGCGCGGGCTAGATGCCGCATTGGCAGGGCAAGTGGCAGAGCAGATGATGAAGCATGATGCACTGGGTGCGCACGCACGGGAAGAGCTCGGTATCTCTGAGGCATTCAGCGCGCGGCCAGTACAAGCGGCATTCTCTTCTGCCGCCAGCTTTGCGCTGGGCGCAGCACTACCGCTGGGCGTAACGGCGTTAGCGGTAGGCCCGCAGCTAATTATGTGGGTCACTACAATGTCGTTAGTATTTCTAGCGCTGTTAGGGATATTGGCCGCAAAAGTGGGCGGCGCTAACGTGTGGACGAGTGCTTGGCGCGTCACGTTTTGGGGTGCCTTAGCTATGGCAATTACGGCTGGTGTGGGTTCGCTGTTTGGGGCGGTGGTTTAAATACGCGATAAACACTGGTTGTCGCCAGCAGTAAATTTAACGTGCAACCTGATGCGGTCAAAATTGGGTGGCCGACAAAGACGGCGTCGCTAAAATGCAGGCGCAACGCCGACTTTCTAGCGTCGTAATTCTAAATTATATGGAGATAGAAATGGCCGTTGAAAAAATGCGTGAACCTAAGCCTAAACTGCGCTTTGACGTGGTGGCCCACCGCGTGAGCGCGCACGAAAGTCAGGCAAGTTGCAAACGCGCTGTCATCACCTTGGACACCGACATGGCCGGCAACCCGGACGCGTTTAATCCTGCAGAACTGCTGCTAGCAGCGCTGGCGGCCTGCATGATAAAGAGCATTGAGCGCGTCGTACCAATTTTGAAGTTTGCTTTGCGCGGGGTAGAGGTTCGTGTGCATGGTGTGCGTCAGGATGTGCCGCCACGCATGGAATCAATCCATTACGAGATCGAAGTTGATACAGATGAGCCTGAGCAAAGACTCGCGCTGCTACATGACAACATAAAAAAATACGGTACGGTCTTCAACACGGTAGCACCGGGCACCGCACTGTCTGGATCGTTGATGCGAAAAAACTATCTTAGCGGCAACGCTGATTCAAGTTTATGAACGCGGAATAGCGATAGACCGACAGGCTGCTAGTCCTACTGTGTCATAAATTTGCGCCTTGAATTAGCTGCGGGATTTCAATGATAACGATCGCATAACCGTAGCCCGGCTCGAGCCGGGCTACACAACTGACGTCACGCAAACAATGAACAACGCTACCATCGCAAATAGCGCTTTTATGACACAGTGGGACTAGTAATTTGAAGATTCGATTAATGCATGGAAGATGCCCTAAAACAGGGTATCTCAGCGGTATAAATAACGACAGTGCCTAATCGCTGCCCAGCCTGCCAATAATAGGCTGAAAACGCCCTAAAAACCGGCTTCTTCAGGCATTTCCAGCCACAAATAGCTGAGTCCATTACACATTTAATGGTGATGTAACGCAAAACACCGACGAAACCTTGCGGCTTGGAACAATATTTGTCGCTTTTATATCAAGCGGCATAACGGCGTCGGGCTATGGCTATGTAGTCTAGCGCACAGACTAACCTCAAGTAATTCACCTAATCTACAAATATCCTACCCATGATCTAGCGGGCACATACGCTTACGTATGTACGTGCGGTGCTGCGTCAGAAACTTGCTACTACATTACAAAAAAGAGTGCATATGAAATATAAAGACTACTACAGCATTCTTGATGTGGAGAAAACTGCCAGTGCTGCACTGATCAAAAAGTCTTATCAAAAGCTAGCGCGCAAGTATCATCCCGATGTTTCAAAAGACCCAAAGGGTGAAGAAAAATTTAAAGACGTTGCCGAGGCTTATCAAACCCTAAAAGACCCAGAGAAACGGGTAGCTTACGACCGTTTAGGTAGCTATAAGCCCGGGCAAGAATTTGAACCGTCACAAGACTGGGGCGATGCGTTTAATACGCAGTTTAATAATGGTGCAGCCTCCGCCGAGGGCATTGACCTTTCTGACTTATTTGCCCGTTTTGCGCGCCAGCGTGGCGGTGGCGGTGGTAGCCCTGGGGACGGCTCATCCCGCGCTAGCTACCCGATCGCAGGGGAAGATTTTGAAGTGGCAACGCAAATAAGTTTAGAAGAAGCCTACGCAGGCACCAAGGTTGCACTAAATTTAAGTATGCCTACTTATGATGCCCAAAATAATATGCATCACGAACCGCGTACCTTCAACGTAAACATACCAAAAGGTGCCAGCGCTGGCCAACGGCTGCGCTTGCGCGGCCAAGGCGGCAAAGGCCGCAACGGTGGCCCAGACGGTGATTTATATCTGACGATTAGCTTATATCCACATCCGCTTTACCGGGTATCCGGGCATGATTTGTACATCGACTTACCCATTACGCTGTGGGAAGCTGCCCTTGGCGCAACGGTAGATATTCCTACTTTAGGCGGTGCGGTGAGCCTTAAAATTGCCCCTTGCACCAATAGTGGCCAGCAGCTACGGCTTGGCAAGCGTGGCTTGCCCAAAGCCGACGGCAACGATGGCAATTTATTGGCCATTGTTAAAATAGTGCTGCCGCCCACACTAACCGACCACGAAAAAACCCTAATGACTGAACTTGCGGCCGGCTCAACCTTTGCGCCGCGCCAGCACTTTATAGCGGAGCAAAAAAATGCAGCCCAATAACGTAGAAATAGGTTTCGATGTGGTCTGGCTAAATAACGCGCGAGACCTTAATTTGGAAGATATTGAAGCCCTTACCGGTGCTAGCCAACTTGAAATTCAAGAACTCATTGAACATGATGTTCTAGTACCGATTAGCTTCACCGCCATACCTTGGCAGTTTAATGCCGACTGTATTTTAATCGTCAACCAAGCACGTCGATTGCGCGATGATATGCACCTTGGCGCGCACGAATTGGCTATTGCGCTAACGCTGCTCGAACGCATTCGCCGTTTGGAAGCCGCACTGGCATTGGCAATGGCGCAGCAGCCGATGTTTCGGCGTTATTAAGCATTTCTAGATGCTTTTTTCATGTTGCGTACGCTGCCGTACCGTTTAAATAAAGCGACTTCGTTATTCTGATTACTGGAGTTTCAAGTGCAAGCACGCCCTACCCATAACCATGCGACGCGTTGCGCGCTCGATTTAGCTCCTGCTTTCATCAACCGAAATTGGAGATTAACTATGAATCAAATCAATGCATTTTCAAACTCGCCCGTTAAAGTATCAAGCATCATCGGCACCGACGTGATTAGCCCGAATGGCGACGACCTCGGCGACGTTAAAGAAGTCGTCATCGACCCACGGACAGGCAAAATTGCCTACGCCGTGGTGTCGTTTGGCGGGTTTTTAACGCTTGGCGAAAAACTGTTTGCCATTCCTTTTAGCTCGCTTGCGTACGATGTGCCAAAAGGTAAATATATTCTCGATATTTCCAAAGCACGCCTAGAGGCAGCACCAGGTTTTGATGCCGATCACTGGCCATCAATGGCTGATGAACAGTGGCATCGCAACGTGTACAAGTATTACGAGCGTCCACCGTATTGGGAATAAGCGCTAGGCACCGACGGCAGCAATTATCGAATCAGTTGTTGCTGCCGTTAATGCATGTATTTTCCATATAACTGTATAGCTATTTATCTATCTATCTCCAAGCTTACCCATCAATAACTAAAAAGGAATTCATCATGCTTTATACCGTCGCCGTTGTTCTTATCATCCTATGGTTACTTGGGCTGGTTACGTCTTACACCTTGGGTGGATTGATTCATATTTTGCTCGTAATCGCTATCATTGCCGTATTGCTCAGGGTTATTAGCGGTCGCAAAATATTATAAAATTAGCGTAAAGGCCACCCGAAAATGCCTTGAAGAAGCCTGTAAATAGGGCATCTTCAAGGCATTTTTACGTCGCCAAATTATTATTGAGCGAAGACGAGGATTATCCAGTTTTTGAATTGCTTATGATTGAAAATGGCTCTCAACGGTTAGAAATACACGCCGTCATGCCAGCGAAGGCTAGCAGCCAGCCCTGCGCATTTTGATTCCATTTCTCAATCAATACTGCTTCAATTTAGTGTGTTGCATATTCCGTAGCACGGCTCTCGCGGCTTTTTACGATAGCCGGGAAGGTAGTTAAAAAATGGCGCTTTCGATTGGCAAACACCGTCCCGGCCATCACAAAAAGCCGTGAGAGCCGGGCTACAAGAGCAGCAAAATTTCTTCGTAGCAAACAACGCAATTACAGCTCGATTGATATCCGATATAGAAATAGAAATAAAATGAGTAATTCCATTTCTATATCAAAAGTGCAATAAATCAAAACACCGACGAGTCGTCGTTCCCGCGCATGCGGGAATCCAGTGTCTTCCGAAAAAGCTGCTAGATTCCCGCCTGCGCGGGAACGACGAAATTTTGAGATTTACAATAATAATTATCGTTTTGATATGGAAATGGAATTACTACCCAAAATTTTAATATTTCTTCGTTCCAGCGCTGGCACGGTAGCGGGTAGGGACTAAAACTGCTGCCGTAGGATTACTTTAACCTGCTTGAATTTTTGCCCAGGTATCTCCACCTGCATGAGTGCCGTGTTTGCATCAAAGAACTCGATCTGCAACGATCCAACAGCGTTCACGCGTAGCGTGTTGGCATTGTAGCTCGTGCCTAACCAAGCATTGGCGGTGGTGGTGTACAGATTGCCGCTATAAGCGTTACCTTGCCAAGTCCCGCCTGGAAGCACCATCCAAGTGGTGTTACCAAGACTATCGTAGGTGTACCAAACGCCAAATAATGTCGTCCCCTGCTGCGCAATATTGATACCCCAACCATTTTCAGCAATGCCACCCCACCACAAATCGCCTACTGGTAAGCGGCCCCGGGTTTGCTCATCTGCACGCACGCCGCCAAAGATTTGGCGTTGAATATTTTTAGTCCCACTCACACCGCTGATGTTGTAACGCAGCACCGCCTTTTGTGCGCTGGTGAAGGTTAACACCACATTACCTACAGATTTATCCACTGTGAATGGTAGTGTTGCGTTTGCATAATACGGGGTAGAGGTGGGTGTGTACACGGCGCCGCTATATTCTGTAAAGGACGAATTCCACGTGCCGCCAGGCATCACCACCCAGATCGGTTTTCCGGCCGCATCATAAACATAGAGCACGTTAAATTGGGTATTGCCATGTTGAGCAATACTCATGCCCCACCCGTTTTGGGCATCGCCCCCCCACCACATATCGGTGTAATCCGGTGCCAAGCTCGTGGCAACGGTATAACTTAAGCTAGCGGACGCCGCACTGTTACTTGTGGCGCTCGGCGCATAATGCGCGCTAATCGTTTGTGGGTTAATGGCTGCTGCCGTAGCGATAAACACGCAGGACGTGGTAGCCATTGTGGAGGTACTGGAAATAGGCAACAACATTCCCGCTTGGCATAGCACCCTGCCCGCGGAATCTAGGAAGCGCACTGTACCCTGTGGCGCTTGGCGCTCAACGCCAGCAGCAGTCCCCGCTACTAAGGCTGTTACCCTAATGTTCCGGCCGGCCGCTGGAGATGAAGGCTCGATGGTGAGCGTAACGTTCGCGGCGGGATTGGCTGCGCCACCGGCAATAAAGTGTTGGATAGTTTGTTGGGCGCCTGCATTTATAGCGTCGCCGCTATAGACCGCTTGATATGAATTAGGTCCCACAGCTTGTGAATTTACCGGCACGCTGCACAAGGCTATTCCATTTGTAAGCGCTACATTTGCGCAAATAATATCAATGGACATACTGGTTACCCGTCGCACATTTACCGAGCCGGTTGGGCCGTTGCCCCCCACGCTAATTTGCAGCGATATTGCCCCCATTACGCCAGTGGACGCCGGGCTAGCCACAATCTGTATCGTTGATGATGCCCGTACCGGTCGCAGTGCGAAGTTCACCACGACTTGCGTTCCGGTTGAAACCGCATTGGAAACAGTTACAACGCATTTACCGCCATTAAGTGAGGCTGCGCTATTTTGCGCGACCGGACACGCCGACACACCATTTACAGTCCAGCCAGTTAAGATTGAATGCACGTCGGGTATGGCCGTAAGGGTCACGACGCTGCCATTGACTGTTTCTGTAGTGCAAATTGCGCCGCAATTTATGCCGAATGTTTGCGCGATGACATTACCTGCGCCGCTCGTCACTGTGCCAGCACCGCTACTACCAGCGCTATCGATGCGCCGCACTTCTAACCGCGCCAATTGGGCTGCTAGCGGCAAGCTGAGCCGGTCAATCCAAGCCGCATCGCCCCCCACTGAGGTATTGCCATCTTTTTCGTACGACCATAACAATGTGTGGCGGCCAGCACTAATTGGCACATCAATGCGCGCCCACTCGATAATGCCAGAAAGACCAATCCCACCGGACTGCTCGCATGCGCCACCTAATTGCACCTGAGCACCGTCGATTAAAAACCGTAAGCAATCAAAGCCCTGCTCGCTAATTACGCGACGGTCAAAGGTGATTACGCCAGCGTTAAATTCACCCTCAAATTGCAATTGCGCGCGGGTTGAGTTGCCCACACTCAGCATCGGGGTTGATTTCAAACTACAACCACCTTCGGTACTAGAATCACGACCTACGCTCCAACCGGCAGTTGCGTTGGCGGGCGTTGACCAGCCTTTTGTTGGCAGTACACAATCAATCGGGAACCCATCCACTGCGCTATCAAAAATATCCACTGTCGCGGTACTGCCACCATTAATGCTGTTGACAAGTGGCGTGGCACCCACAAAATCAATAAGCTCAACCCTAAATTTCTCGGTACCCTCGTTTTCACTATCAAGCAAGGTGTCGATAAGAATTATTTTCTCGCCATCCTCGCCATCGCGCCAAACTAAAGCGCCGCTGGTGTTGCGAAAATCTCTATTTGCGGTGGCGGTTTGTGGTGCCGTTAAATAGCGCACCGAAGCAACACCTTCAGTGCCCCCTAAACGCGCCACAGTAAGCGAAACTGTTTTTCCTTCTATTACGCCATAATTTTGGGGGTAAAACTGAATCGATCCACCAGCATTCAAATCAATCGGCGCTTTAAACGCGGCCACAGTTGAGCGCGTCGCGTTAAGCGCTGCAGCAGCATTTGACTCCGTTTCGTTACCAGTCGCAAACTGCCCGTATTTGGCGGTAGCGCTTGAAAACTGGCCAATGCGGGTACAGGAGGTGTTGGCGGCAACGCAAGCGTCGTCATAAGCCATGATGGTGCGAAATTTATTGGCCACATCCACATACCCATGGCCAAATGCATAAGGCGTCACGGCATCGTCCACAAATGTATCGTGGCGTAAGCCCATGCTGTGACCCAGTTCATGCGCAAACGAATAATTACCCACCACGCAACTGCGTGCTACAACGTTAAATGCACTGCGCCCAAAGTATGCCCCTACGGTGTCCATCACAAAACCTAAGCCGCAGCCACTACCGCCATCTTCAACCCATAAACTCACTATATCCGCCCCATAGGCATCACGGAGTAAATGCACGTCGTCTAAAGTGCCGTCGCCATTGGTGCGTAGCGCACCTAAATCGAGATTTAAGTCTGCTGATTCTGTATAAGCTACTTCTTCGCTATGCACTAATCGCAATTGCTGTTTGGCACCGCTAGCCGTATAAGCCTGATTAGTTTGGGCGATGGCTAAACTGATATAGCTATCCATCGCTGCCGCGCCGCCAATCGCACGAACGCTGGCGGCGGTATAAACAATCAGCACATCAACAATAGTGATAGCGTCCTCATTAAGCGCTTGGCTCGGCGTAGCGCTTGCTATCGCATCGGCGGCAGGTGTTTTAACTAGGGGCGGGGGAACCGTGGCAAGTGCGGTGTTGGCGTTACGCCGCAGCTTACCTTCTGCTAAAAATGCAGCTGCCTCTTGGGCGAAGGAAGATGCTGGATGGTCTCGAAACTGGCGCTGGTTAATGTCTAAAAGCACATAATCGCTTGGCGCAGTAGGTGACATCGATTGCTTACTGGCCACAGTCGGTGACTTTTTTCCGCTTACCGTCGACGTCGCAGCAGCGTTTGCAAACGGCATGGGGCGAATTTGTAGCTGCTTATCGTGCAGTTGAATAACGGCCGAGACTACCCCAGCACGATCAACCCACGTTACAGTGCCGCGAGCATTACCGTCAACATAGCCGGAAGCTTGATAGCCCAACGTGGGCTTGTTGGTATCGAGCAAACCGACATTAGTGAAGACTAAATTTACAGTAGTCGTCGCATCGAGGGCTGCACGCAATATGACTGCTGTACGGTTTAGATTTAGGCTTTGGGCGTCAACAGCCGATGATTGTAAGGCGCTACGGGCGGCAGCATTTAGCGTAATGCCAGTTGCGGCACGTACGCCGCGTTCGGCCGGTAGTTTATGATCTACCGCGTCGCCGTCTGCATTGCGGCTGTAAGCGTTATAAATATTGCTAGTTTTATTATCTAATTGCGCCAGCGCGCTTGAACAGTGCCAAGCCAACGCAATGGCACACAACAGCAGAAATTGGCGAGAAATAGTATGCATCATTGCCTAATAAGTCGAGTTTATTAGGCAAAGTATGGTCAATATAAACACGCAAGTCTGTACGGCAAACCACACAAACCGAAGATGGGGTGGTGTCTTAGCTTAACTCGATATCCCCGACAATCGCTTTTGCTCTTTTTTAACCACCGCATAGCATTCGCATGTATGCCGTTCTAGCCCGGCTTTATTTAGCACCGCTATGTGACCGCGCCGATAACTAATTAAACCCGCGCGTTGTAAATTACCGGCGGCTTCAGTAATACTTTCGCGGCGCACGCCCAATAGGTTAGACACCATTTCTTGTGTAATCACCAGCTCATCGGTAGCAAGGCGTTCATGGGTTTGCAGCAGCCAGCGTGATAGTTGCTGCTCTAGCGGGTGATGGCGATAGCACACCGCCGTTTGCGCCACTTGCGTGTATAGCAGTTGCGTATAGCGCAGCAATGCGCTTTGCAATGCCCCACCACGCGCAAATTCAGTTGTTAGCACTCTATGGTCTAGGCGATAAGCAAAGCCAGCCGTATGCACCATGGCCGAGCTTGCGGTGGTGTTGCCAC
Source organism: Betaproteobacteria bacterium (assembly GCA_031409495.1). GTDB lineage: Bacteria > Pseudomonadota > Gammaproteobacteria > Burkholderiales > Usitatibacteraceae > JANMDR01. The sequence continues at coordinate 9,263 of JANNXI010000244.1, forward strand.
CCAAAAATAGCGCCACTCCCACCATGCCCTCGTTGCCCACACTGGCCATTTCGGCCGATGCACCGGATTCGCATACGTAATGTAGCGATACGATGGTACATACAGGAAAGTGCGCGTGTTGCAAGCGTGCATTTGGCTCGTAAAGCATCGTGCCAAGCGGTAAGGTCACCAATTCTAACTTCGCTGCAAGGCGTGCTAAATCTTCTGGCGGCAGGCTTGCCAACAGTTTATTTTGCTGGGGACTAGTTACGGTTGCACCTGCAACCAAAATAGCGGTATTTGGCGTGGCCATCTTATTTCGTTTCCGAAAATTCCACACCTACACCGCGATAGCCTAAAAATTTAAGCGATTCGTTAAACATAGGTTGGCCGCTGACTCTAAATTGTTGTGTGGTGCCATCCGCATTGCTACGGTGCAAGACAAAATCTATAAACGGCTGACGCGCCGCAATTTTGGCATTCAATACCGCGCGTTCGGTCTCGTTCCAACCGTGATTCACACCCATTGCCGTTGGCGTGGTGGCAGGCGTTTTCTCTGTTGCCATGCTGGGCGTAGTTACGCCCAGCATTTCCGCAACAGGGCCGGAAACCCGCGTAAATAGGGCGTTTTCATCTTGTTCCCAATACCAGTCTGACGCTAATTCGGTCAGACTACGATATCGTGCTTCGCTAATTCTTAATTCGGCAGTGCGTTCGGCTACGGTTTGCTCTAGTTGCTGGTTGTGCTTTTCTAATTCTTTATACAGTAGCCGCACTTCCAGCATATTGTGAATGCGGGTTTTCACTTCTACTAAATCGAATGGTTTGCTTATAAAATCCTTTGCCCCAGCTTGCAGTGCGCGCAGCTTATGCGCCGGTTGGGCGGTAAGCACAATTACGGGGATGTAGCCTTGCGTTTCAACGGCGGTTAGCGCTTCCATCACTTGGAAACCATCCATTTCTGGCATTTGCAAATCGAGCAAAATTACGTCGTAATTGTTGGCTTGATGCAGCGCGCAAACTTCTACTGGTTTCATGGTGCTGGTCACGTGCGTGTAACCGGCTTCAGTTAGCAATTGTTCTAGCAGCATCACGTTTACGGCTTGGTCGTCAACAATCAAGATGTTGGCATTAAGGATAGTGGTTGAGCTAAGTAGCATTTTATTTTGCTCCATTTAATGGCGTGGGTGTGGAAGTGGATATTGGTAATAGCCGCTCGCCCATCGGCGGGGTAGCGTCTGGCTTTACATAGTGCTTGGCTACCGCTAACTTAGAGCCGTGCAGGGCGAGTGCCAAATCAAGCGTGGCTAAAAATTCTGGCACTTTAAGTGGCTTAGTTAAATAGCGGTAGAAGCCCAGCCCTAGGCCGTTTTCAATATCATAGGGCATGGCATTGGCACTTAATGCAATCACCGGAATGTTAGCCGTAATTGGATCGGCAAGTAAGTACTCAAGCGCTACCAAACCGCTCATTCCGGGTAAATTTATATCCATCAAAATTACGTCTGGTAGCGACGACCGCGCTAACGCAAGTCCAGTTTTACCGTCTGCAGCCGATAATAGCTTTACATTCGGCAAGCGCAGCACGATTTCTTCCACCAACATTAGGTTAGCGGGGTTATCTTCAACATAAAGCAGGGTGCGCATGGGGCCAAGGGATGCTTCGATAGGCGCCGCGCGGCTTTGCAGTGCCTCTTTTTCCGACGCATTCGCCGCAGCTACGCTTGCGTGCGGCGCTAAATTCAATTCAAACCAAAACACGCTGCCTTTGCCCACTACGCTGTCTACACCAATAATGCCGCCCATTAGCTCCACTAACCGCTTACAAACCACTAAGCCTATACCTGTGCCTTCTTCAGCAGTAGTTTCTTGTCCTAAGCGGTTAAAAGGCTGAAATAAATGCGCTATTTGATCGGTAGTTAAACCGTCCCCAGTGTCTTCCACACAAAGGCGAATCCGCCCGCTACCATTAGTAATGCACCGTACCACCACTGCCCCACCAGCTTTATTGTATTTAATGGCATTGGACAATAAATTGAGGAGCACCTGTTTTACACGCGTGTAATCTGCGTGTGCGTAGTGGTTTGATTCGGCTGACGGAAAGGTAATGCTAATGTTGCGATTTTTAGCCTGCGACTCCACCATCATTTGGCATTCTTGCATGGCTTGGGTCAACGACATTGGCTCGATGGATAACGATAACTTTCCAGATTCTATAAGCGCCAAATCCAATATTTCATTGATAAGCTCTAGCAAATACCAGCCCGCTTGCAATATTTGACCGACACTTCGTTTTTGCGTTGGCGTAAGTGCTGGGGTGCCAGAATCAAGTAGTTGGCCGAAGCCCAAAATAGCGCCCAGCGGGGTCCGTAGTTCATGGCTCATGCTGGATAAAAAATCTGATTTTGCTTGGTTTGCTTTATCCGCTATTTGCATGGCAACTTCGAGATTCGTATTTTTCTCTTCTAACAAATCATTCAAGCGAAGTTTTTCTGCGTCGAGGGCTCGGCGCTCGGTAATATTATTAAAAATTATGGCAACCTTGCCATTTTCTACCTGACGGACGCGTAATGATTTCACATCAATCCAGCTGCACTGTTCTTTGGCCTCGTTCACCAGCCTAATCGTTGTTCACGTTTACTCCACTTTGCTATAAATTTGCAAACAATACATTTCATTGTGCTG
>JANNXI010000245.1:0-5042 GCA_031409495.1 Betaproteobacteria bacterium
GTAAAAGCGGATTTTAAAGATGATATTAAGCGCCTAAAAGACCAATTCAAACACATCAACCAAAGTGAAGCCAATTTTAAAGCGTGGCTAAAGCAAGCCAAACAACAGCTAGAAGAACATCAGAATGAGCCCACCGATGAGGAGTTAGAAGCGTATTTTATGGATGAGTTTTTAACGCCCAATAAGAAGCGGAAGTAGCGTTTTTTGACCCATAAAAACAGGCTGGAGACGCCGGATTTACAGACGTCTCCAGCGTATCAATACGCCGGATTTGAGGTTCATTTTTAATGGAGTTTACTGCATTAAAATGGCTGTAGACGCCATATTTTAGGGCATCTACAGCCCGATAATTTCTATATTCAATACTTTTCCGCGACGGAAAGACAGGACACGCATAGCACGTAAGCAGAAACTGAGTATGATAACGAAAAACCCAATACTGTTCTTACTGTTCTTGAAAACTCGCATTACGATATTATTTTCTTGCAAATGCACACTAACGATTAGCGTTTATCTGTCGCGCCGCCGAAATAAATAGAGCCACTGACATCTCCCGCGACAGATAAACCTCGTTGGACTAAACCGTCAGTGTGACGGTCATGATAGGGGGTTAGTTTTTGAAGTAGCCCCGATGACATTGATTATGCCCCGACCCGCCTTTGCGCTTTGCAGACAATGGCGGCAGCGGTAATCGCGATTGGTAAAATTGCGAGAGTTGGCTCTTATTTCAAGCGAACCAATAGCATCGGTAACACCGATGCCTAATCGATAGGCACACCACTGCCTGCCGCTCAATTTCGACATTCTATGAGTCCTTGGTTTATCGGGCGGCTCAGCCTCACGGTGGCCCCCGACAAGCCTGCCGCCGCACCGCCTTAGTTGGGTCGGGCAAGCGCGGTTGACCCACAACCACTTCAACAACCTTCAGCGTTCCTACCCGGCAATCCGGACAGCGCAGCACATCGATTTTCGCCACCCGCTGCATGAAGTCTCGCGCTGACTCCACCGCACGCGGATTGATCGGCGGCATCGCCAACGCTTTACGTGCATCTGCCAAGCGCACCGTCTTACAGGCCGACGCAAGTAAGCCGTAGTGGCGAATGCGCTTGATACCCGTCGACAACACATGCAGCATGATGCGGCGCACGAACTCGCCACCCTCAATGTGCTCCCGTCGTTTGCCGCCCCTCTCGTCAGCGCGCACCGAGATCACCACATCACGGTCACTGATGGCAACAATGCGCTCGTTGGAAATCGCCGTGCGATGGGTATAGCGACTCAGGTACGCCAGTACCTGCGCTGACCCGCCTAACGGGGTCTTGGCATAGACCACCCACTCATGGCGATAGAGTGCCTTTTGTCGCGCGTTCCAGGCGGCATCCTCCGCCTCAGGATCACGTTCAAGCAGACCTTCTTGTCGCGCCGCTTTCAATGCGGCCATGAACTTACCGCGAAAGACGCACGACAGCGCCTCAACCGGAAACAAGAAATTGGGCTTTCTCGTCGGACAGTGCCACCTGCCATCGGCGTCTAACGCCCCGCAGGCCATTACAGCGTGCACATGAATGTGCCGCCGCAGGTCTTGAGTCCATGTGTGCAGCATCAAGGTGAAGGCGGGCATCATAGCGCCGCGGCCAGCGTTCGCATCGCCATCAGCTGCGATCCACTTCGGATTGTTAGTGAATTCGGTTAAGGTCTGGGCGGTGGTGGCAAATAGGGTATCGATCACCCAGCGCTGATGCGCGCCATACAGGCCATTGAGGCTGTGCGGCAGGGTAAAAACAAGATGAGCGTAGGGTACGGGTAGCGCTTGGGCCACGCGACTTTGCAGCCATGCGTCTTTAGCGCGTGCGCCGCACTGGGGGCAGTGGCGGTTGCGGCAGGAGTGGTATTGCCAATGAACGTGTTTGCAATGGTCACAGGCCAGCCTCTCGCCGCCGAGCGCTGCCGTGCGGCAGGCAACAATCGCCCGCCACGCCTTGGCCTGCGGCGTGGTGAGGGTGTGCTCTGCCAGATACGCGGGGCCAAATTGGCGCCGGGTATCAGCTAGGGTTGCCATGGGGCGAGGTGGTGGCTAAAGGATTGGGAGTCCTGCGAGTAGGTCGAGCGGGTCGCCGGTCTGCGGGGCGGCGAACTGGGGGCTAATCAAATGCAAATAGCGGCTGGTGGTGCTGATATAGCCGTGACCGAGCAGTTTCTGGATGGTGAATAAATCGACGCCGCCTTCGAGAAGGTGGGTGGCAAAGCAGTGGCGTAGTGTATGAATGCCGCCGCTCTTCATGATGCGGGCGCGGTGGCGAGCGCCTTGGTAGGTGCGTTGCGCGGTCGCTACGCTTACACCGGTGGTGGGGGCGCCGCAGTAGAACAGCCATTCGCGCGGTTTGTAGCTGCGTGCGTAGTCGCGCAGGAGCGTGAGCAGCGTGGGTCGTAGCAGGGTGTAGCGATCACGGCCGCCCTTACCAGCCACGACGCGGATGCACATTCGGTCGGGGGCGCTGTCGATGTCGGCGACACGCAGTGCGCAGGCTTCCGAGACGCGTAGCCCTGTAGCGTAAATCGTTTGTAGCAGCATGCGGCGTGCAGGGTTGTAACAGGCATCGAACAATTCGGTGATCTGTTTGCGAGCGAGTAGCTCGGGCTGAGTGACTGGTGTTTTGGCCATCGGGATGATGAAGTCTGTGCGCGGTTGACCGAGTACGACTTGGTACAAAAACCGTGCCGCACATGCGGCTTGGTTCATGGTGCTGTAGGACAGGTGTCGCTCCTTAACCATGTGCAACAGGTAGGCTTGGACTTCTTCGGCGCTACAGGTGTCGAGGCGGTGTCCGCAGTACTTGCCCGTGCGGATCATGGCTTCGATGTAGGACGCTTGGGTGCGCACTGCGAACCCGCGTTGGATCATCGCGTCTGACATCTTTTGGCGTAACGGTGACATGGCTGCTCTCCTGAATATCGGGGAACATTCCCCAACAACAAAGGAGCTACCGTTCTACTGCGTTTGTCAATCTGCGGTGCAACATGAAAGACACGGTGGCCGACTCAGCAGGGCAGCCACCGCGTAGCGGTTTAGTTCAACAACAAAAAAATATCACCCTGAGATTATAAACATAATCTCAGGGTATATATTACGAAGTTACCGTGTAACACTGCTATACGAGCTTGCGGACACAATATTGTGACTTGGGCGGACGGCACACATCTGAAACGATTGTAGTTTACCGCGCTCCCGCCGTACAAACCAGCGCTTTTGAGCCAATTTACTGCCGTCGCAATGCGACGTCGCTATAACGCTAATTTGGGAATGCGAATTTCCCCATAGGAATTAAAGGACGCAAGATACTCACCTTTTCTTTTCAAGGTGCCGTCATGCAAATTTATTATGAAAGCCTTCAAGCCATCGCGCAAACCACGCACCAGTTGGATCGCGTGCGATGCGTCCATTGCAATCGGGCACACCAACTGGTTTCGCACGGGTTTGTTTATAAAAAACAGCGCGGCGCTCCACCGCTGGCAGTAGGCAAGCGCGCCTTTTGCTCCAACCGAAATAGTCGGGTTGGCTGCGGTCGCACCACACAACTTTATTTGGATGAAACGATTCGCTATTTGCATTATGCCGGTAGCGTTGTTGTCGCCTTTATCCTGTTGTTGATGGCCGGTGAATCTATCGCGCGCGCCTATACGCACGCGACGCACGCGACCCGCGCAACCAACCCGCGCCATGCGTACCGCTGGCTCAATGGCTTATGTGCGCAGTTGAGTACTTACCGCTGCTTGTTGCATCAGCCGCCATTGCTTAATGATGCCGATGAACCCAATAGCGCTCAAGACACCCTAATTACGGCTCTGTACACGCCATCCAGGCCATCTCGCCAAAAGCCATTGTCCCAAAAGCCCGTGCGCTTACCACTACTATTGGCAACAATGAAGGTACTCATTGCGCACTGCGGGCTGCCACTTTGTAATACCTACCAGCAGCTGCAGCAGCGCCCATTTTTGGGCGCGGTGACGGCTGTTTTTCCCAATACTATCGTTCGTACTTAGCTGTAGTTTACCGCGCACTCGCCCTTTTTTAAGCCCTTTTTTGACGCCTAGCCCGTGCAAGAGGTTTCGTCACTGGCTGATTTTGCGCTAGGCGGCTAGCCTTGCGTTCTCGTTAATTCAATTGGAGAACCTTGTGGCTGCTAAGTTCGCTTTTAATCCCGTTTCTAAACCTGCTTTTAAACCGTCTTCTAAACCCTCGCTCGAACTTCGGCTGCGCGTGCTCAATGCCGTCCATGAGGCACCCGGCAACTCGATGCGCGAGCGCATCAAGGTGGTAGCCGATAAAACTTTTGTGGATGGCTTGTCAGGTCAACCTTATCGGTTTACATGGCGCACGGTGAGTACGTGGCTGTATCGCCATAAAAAGAATGGGGTTGCCACGCTTGAGAATAAAACCCGTTCCGATAAAAATAGCACTCGCAAAGTGCAGGTTAATCAATTGGCCGAGGCGCTGCATGAGGTGTTGCCCGCCCTTTCCCACAACAAAGTCGGTGTGATTCCTAAAAGCGTGTTGTATCGTTTATTGCTGCAACGTAGTTTCTTTACCCGTTCCCAATTGGCACCAACAACCTTTTATCGTATGGTGCGTAGCAATAACCTGCTTGATGAGGCGGCGGTGCAAAAGCAACGGTTATCGTTTGCGATGCAGTTCGCCAATCAGCTCTGGCAGGCCGATACCTTGTACGGGCCATCCATTAAGCAGTCTGACTCGCTGGTCGATGGCGGTGGTGGCCAATCCCCCGCAGGCCTTTGGAAGAAGACGTTTCTCATCGCTTTTATTGATGATGCCTCCAGAGTAATTACCCATGCGGAGTTCTTCTATCGCGATAATACCGAGAATATGGTGCAGGCGTTTCGCTCAGCACTCTATAAACGCGGTAAGTGTGAGCGGCTTTATTTTGATAATGGGTCAAATTACAGTTCTAAAGAGATTATGCAGGCGTGCGTGCGCTTGGATATCCACTTGTCGCATGCGCCCATACGGGATGGTGCAGCCAAGG
>JANNXI010000246.1:0-39489 GCA_031409495.1 Betaproteobacteria bacterium
GTGCTCGCATCTATTATTGCGTTACCGCTTGAACTCTTGGTGCTACTTTAAATTTTTAAGACTTAGGTCTAACCACACACACCTTTGAATGCCGCTTTTTCAAAGGTGTTTCCACTACATGCAACGCAGTGTTTGCTCATTTTTATGCCGTTAACTCCGTCGTCCAATTCATTGCTTGCACCTTCGCATCGCATTCGCGATATTGCTTTGCGAATGCATCGGCACGTTTCTGGGTTTCGGCTACGTTAATCACGGCTTCAAACTTAATCTCCGAACGCGAATAGCGATCTTGCGTGGTAGTCGCTGTTTCAGCAAAGCCTGCGAAGGCGGTGCGCTTTTGCATCAAGGTATCGCGCAGCGCCAAGGCATCGGCCAAGGTTAAATTTGCATCAAATGCGGTGTTGCAATTGGTGCGATTAATACGCTGCACCAATTCGGTAATACGATTCGCCAAGCCTTCCAATTCGCGCATTAAGGCATCGGGGCTCTCGGCTGGCGCATCACCGGATTGCACTTTTGCAACCCGTTTAATACGTTCAACCGTTTGCGCATAACGCTTTTGGGCGTCGGCACGTTCAAGTAAGGCTTCAGCTAATTTCATGGGGGTTTCCTTTTTTCGTAAAGTATACAAAACACTCGGCTTTTGCTGTGTAGCTGACTGCTACATTAAACATATAGCAACGGTCGTGCCACTTTTTCCATGGCATCCTAAAATACCTGTAACACATTGATTTTATTACGTTTTAGTTAGACCTGTATTTTTAGCGCAAGTTTGCATGCTTACCGAAACTGCGATAAACTATAAAATATTATCGTTATTGAGAATAAATTATCGTGAAGAAAACAGTGGTGCTTGGTTTTTTAGGCACGCAATTAGATTCAGGTGGTGGCCCAAATCGATGGGAGCGCTGGCGTCCGACTATCGCGCTTGTGCAGCGTGAAGACTTGCTAGTGGATCGTTTTGAGTTGTTCCATGTTCATCATGAAAAAATGGTGGAATCAATCCGTGCGGACATTAAAACCGTGTCGCCAGAAACTGAGGTGATTGAACGCAAACTGCATATTCGCGATGCGTGGGATTTTGGCGATGTGTACGGTGCGCTATTTGATTTTGCTAAAAGTTACGACTTTAAGCCGGACGAAGAAACCTACTGGATTCACATCACCACTGGCACCCACGTTGCGCAGATTTGTTTGTTTTTGATGGTGGAAGCGCGCTATTTTCCTGGCGTGTTGTTGCAAACATCACCGCCAAAAAAGCAGAAGGGTGGTGCTGCCGGTGAATACGCCCTGATTGATTTAGATTTAAAGCGCTACAATCAATTAGCGCAACGTTTTAATCGTGAGCAAGAAGACGCGATTGCCTTCCTTAAAAGTGGCATAGAAACACGAAATACGGGCTTCAACAAGCTAATCGAAGAAATTGAGCAAGTAGCAGTAAGGTCAAAAGCGCCGATGTTGCTCATGGGGCCAACAGGCGCAGGAAAATCCTTTTTAGCCAAGCGATTATTCGCGCTAAAAAAGGCACGCCATACCATCAGCGGTGCGATGGTCGACGTCAATTGCGCTACCTTGCGCGGCGACACCGCCGCATCCACATTGTTTGGTCACGTGCGCGGCGCGTTCACGGGCGCTGCCAACGCCCGCCCAGGCTTGCTGCGCACAGCACACTTAGGGGTTTTATTTTTAGATGAAATAGGTGAGCTGGGGCTGGACGAGCAAGCGATGCTGCTCAAGGCCATCGAAGAAAAGCGCTTCTTTCCTGTCGGTGCGGATGAAGAAGTAGAAAGTGATTTTCAACTGATTGCGGGCACCAATCGTGATCTGCGCGAAGCCGTGCTTGAGGGAAAATTTCGCGAAGACTTATTTGCCAGAATAAATATGTGGACTTATGTCTTGCCCGGCTTAGCGCAACGCGTTGAAGACATTGAGCCCAACTTAGACTATTTGCTCGCGCAATTTTGCCAAGACGCAGGCGAAGTCGTGCGCTTTAATTTGGAAGCCAAAAGGCAATATATAAATTTTGCAACGGCCAGTGAAGCCCCATGGAACGGCAACTTCCGCGATTTGTCAGCGAGCGTAAATCGCCTAGCTACGTTGGCTACGGGAGGGCGAATTACCATTGAATTAGTAGCCGCTGAAATAGCGCGGCTTCGGAATTTGTGGCGGGGTGAAAAGGTAGTGGAATTCCGGCAAAATATTGCACGACAACTGTTAGGCGAAACCGCCTTTAACGAGCTAGATCTATTCGATCAACTGCAATTAAATTGCGTACTAAATGAGATACGAAAACATCGCAGCATGGCCGACGCTGGCCGACATTTATTTGCTGCATCGCGAATTGAAAAAGGGAGCAGAAATGATGGGGATCGATTGCGGAAGTATTTAGCGAAATATGGGTTGAGTCGGGTAGCGTTGCGCACGCAAGGAATTCAACTGCCCCATGCCGCTTAACTATTTTAGAAGCTTAGCGGGACGCCATCGCACGGCGCGTGCAAACCAGCACATTGGTTTCTTGCTTGCATTTGTGGCGGGCGCCATCAATGCAGGTGGGTTTTTAGCAGTGCAGCAATACACGTCTCATATGACGGGAGTTGTGTCTTCGATAGCGGATAACCTAGCGCTAGGCTTATACGATTTGGTAGCAGTTGGCGTTGGTGCGCTGCTGGCATTTGTGCTGGGCGCTGCCTGCTGCGCAATAATGGTTAACTTCGCGAGGCGTCGCCAACTCAGCAGCGAGTACGCGTTGCCGTTGTTGCTAGAAGCGCTGTTGTTGCTGATCTTCGGTGTTTTAGGTGCAAAAATTTCGCTGATCGGGTTTCCGTTTGTACCAGTCACCGTTGTGTTGCTATGTTTTATCATGGGCCTACAAAATGCCGTGATTACCAAACTTTCAAATGCCGAAATTAGAACCACGCACATCACTGGAATCGTCACCGATCTCGGCATAGAGTTTGGAAAACTGATTTACAGGAATCGTAGTGCTGCGCCACTGAAAGTTGTAGCAAATATGGAACGACTAAAAGTACTCTTGTTATTGGCAACGTTATTTTTTGTTGGAGGCGTAGTTGGCGCGCTCGGCTTTAAACAGCTCGGGTATGTTTCAACGGTACCGTTGGCAATAGCGCTGGTCGCATTTTCTTGTGTGCCTGTGGTGGACGACTTGCGGCGACTGTGGCGTAAGCGCAGGGCGGCAAAGCGATGAACAGTCTTGCCAAGCGCCAAGCGTCAAAGAGTCATTACCTTTGTTCAGCTCGCGTGATGTAACCTTCTTGCCCCAAAATTAGTTACGCTTAGCTCCTTTTGATTGAGACGCGAGATTCAGGTTGCCTTGTTGGTTGAAGAAGCCTTACACACGGGAATTTTGACGCGCAGCAACCTAAAAACCGCCCGCGGGTGCGTCTATCCATTCCATTTCCGCTTCGCTGATCGAAACCGTCCGGTCACATCTCGCTATCAGCTCTGCCAAGGAATATCGTTTTTTGACCGGTGCAGAACTCGCGTAAGTAATTGAGTGCAAGGCGCCATTGGTAAGTAGAAAATCCATTTGGATACTGGAATGGATTACGATGAATTTCCAAAACGCAAATTGGTGTAACTGCCATCGCAGTCGTTGCATAATCCAGCGTAATTTTGAGCGCTGAGACGTCGAAGAATATCAGTGTGGAAGGTGTAACCATAAAGGTACAGTTGCCGTCGTCTCCACATTTCCATTCTGATATGTAGTCGATATCGAACGTCAATGCGCCAGACCCGATATTGCTGCCCGTGATGGCAAATCCGTGAATGTGATTATCGTGCCAATTCAAGGCTTCAAAATCTGTCGAGCTGGGTAGGGTGTCAAGCATTTTGCGTGATCGGCGTGAAGTGTATTGGCGAAGTAGTGCTGAGCATCATGCGTTATCCTACGCGAAACCGGTTGCGCTGCTGGTTAGTCCAACATAAAACCCGCTAAGATACTGTCCATGAAACCAAAAATTACCATTGCCCGCTGGGTGTTCGATGACGTGCTGCAGCGTTTGCAGCGCGATTTTGATGTGTCTGCTAATCCGTCAGACCAAATATTTCAACCAAGCGAGCTAAGCGCACGTGCTGTGGATTGTGATGGTTTGATTACTGCTGTGACCGATCATGTCGACGCCGCTTTTATCGCGGCTTGCCCGAAGTTAAAAGTGATTTCCAACATCGGAGTGGGGGTTAACAACATCGACCTTGCGGCTTGCACCGCGCGCGGTATTTTGGTTTGCAATACGCCCGATGTGCTCAACGCCGCTACCGCAGATTTAGGTTTTGCGTTGATTCTGGCTACCGCTAGGCGTATTACCGAGGCCGAACAATTTGTGCGTGCGGGTAATTGGAAAAAAGCGTTTGCGGTGAATCAATTTTTGGGGCACGACGTAGCGGGTGCTACTTTGGGCATTATTGGCATGGGGCGTATCGGGCAGGCGGTAGCGCGGCGGGCGGTTGGGTTTGACATGCGAGTGCTGTATTGCAACCGCACCCAATTGCCAACCGCGCAAGAACAGGCGTTAAACGCGTCGCGGGTGTCGCAGGCCGCCTTGCTGGCTCAGAGCGATTTTGTGCTGCTGCTGGTGCCTTATAGCCCGGCTGCGCACCATTTAATTGGTGCGCGTGAACTTTTATTGATGAAACCAAGCGCGGTATTGATCAACATTGCCCGTGGTGGCGTGGTGGATGATGCCGCACTTGCCTCAGCCCTTGCCAACGGCACGATAGCTGCGGCGGGGCTAGATGTATTTGAAGGTGAGCCGGTGGTAAATCCCGCATTGTTGGCCTGCAAAAATGTGGTGCTCACGCCACACATCGGCAGCGCTACGCACAGCACCCGCATGAATATGGCGATGTTGGCGGCGCAAAACTTAACGGCAGCATTGCAATATGCGGCTGGCGATAAAAATATTGCACTACAAAATGTGGTGAATCTGGACGCACTTAAAATTAAATAAAGGAATACGGTATGACAACTTCTTCACGCGGCAACGTCGCTTTTATCGGCTTAGGCGCAATGGGCTATCCCATGGCCGGGCATTTGTTGGCGGCCGGTTACGCCGTGTGCGTATACAACCGCACGGAGGCAAAAGCGCAGGCGTGGGTAACGGAGTATGCCGCGAAGAGCACCGAATATAGGGCGTCTTCAGCCGTTACACCAAGAGAAGCCGCGCTAGGAAAGGACTTCGTATTTGTTTGCGTAGGTAACGATGACGATGTGCGTGGCGTAGTTTTGGGTGCCGATGGCGCGTTGGCTGGCATGCACGCAGGTGCGGTGTTGATTGATCACACTACAACTTCAGCTGATTTGGCGCGTGAATTGGCGGCCGCTGCAGCTAAGGTTGGCGTTACATTTTTGGATGCGCCGGTGTCTGGCGGCCAAGCCGGTGCTGTCAACGGCAAGCTCACCATTATGGTGGGCGGTGACGATGCAACCTTCGCAAAAATGCTGGATGCAATGAACGTTTATGCGCGCGCAACCACGCATATGGGCGCACACGGGGCAGGGCAGTTGACGAAGATGGTAAACCAAATTTGTATCGCCAGCCTGTTGCAAGGCTTATCCGAAGGCATGGCCTTTGCGCAAAAGGCGGGGCTAGATGGCAACTTGGTATTGGATGTAATTTCCAAAGGAGCGGCGCAAAGCTGGCAGATGGAAAACCGGGGCAAGACCATGCTCAAGCGTGAGTTTAACTTTGGCTTCGCGGTAGATTGGATGCACAAAGATTTAGGCATCTGCCTCGATGAAGCTGCCCGCAATGGTGCCAAACTACCAGTAACAATGATTGTGGACGGCTTTTATCAGGCGTTGCAACAACAAGGCGACGGCCGTGGTGATACGTCGAGCTTGATTAAGCTTTTGTAGTTGCCGCGAGGGTTGGCGCGGGATCTGACGCAAAATGATTGATGCTGCTGCAGCTGCTTACTCAAAAAATTGCTTGAAGAGCACCTAAATAAGGGCTTCTTCGGGCAATTTTTTGCGTAGTGCTAGCTTGGAAGTTTTACTTTTGCGCCCAGTTTTAGCACGGTTCGCGTTGAAAATCCATTGATGCGCAGCAGCTCACTAAGCGGTAATCGGTGCTGATCGGCGATACCAGACAGGGTGTCGCCGATGCGTACCGTGTGCAACTGTGCAACAGCGTTTGTTTTGACGTTTTGTGGTGTCTGTGGTTTGTCTTTGCTAGTTACCGTCGTGGCGGTGGTTATGACCGCAGGCTTAGTTGGTGCTGCCGTGACGGCATCGCCCGTTAGCTTTAGGCGCTGACCAGCGTAGATCGCATTGCTCCGTAAATTGTTGAACGCCTTAATGTCTACCATCAACACGCCAGTGGCTTTGGAAATGCCAAAAATGGAGTCGCCCGCTTTGACAATAATTGACGTGGGTGCTGCGTTGATGTCGACTGGCGTCGGTGTAGTTTGTTGAGGTGCTGTGGCAAGCGCTGTCTTGGACTGAACCGTGACAATGGCAGCAGCAGTAACGATGGCACCATCAGCAGCAGAAACGGCAAAGGCGGGAACCGTAGGCACAATGATTTTGCTCTCGCTCGCTTGTTCCTGCGTTGATTGCGCTCGAGGGATGTTGCTTGCAGCGGTGGGCATATTTGTTAGACTCGGCGCAATGATAGCGCTTTCGGACGGCGCTATACCTTCTTTTGTTGCTAGGTTCACCACGCCTAGCATGGCCGCTTGAGCTACTGAAACAGAAGCTTTCGTGCCGGCATTGGCTTGGGCCGGTATAAAAACTTTGGCGGGGCTGCTAGCTGGCATGGCCGCGCGGACCGCAGGCGCCTGGCGCATTTTTGCGTCGATGCTGGCAGTTTCGCGCCCGAGCGGCACTTGCAGGGTAGTTGCTTGGGAAAGTTTGCCACGCCGCTCCCGAACACCCGGGTTTGCGAAGCGCAAACTTTGGCCGCTAATGCCATAACGCTTACCGATTACGTCAAGATTTTCGCCTACGCGCGCCGTATAAGTTGTCCACGACACCAGTGGCGCGCGGGTCGCTTGGTGCGCGGCTAGGTTGTGTCGGAAGGTTTCAGCACGGTCTTGTGGCAACAGAAAGTAACCTAAGCTGCCCGCTGCGATCGGCTTGTTAAATGACGGATTGAGTGCTTTGAAGTCATCCAAGCTCAATTCAGCAAAGTGCGCTGCGAGTTTTAAGTCGATACGCGAAGGCGCCGCAACCTTGGCAAAATAAGGTTGATCGGGCACGCTGTCAAGAACTAAGCCGTAGCTTCCGGGCGACAGCACAATATTGCGAATGGCGAGTAATTTTGGTACGTATTGCTTGGTTTCTTTCGGCAAATTTAGGGCTAGATAATGCGTTGGTAATCCGCGCCGCTGGTTGGCTGCAATCGCTCGCCCTACGCAACCCTCACCGCAGTTATAGGCGGCCAAGGCCAGGTCCCAGGCGTTAAACATGCCGTACAGCTTTTGTAAATAGGCTAGTGCTGCCGTGGTGGAGGCCAGCACATCGCGCCGATGATCATTGAGCGCATCTTGTTGCAGCCCAAAGACTTTGCCGGTTGACGGGATAAATTGCCACATGCCAGCGGCCTTAGCGCGCGAGTAGGCTTGCGGGTTAAATGCGCTTTCAATCACCGGCAGCAGCGCCAATTCCATCGGCATACCGCGCTTTTCAACCTCTTCAACTATGTGGTGTAAGTATTTTGCGCCGCGTTCAACAAGGCGCTTTATGTAATCTGGGCGCGCGGCATACCACTGCTCTTGTTCTTGCACTAACGGTGTGTCCAGCGCTTCCATGATGAAACCGTTGCGAATGCGGTTCCATAAATCAGTATCGACGGGAGTGAGTTCCGTGGTTTTTTCAACTTTTAATCCCAAACTGGTCGATACATCAGTAGCGTTCTTTGACGGCACAAGCGAAACTTCTGCAGCGGGCGTGAGGGTAGAAATCGACGGTGCCGGTACCATGGCGTCTATCGGTGAGGCTGGTGCAATGGCAGGAATCAGGAGAGGCGGTGCTAATGATGAAAATGTCGAAGCGGGAAGGAGAAGGGCGCTAGCGGGCGTTGCGATCGCCGGTGCAGGGAGAGCCGCAGCGCCATTCGAAGTGGTGGGCGATGAAGCTGATTGCGCGCTTGTGAGCTTTTCTTGAGCATATGCAGCGGGTGCGCCAAGCATCCACACCATGGCAATCGCAAGAAATAGTGGCGCGCTCTGCGATGATTTAGCCTTAGCGGTGGGGCGCTTAGCGTTAAAGTGAGATTGTTTTTTACCAAGGGCCATGGTCTAACCATATTTCGATTTGATCGAGACGGTCGCTGCCCCAAAACGCTTCACCATCAATGACGATGTAAGGTGAGCCAAATACGCCCTGGCTAAGGGATTTTTCTACTTCCGCCTTCAGCCGTTCTTTTACCGCCGTGTCGGCTAATGCCGCGCCGAGTAATGCGGCATCCACGCCATGTTGCGCTGCCACGTGCGTGACGGCGTCGATACTGCTGATGTCAACACCTTCTGCGAAATAGCGGTGGAATAGCGCTTTGGCGATATCTTTTGCCAGCGATGGGTTTTGATCTTGCAGGTGGTAATAGGCGCGCGCTGCCGCCACGGTAGAAATTGGAAAAACAGCAGGGAGGTGGAACGGTATTTGCATGAATTTAGCCGTTCGCACGAAATCACGTATGGCGTAATCGCCTTTTAACGGTTGCCCAATTAGCGGTGCGTTACCGGAGAGCTTGAAGGCGGGGCCCAATAGGATAGGTCGCCACGTGACTTGTCGACCAAATCTCGCCGCGATTGCGTCGATTTTTACGCTGGCCAGGTAGCCATAGGGAGACGAAAAATCAAAATAGAAATCAATCGCTTGAGCCATCGCGCGCTTCACTCTGCCAAAAATTGAATAAACAATATGGCTGGAGATACCCTAAAATAGGGTATCTCCAGCCATATCAATATCAACGCATACTGTTACTGCTTAACACGCTGGTGCTATTTGCGATTAAGTGTTGCTCGGCGCCACAGCGCTACTAGTACTACTGGTGCTTGCAGCGTCGGTTTCTACAAAAACTAGCTTCTCCGCCGCGTCGGCGCTACCGCGCCGTGGGCGTGGGTTGCGCGGTTTGCTGGCTGCCGGAAACGCTGTGAGTGTCGCCGGTGCTGCGGCCTGAATATTGCCATCGGTTTCGATAAACACTAAGCCCGGCGCTGGTGCGCTAGCAACGTCACCTGAGGTGCGCGGGCGGCGGCGAGATGAACCTTCCCGTGCGCGACGCGATTCATTCCCTTGGCCAGCTTGTGCGAGCTGATTTACCACTTGTGGCATTGGCGAAATCGCCGCTGCCACGGCTACGGCCATTGGCGATGGTGCTGTGGGCGGCATCTCCGCCGCCGAAGTTGGCGTTGGTTCAGGCGCAGGTGTAGGCGCCGGAGCGAACACGGGTGCTGGTATTGGTGCCGCGACAGGCCGTTCCGCTGCCGACTGGGCGGGCAAGTTTTCAGCGGCGAACAGCGGTGCATCATTGCTGCTCGTTAGCGCAACCGCTTCAGACCGGTTTGAGATAGTCGGTGTGACGTGGCTTATGTGCGTTGGTGGCGCTGTTTGGACATCTGCTGCGCCTTGGTTGCTTTCCCCCGAAATAGCGCGCTCTCCTTTTTCGCCGCGCTCACCGCGCGTACTATCCCGATCGCGTCCGCGTCCGCGTCCACCACGGCTACGACGGCGACGCGTGCCTGCTTCGCCATTTTCGCTGCCTTCACCAACTTCGCCAGTTTCGGAATTGGCATCGGTTGATTTATTTTCTAGCGCTGATTTTTGCATGCCGCGCGGTTTCACCGCTTCAACTGTATCAACTGCCGCCGGCGCTGTAGAAACCACATCGCTGGCTTTTGGTAGCAACGCTTGTTTATCGCCATCAGTTTTTGCTTCGGTTGACGCTAGAACAGCTGTTGCTGGCTTGCTGTCCACGCGGTCACGACGACCCGGCTTATCGGTACGTTCACCGCGTTCAGTCCGGTCGCTACGGCCTTTGCCACGTTCACCGCCACGGTCGTTGCGACCTTTGCCACCGCGCTCGCCACGTTCTTTGCGGTCGCCTCTTTCGCTGCTGCCACGATCAGTTTTGGTGCCGTCCGTGCGAGTGGATGTGCCACGAGCAGGTGCTGCTGTAACCGGCGCTACGATAGGTTCCGGTGTGCCCGAGAAAAAGCCAGTAATTTTTTGCCACAAGGTTTTTTCAACCACGGCCACTGGTGCCGCTACTTTGTGACGGCTTTCAACCGGGTCGGCCGCCATTGGCGCAGGTTGCGATGGTGTGATGCCTTTTACGATAGGCACTGGCCGTTCGGTTGGTTTGGCATCCGATTCTGGCTTGCCTTTGCCGTTGTGAGAATGGCCATTACCTTTTTCAGCCGCTACTTCAGCCGATGGCTTTGACATCATTTGATAGCTAGGCATTGCTGTTTCTAGCTTTTCAGAATCAGAACGCAACCGCTCTAACTCGTAGTTTGGTGTTTCTAAATGGATATTTGGAATCAACAACACGTTTACGCGGAAACGCGTTTCAATATTGTGGATCTCTTGGCGCTTTTCGTTCAGCAAAAAGGTCGCAACATCAACTGGCACTTGTGCGTGAACCGCGCCCGTGTTTTCTTTCATTGCTTCTTCTTGAATGATGCGCAAAATGTGCAAGGCACTGGATGCTGTATCGCGAATATGGCCAACGCCGTGGCAACGTGGGCAGGGCATATAGCTTGATTCTGACAATGCTGGTTGTAAGCGCTGGCGCGAAAGTTCTAGCAAGCCAAAGCGCGAAATTTTGCCGGTTTGCACGCGAGCGCGATCGTAATGCAGCGCGTCACGCAAACGGTTTTCAACTTCACGTTGATTTTTAGTTGATTCCATATCAATGAAGTCAATCACCACCAGGCCACCTAAGTCGCGCAGGCGCAATTGGCGGGCAATTTCATCTGCTGCTTCGCAATTGGTGCGGAACGCAGTTTCTTCGATATCGCTACCGCGTGTGGAGCGGGCGGAGTTAACGTCAACTGAGACGAGAGCTTCAGTGTGGTCAATGATAATGGCGCCGCCGGAAGGCAGCGTTACATCACGACGATACGCGGTTTCAATTTGGTGCTCAATTTGAAAGCGCGAAAATAGCGGCACATCATCTTTGTAGAGCTTTACTTTTGACACGTTAGCAGGCATCACGGTCGACATGAAGGACTGCGCTTGTTCAAAAATTTCCTGAGTATCTATCAGAATTTCGCCGATGTCAGGCTGATACAAATCGCGAATCGCGCGCACGACTAAGCTTGATTCTAAATAGATCAGCTCAGGCGCGCGAACTTGTTTGCCTGCGGTATCAATAGCTTCCCACAGCTGTAGCAGGTAACTTAAATCCCACTGCAATTCTTCGGCTGTGCGGCCGATACCGGCAGTGCGAGCAATAATGCTCATGCCTTCTGGTACGTTTAATTGGTCTAAAGTCTCGCGCAATTCAGTGCGGTCATCGCCCTCAACGCGACGTGATACACCGCCGCCTCTAGGGTTATTGGGCATCAACACCAAATAACGGCCAGCTAGGGATACATAGGTGGTCAAGGCCGCACCTTTGTTGCCACGTTCGTCTTTTTCAACTTGTACCAAAATTTCGGTGCCGACTTTAAGCGTTTGGGCGATGCGCGCACGCGTGCCGTCGCCGTCTTCGCCTTGTACATATTGGCGGGTTAATTCTTTAAATGGCAGAAAGCCGTGGCGGTCCGCACCGTAGTCTACAAATACGGCTTCAAGCGAAGGCTCTACGCGGGTGACAGAGGCTTTGTATATATTGCTTTTTTTCTGTTCTTGCCCTGCTGATTCAATATCTAAATCAACGAGTTTTTGGCCTTCTACAATCGCGACACGAAGCTCTTCGGCTTGGGTTGCGTTAAATAACATGCGTTTCATGTTGGTCTCCTTCTTGCGCCTTTAAATCAGGGTGGAGGGCACATAAAGGTTGAAGCGGACAGAAAAGGCCTACGCTGATTTTGCGGTTGTTGTGGATTTGTGGCAGCGCTAAATTGTATTTGTAAGTCGCTCTAGTAGTTAACCTCGTGCTTAACCAAAGCGGACAAAACAACAATAAACCACTGCCCATCCTCTGAGTTCGCGCGCAAACGCTTGGAAAAATGACCGATGAAAATCAGTTAACATCTTCAGCATTTGCTGCAATTTCAGCATAAAAATTTTTGTTTGCTGCGTTATAGATTCTGCAGCATCGTTTTCTTATTGTTAGTAGAAAAACGGAGAAGACACGCGCAAAACTAAATTTTTATATTCAACTCTCAGCCATAAAATGGCGCGCGCATGTTAGTTAAAACAGCAATGCGGGATTTTAGTGCCAAGCTACTTTCTTCACATTTAAGCGCGCGCATAGCGGCACTACAAATACAAAGCAAAATCAAAAACTGTGTAACCTGCGCTGCGGTAAAATTTTACCCTTGCGCAATCTGTCCTACCTTTAATGCCCCAGACACTTTCAGAGTTTGGGCGCGTATTTCGTTTGGTGTCACCATTTGTGTTCGGGTGGGTACAAAACCGATCGTTTTTCTAAAGGCAATCAGTTGAATCGAGGCTGACAGTAGGTTTTTTAACTGCGCGGCTCAATTTGTTCTAACGCCATTTAGCTGTAATAAATAATTGACCGTGCGCAATCGCCGTAGTGCACCACTTATGGTTACACTAGCTTGAAGCGCGTAAAGAGCAAGTTGTTAAAATTTCATTTGCCGGAACCTTCGCAGCAAATAAAATAAAACATCATAGTCATTTAAAACAATCAATCGTTCAAAATCAACGAGATAAGAGTATAACCGAAGATGGTTTCTAGCGGAAAACAAAAGCACCACACGTCAAAAAACCAGTCACAACAGTCGGCGGCGCGGGCGTTGGCACAAGTGAAGGTATTTGCTAAGCCAGTAGCCAAAGATGCGCAAGGTGTAGCGCAAAGCATCGCTAAAGGTAGCGCTAATGGCATAAATGGTGCAGTAAAGCCAGCAGCGCGAGCACAAGTTGTAGTTGCCGCACAGGTGGAAATGGTGACTATTGATGACAATAGCGCCGGTCAGCGGATTGATAATTTTCTACTGGCGCGTTTAAAAGGCGTGCCAAAAAGCCATGTTTATCGGATAGTACGTGCGGGCGAAGTTCGCGTAAATAAGGGCAGAATTGACGTAACGTATCGCTTGATAGAGGGCGACATCGTCCGCGTGCCGCCGGTGCGTATGGCTGCGCCTTTACCTGAGAATGAGGTAATTACGGCTAAAAAGCTTGCATCTGTGCCTAACTTCGTTATTTTGTATGAGGACGACGCATTTTTTGCAATTAATAAGCCCGCCGGTTATGCGGTTCATGGCGGTAGCGGATTAGATTTTGGGGTGATTGAAGCGCTGCGAGCAGCACGGCCTGCAGCGCATTTTTTGGAACTGGTGCATCGCATCGACCGCGAAACATCGGGTATCCTGCTGATTGCTAAAAAGCGTAGTGCCCTCACAGGGTTGCATGCGCAATTACGTGGCGAAGGTCAAACGCGGGTGGATAAACGCTACCTAACTTTGGTTAAGGGTAAATGGCCGGACGAAACCCGCAATATTCGCGCGCCCCTACATAAAGTAATCGCAGCCAATGGCGAGCGTCGGGTTTTTGTCGATGAAGAAAAAGGCCAAGCTGCGCACACTATTTTTCATCGGCGTGAGCGGTTTGGCACGGCTACCTTGCTTGAGGCTGATATCCGGACCGGGCGCACCCACCAAATTCGCGTTCATGCGCAGCATGCGGGTTTTCCCATCGTTGGGGATGATAAATATGGTGACTTTACGTTAAACAAAGAGGTGGCAGCCAATGTGCGTGGTGGGTTAAAGCGGATGTTTCTGCACGCGCATGCTGTTACATTAACCCATCCTATCTCCGGGGAATCCCTGACAATTCACGCAGCACTTCCGCCTGACCTTGAAAAGTACTTGGCGTTTTTACGGCTGCAGGATGGGCCAAAAACGGCGGCTAAGCTATGAGTGAAAATGCGTCACCGATTGTGACGAAAAATTTTGATTTAATCGTGTTTGATTGGGACGGCACGATTATGGATTCCACAGGTTTGATTGCGCAATGCGTCCAACTTGCTGCGCGCGATATTGGCTGGCCCGTACCAGATACGCAAACTGCCAAGAGCATCATCGGTTTAGGGTTGGAAGATGCCGTAGGGCGCTTGTTCCCTGATAAAAGTCTGTCGCAATATCAAGAATTTGCGCAAAAATTTCGCCATCATTATATTGTACGAGACTATGAAGCGCCCCTATATTCGGGAATCTCCAGCCTATTGTCGCGACTATATTTGGGCAATTGTTTGACCGCAGTGGCGACGGGCAAGCCCCGCCGTGGCTTGGATCGCGCGTTTGCGCATACAGGACTAAATCAATACTTTCATTTTTCGCGGTGCGCCGATGAAGGCTTTGCCAAGCCCAACCCAGATATGTTAGTTAAATTGATGGATGCGGCTGGCGCTGAGCCGCATCGTACGTTGATGATTGGCGATACGACGTTCGATTTGCAGTTGGCACAAAATGCTGGGTGTAAAAGTGTCGCCGTTACCTACGGTGCGCACGATGCAGTAGTCCTGCAAGCAATGCCCGCAGAAGCTTATTTGACGGATGTTTCCAGCCTATCCGGGTGGATACTTGAGCATGGATAGCGCCTCGAAAGTGAAGCTAGTATGACTACGTTTATTTGTACTTTGAAAGCATTAAAGTATGCCGCTGAGATAAAACGTTCAGTGCGTTTTCGGTATGTCCGGGAAACTGAACTAACGGCAATTGCATTGGTGGTTCCAGAAGACGCCAAGCCAGGCCAAGCCGCGTTTGTTATTATGCATAATGATCAAGCGGTCGCGTTTGATAATGTTTGTCCGCACTACAACACAGAACTTGACTGGAATCCCGGTGATGTTTTTGATGAATCTGGTCTATACTTAATTTGCGCAACACATGGCGCATTGTTTGAGCCGCAAACGGGGAGGTGTATCGACGGTCCCTGCTTCAAGCAGTGTTTAACAAAGGTGGCTGTTCTGATGAATGAAGAAGGTGTTTTTCTGGTACCGTAGCGCGTAGTGCCTAACGTAGAAACGTACCCAACTGCCTTCCACTGCCATTCTCAACGACACCCATTTAAAGATCACCTATTTTGCCTTCCTCTCCATCAAAGCACTCAAAAGAGCCAAAAAAACGGCGACTTACCTTTCGCATTGCCGCAGGCTTTGGCGTAGTCCTTTTGGTCGTTGCTTTGTGCTTGAGTGTAATTGCCCAAGTGGCCACGTCGCAGACGTCCATGGCTCCCGCTGACACCATGCGGCTTCGCGAGCAAATTATTTGGCTTGGATTGCTCACTATTTTAATTTCCGCAATCGTTGCGTGGGTTGTAGCGCGCCAAATTGGGGAGCCACTCCGTAGATTTGCTGATAATTTAACGCCAGAAAATTTCCTGAGTGCCAACGGTGGTGAATTGGCCGTTCAGGCTGAGTATGCCGAGCTTGAGCAGCTTTCGCATAATATGCATGAGCTTGCGTTTGAAGTGCGTGAGCGTGAATCTTCATTGCAGCGCAGCGAGCGCAAGTTTCGCGCTACTTTTGATTTAATGGAGGTAGGGTTAGCCCATATTGACATCGAAGGTCGATATGTTTTGGTGAATGAAAAATTTGCAGAAATGACCGGCTACGCCGCTGCTGAACTCATCGGAAAGCCCTACTTTGCAACGGCGCTCCCGGAGGATCGCAGCATTGGCACGCGCTTGGGAGACCAGTTGAAAAGTCAGCGTCTACATTTGCCAAAGGTTGAGCGCCGCATGGTCCGCCGTGATGGTTCGATGATGTGGGTGCGCCGCTCCACCACGATAATGCGCGATGAGGCGGGGAATTTTGAATACGCCTTAGCGGTGATGGAAGATATTTCTAATTATCATGCGGCACAACAAACGCTGCGGGCCGTAAATGAATCCCTGAAAGCAATTGTTCAATCTTCACCGCTCGCCATCTATTCAATATCGCCAAATGGCATCGTCACCATGTGGAACCCAGCCGCTGAAAAAATGTTTGGTATAAGCGAAGAAGCTGCGCTTGGAAAGCCTTCACCGCTTGCTATTGGTGTAGACGAGGAAACAAATCGGCAGTTGCGCGAGAGCATTTTGAACGGCGAAGCCTTTCATAACGTGGAAATGTTGCGCAAGCACCCTGATGGTGGAGATATTGAAATTAGTGTATCGGCCGCAACGCTGCGTGGTGGCGATCAGGAGCCCGTGGGTATTTTAATTACCTGCGCTGATGTCTCTGCCATTAAGCTGGTTGCGCGCCAACTTGATGATCAATTACATTTCACAGAAGAGTTGCTCGAAGTCATCCCCAACCCGATTTTTTATAAAGACGCTGATGGTCGCTACATTGGCTTTAATCGCGCTTGGGAAACGTTCTACGGTATGCGTCGTGAGGACATGAAGGGCAAATTTCCGATTAACAAAGAAACCGGTGAAACTGATTTGCGATTGTTGGGTGAAGATCTTGAAGTGCTCGATGCCGCTAGCACCGTGTCGTTTGAGGAAACAACAACGAATGCGGCTGGCGAATCGAGGCGGCTGGTAAAGCAACTCAGTAGCTTCGCTGATAAAGCGGGAAAGCCAGTGGGATTGATCGGTATTCTCACCGACATTACCGACATAAAACAAGCCGAGCAAGCGCTGGCAAGAACGGAAACGCGGTTCCGTTCGCTAACTGAAAGTGCGATGGATATTGTCACTTTGCTTGATGAGGACGGGATGATTCTGTATCAAAGCCCTTCAGTAAAACATATGCTCGGTTATGACCCGCAACTGATGGTGGGACGCAGTCAGTTTGAAATGGTGCACCGTGATGACGTGAACGCCATGCGGACACGGTTTGCCCAATTGTTAACCGACAAATCGATGACGGAAGCCTTTGAATTCCGCGCGCGCGCTACCGACGGTTCGTGGCGGACCTTAGAATCGATCGGTAAGAACTGTTTGGATGTGCCAAACGTAAACGGAATAGTCGTTAACACGCGGGATGTGACGGAACGTAAAGCGATTTTGCGGCACGTGGAACATATTGCGTTTCATGACAGCCTTACAGGGTTGCCAAATCGCTCGCTGATGCAAGATCGGATCGCGCAGGCGGTCGAGCGGGCGCAACGTGCTCGGCGTAAGTTTGCAGTTATGTTCTTAGACGTTGATAACTTCAAAAACGTCAACGACTCCTTAGGTCACGACGTGGGCGACGCGCTGTTGCAGCAGATAGCCGCGCGCTTGACGGCATCGGTTCGCTCATTTGACACGATCGCGCGGCAAGGCGGTGACGAATTCATTGTGCTGTTAGATGAAGTAGAAGGGCAGCAGGCGGCAAGTCGCGTCGCGCAGAAAATTCTGGATAACCTGCGGATGCCGTTTCAGTTAGCCGATACGCAGCAACACGTCTCAAGCTCAATTGGCGTGGCGCTTTATCCCGAAGATGGACGGGACGCAAAAACCTTGCTAAAAAATGCTGATACCGCCATGTTCCATGGGAAAGCCTTAGGCAAAAATAATTACCAGTTCTTTACGTCCCAAATGAATATTGCCGTAAAACGGCGTGCAGTTTTAGAATCGAACCTGCGTGGCGCTGTTGCCTCAGGAAGTTTCTGGCTCGCCTATCAACCGCAGGTTGATTTAAACACGGGTGAAATCGTTGCTTTAGAAGCGTTGGTACGTTGGCACAGTGAAGACAACGGCACGCTGATGCCTGGCGAGTTTATTCCGTTGGCCGAAGAAACGGGCTTGATTGCTGAAATTGGTGAATGGGTGTTGCGGGAAGCGTGTCGGCAAAACACGGCGTGGCATCGCGCTGGCTTGCCGAAGCGCAGAATGGCCGTGAATTTGTCCGTTAGACAGCTCGAAGATGCCCGATTCATAGACATCTTGGGCGACATCATGTTGCAAACACACTACGATCCGCGCGACCTAGAGTTAGAAGTTACGGAGAGCTCGGTGATGCGTCGCGGCGAAGGCAGCATACAGCTGCTCAATCAAATCGCGAGTCTAGGCATTCATCTATCTATTGATGATTTTGGTACCGGCTATTCGAGTCTGAGTTACTTAAAACGATTGCCAATTAGTAAGCTAAAAATTGATCGAAGCTTTGTTAGAGACATTACCGTTGACCCGAATGACACCGCCATAGTGGTGGCGATCATTAACATGGCGCGAAGCTTGGATTTAGATGTCATCGCCGAGGGAATTGAAACGGCGGGTCAGCTTACTTTATTGCGTGCAAAAGGCTGCGCCGTTGGGCAAGGCTTCTATTTTAGTGTGCCAAAAGCTGCAGCCGATTTAACCACGCTGCTGGAAAAACACTCGCTTTTTGATTAGCCGTCAATTTAGCGCCGCGTTCTGCGTATGGTAAAGCGCAACGCACTCAGGCTAAAAACGAAAACATTGCTGGCCGCTTGCCAATAATAGTTGCAAGCTTGCGCCACTGCGCGATTTCTTTAGTTTGTACCCATTCATCGGCGCAGCCTAAATTACACGCAATCGAGAGTCGAGTAGCCGGTGAGAGCGTCGCAATTAAGTCAGCCAGCATGGCGTCATTGCGGTAGGGCGTTTCGATAAATAGCTGTGTGCTGCGTAGCCGCTTAGAATCGCGCTCTAGCTCTTGGATCTGCCTCTGGCGTTGGGCTTTGTCTTGAGCCAAATAGCCGTGGAAACTAAAGCGTTGGCCATTCAATCCACCAGCCATTAGACTCAATAAAATGGCCGATGGCCCGACACACGGCACTACGCGGACATTGCGGGTGTGCGCCAACCCGACTAGATCCGCCCCCGGATCCGCTACCCCAGGGGCGCCAGCTTCAGAAATTAAGCCGGCATCCTGTCCAGCTAAAATCGGCGCTAATAAATCCGCCAAAATCGTCGGGCTTGAATTTACATTTAATTGGGCAATTTGAATTTCTTGAATGGGCATTTTTGTGCCAACAGTTTTCAAAAAGTAGCGCGCTGTTTTCGGGTTTTCGGCGATGAAGTAGGCTAGTTTCCCAGTGAGTTCAATGACAGCTTGTGGCAATATGGCCTGCGCGTCAAACGGCTCACCAAGATTAGTCGGAATCAAATACAAAGTGCCTGCGCCTGCAGGTG
The DNA here is from genome assembly GCA_031409495.1 of Betaproteobacteria bacterium. Classification (GTDB taxonomy): domain Bacteria; phylum Pseudomonadota; class Gammaproteobacteria; order Burkholderiales; family Usitatibacteraceae; genus JANMDR01. The sequence continues at coordinate 19,169 of JANNXI010000246.1, forward strand.
GCGTTACGTGACTCAAGCTAGCACCGCCACACCTTCGGCTTCAAGCATTGTCACTAAGGCAATGAGCGGCAAGCCAATTAAGGCGGACGGATCGTCGCTCGTCATGCTCGCCATCAACGCAATTCCTAAGCCTTCTGATTTAGCGCTTCCGGCACAATTTAGTGCGTCTTCTTGGTCAAGATAGGCTTCAATGGCTGCATCACTGACATTGCGGTAGCGCACGGCGGTGGGAACAACGCAGGATTGCACATTGCCACTCACGCTATTTTGTAGCGTTAGGGCTGAATGAAAAGTCATTTCACGGCCACGAAAGCTGCGCAATTGTTCGCGTGCAGCATCACGTGTGTGTGGCTTCCCGATGTGAGTGCCCGCAAAATCAGCAACTTGATCTGAGCCAATGATCAATGCTTCGGGGAGGTTTTTGGCGACAGAAGCAGTCACGTTAGCCGCTTTTTCAATGCTTAAGCGAAGTGCCGTTTGTGCAGGGCTTTCGTTGGCGCGCGCGGTTTCATCGGTTTCCGGGCGCACGGTGATAAACGGAAGCTTTAGCCGCGCCAGCAGCTGAGCGCGAAATATGGAAGTGGAGCCCAAAACAATTAGTTTTTTACTCAAGTTTGCCTACTTTTGAAGTCAATTGGTCAAAATCATAGCATGTAGATGTATGATCAAAGTAATTTCTATGGCTCATGTAAAAGGTCTTATGACTTCCCAGATTTCCAAAAACGCGGCGCCTATGATGTTTTCGGTGGAACGGCTTACGCGCCTAAAGCAAAGAGTAGAAGGCGTATTTTTGCCGACAGAATTGCCTGAATTGGCGCAATATCTGGCTTCATCCGAAGGCGAAATCGCGTATTTCATCGCAGGAAGCCTTAAAAATGGACGTGATGGCGGTCAAACCAAGCATATTAAGTGTATAATTCGCGGTTTGGTTTCGCTCTTAGACCCTAACTCTGAAGTGCCGCAGGCTTTTGAGATAGATATAGAGAGTAAGTTAGTGTTAGTGAGTTCAGAAGCTGAGCTTCCGCCCTTAGAGCTTGAGAGTGAAGACGAAGATTACGTCGTCGCTGGGGTGGAAATTGATATCCGCGCCTTAGTAATTGAAGAAGTGCTACTTTTTCTGCCGCCAATATCAACAAAGCAAGCGCCGAACTTACCTAGTAACAAAAAAATGTCGCAAAACAGTAGTACCGTAAAAAAGCTAGATGGAGTTGTATTGGGTGAAGGCGCTAATCAGGAGCCGTCGCCCTTTGCGAAATTAGCCAGCTTGAAGTTAGCAAAAACACCCCCCACCAAATTGTAATCGCGTAAGCGTTGCTTTTTATCTTTAACACTAGCTTTGCGGATAACCGTAGTTGTAGCAACTCAGTTATTTATCCGTCAGGAGATTCACCATGGCCGTCCAACAGAACAAAAAATCCCCATCTAAGCGCGGTATGCACCGTTCGCATGATTTTCTAACAAACCCAGCAACAGCGATTGAGCCAACAACAGGCGAAACGCATTTGCGTCATCACATTAGCCCAGCTGGCTTCTATCGTGGTAAGAAAATCGTTAAAGTTAAAGCAGACGAATAATTTGCCTTAGCTATAGAGTTAGCGCGGCTATGCGGCGCTAACTCTATAGCTATTTGTCCGCGCGCATTGTGGTTTCTACCTCATTGCAGTGAGAAGCACCTTTGACCTTGCTTGAGGTAATAACTTGGCAAGGCTTTTGTTGTTTTTATGTGGTTTAAGTTGCGTCTTGCGGTGCGGTATAGCATTAAAGTGCGCAATCAACAGCAAGCCAACATTTTCTATTGGTGCCCATGCAAATTTCGATTGCGATAGATGCAATGGGAGGAGACCACGGTCCCTCCGTCACGGTTCCGGCTGCGGTCGCTTTTTTAGCGCAATGCGTCCACTGCACTGTCGTGCTGGTTGGTCGTGAACCCGACCTGCAGGCGCAATTAGCCAAGTTGCCGCCCTCAGCTCGAGTGCAGGAGTATATTGGTGGCTCGTCGGCTGCGCCAATCCGATTGCGCATTTTGCATGCGGCAGAGGTAGTCGGTATGGACGAAGACATTCGTTCTGCCATTCGCAACAAGAAAAACTCGTCGATGCGCATGGCGATTGACCTTGTGAAGTCGGGTGAGGTGCATGCTTGTGTATCCGCTGGCAATACTGGTGCCTTGATGGGCACCGCAAAATTTGTCCTAAAAACCTTGGCCGGCATAGACCGTCCCGCCATTTGTGCTGTGCTGCCAACCCGCACAGGTGAATGTTATGCCCTAGATTTGGGCGCAAATGCTGATTGTTCGGCAGAACACTTGCTGCAATTTGCCATCATGGGCGCTATGTTTGCCACTGCCATTTCGGGCAAGCCTAGTCCAAGCGTTGGCTTGCTCAATATCGGCTCTGAGGATATCAAAGGGTCTGATGTGGTTAAACGTGCCAGTGCCCTGCTAAAGGCAAGCCATTTAAACTTTTATGGAAACGTCGAAGGCACCGATATTTATAAAGGCACAACTGATGTTGTGGTCTGCGATGGCTTTGTGGGGAATGTGATGCTGAAAACCTCCGAAGGTATGGCAAAGATGATGGGTGATTTTTTGAAAGAGGAGTACAAGCGCGGTTGGTTCAGTAAATTTGCCGCATTCATCTCTTTGCCGGTTATAAAGCGCTTTAAAAATAGAATGGATCCAAGGCACTACAACGGCGCTGCTTTGCTTGGTCTGCGTGGTGTGGTCGTTAAAAGCCACGGTTCTGCTGACGCACTTTCGTTTGCGCGGGCATTAGACCGGGCCGCTAGCCAAGTTGGGCATGACTTACTTGGTAGTATCGCCAAAGAAATGGAGCGCCTGCATCAGGAAGGGCTACTTCCCTCTATCGATAAGGTAAGCGACAAGTCGATGGATAAGTCTGTCGAGGTAAAGTCTTGATGTACGCGAAAGTAGCGGGAACAGGAAGTTACTTGCCGCAGCGGCGCGTTTCTAATGCCGATTTGGCGCAGTTTGTCGATACCGATAATGAATGGATTGTATCGCGCACCGGTATCAAGTTTCGGCACTATGCGGCAGATCATGAGTTGACGAGTGACCTTGCCCTGCACGCTGCTAACCGCGCGCTGGCTGCAGCTGGAGTGACTGCGGCCGATGTTGACTTAATCATCGTAGCTACCTCTACGCCGGATATGATATTCCCATCGACAGCGTGTATTTTGCAGGCGAAATTGGGCGTTAAAAATGGCGCTGCATTTGATGTGCAAGCCGTGTGCGCAGGTTTTGTCTACGCACTGGCTATAGCGGATAAATTTGTTAAGTCTGGCGCGGCGCAATGCGCCTTGGTAGTAGGTGCGGAAGTATTTTCGCGCATCATCGATTTTAAAGATCGCAGCACTTGCGTATTGTTTGGTGACGGTGCGGGTGCCGTAGTGCTCAAAGCGTCAAATTCGCCCGGAATTTTATCCACGCACTTACATGCAGATGGCAGTTATAAAGATGTACTCTGCACGCCTGGTAGCGTGGCTAATGGCGTCGTTACCGGGGCGCCGTTTTTGCGTATGGATGGTGCCACGGTTTATAAGTTTGCGGTAAAAGCCTTTGAAGATGTCGCTAACGAAGCACTCCTCGCAAATAGTATGACACCGGCGGACATAGATTTTTTTATCTGTCATCAAGCCAATCAACGCATCATTGCTCATGCAGCTAAGAAGCTGGCATTGCCTGATGAAAAGGTGATTTTGACGGTGGGCCATCATGGCAACACTTCCGCCGCATCGGTTCCGCTTGCGCTCGACGAAACGGTGCGCGCCGGCCGAGTAAAAGCGGGTGATAAAATATTGGTAGCGGCCCTTGGCGGTGGTTTTGCCTGGGGTGCCGCTATGTTAGTTTGGTAGCGCTGCGCGCGCTGATTGCACTATTTATTAATCGCTTTTTTAGACCAAAATTATGACCTCTAATTACGACCTAGCACCAAACTTAGCGCCAAAATTCGCGGTCGTGTTTGCGGGGCAAAGCTCACAGTCCATCGGTATGATGGATGGCTTCGCCACGAATCCGGCAGTGGTACAGACTTTTGCTGAGGCGTCTGATATTTTGCGGCAAGACTTTACAGCGCTCGCGGCGGTTGGCCCGGCTGAGTTACAAAATCAAACAGTCAATACTCAACCGCTCATGCTGATTTCTGGTGTGGCCACATGGCGTGCGTGGCGGGCGGCCGGCGGCGCTACGCCTGCATTCTTTGCAGGCCATAGTTTGGGCGAATACACGGCATTAGTTGCCGCTGGTGCGTTAACTTTTGCCGATGCGCTACCGTTGGTGCGATTTCGCGCTGAAGCAATGCAGAGTGCCGTTCCGGAAGGTGTGGGCGGGATCGCTGTAGTAATGGGGCTGGATGTAGCGCAAGTACGCGCGGCCTGTGCGCAAGCAATTGCGGGCACGCCAGATGATGTTTGTGAAGCCGTCAATTTAAATTCGCCCATTCAAACTGTGATTGCAGGCCACCGCGCAGCTGTTGAACGCGCGATTGAACACGCTAAAGCACTCGGGGCCAAGCGCGCAATGTTGCTGCCCATGAGTGCGCCGTCCCACTGTGCGCTGATGCGTCCGGCGGCTGATGCCATGGCAAACTATTTGCAAGGCGTTTTATTCCAAGCGCCTGTTGTACCGGTGATCCAAAATGCGGATGTTGCTATTTTTACAGATACTGAAAAAATTAAAGATGCCCTTGTGCAGCAACTTTTCCGCCCAGTACGCTGGATTGAAACCATCACTATGTTACATGCGTTGGGCGTTGCTACAGTGGTTGAATGCGCTCCCGGCAAAGTGCTTACTGGATTAAATAAACGAATCGTTGGCGACATGCAGTCTTTAGCTGTTGTTGATGCAGCGACGTTAGCAGCTGCGATTACTGAAACTCAACTTACTCAGATTACTAAGGCGGTATCGTAATGCAAACCAAATCGTTAGCCGGTCAGATAGCGCTTGTCACCGGTGCCACGCGCGGTATCGGTGGTGCTATAGCGCAACGTCTCGGTGCTGCCGGTGCTACTGTTATTGGCACTGCGACGAGCGATAGTGGCGTTGCGGCAATTAACACCGCATTAACTGCTGCGGGTATCACCGGCTGTGGTTTGAAGTTGGATGTATCACAGGCCGACCAAATTGAGCCTTGCTTGAAACATATTGAAGCCACTTACGGGGCAGTTTCTATATTGGTCAACAACGCGGGTATTACCCGCGACACCTTGCTCATGCGCATGAAAGATGACGACTGGGATGCGGTGATGCAGACTAATTTAACTTCCGTGTTTCGGCTGTCCCGTGGGGTGATGAAAGGCATGATGAAGGCGCGGAAGGGGCGCATCATCAATATTTCTTCCGTCGTTGGCTTTATGGGGAACGCTGGCCAAGTTAACTATGTAGCTGCGAAGGCCGGAATGGTGGGCTTCTCCAAGGCGTTAGCCCGCGAAGTTGGCAGTCGTAACATCACAGTTAATTGCGTTGCGCCGGGATTTATTGAAACTGATATGACGCGCGCATTATCGGTTGAGCAAATTGAAAAACTCACTGCCGCCGTGCCCTTAGGGCGTCTTGGGCAAGTGGCAGATATTGCCGAAGCAGTCTATTATTTAGCGTCGCCCAGCGCGTCTTATGTTACCGGAACAACCATTCACGTAAACGGAGGCATGCATATGGCGTAGGCCACGGCATGGTTTCAATTTTGGCAATTCGCTTAAAAAACAATTTTGGTAAGCCACCCCTTAGAACACCCTTTTTGCCTAGAATACTTTTGTATCCTTAGCTTTGATAAAATAGCGCCAAGGCATAAAGTACGGCGCGCTTTTGGAAATGCGAAAAAGCAATTTTATGCATTAACCGTAATTGAATAATTGGTCGTAAACAAGTTTTATAAAAGCAGTATTAATTAACCAGTGGGAGTGAGCATTAAATGGATACTATTGAAGCGCGTGTAAAAAAAGTGGTTGCCGAGCAACTTGGTGTGGCCGAGGCTGACGTTAAAAACGAAGCGTCGTTTACCGATGATTTGGGTGCTGACTCTTTGGACACCGTCGAGTTATCGTTGGGACTTGAAGAAGAGTTCAAGTGCGAAATTCCTGATGAAGCGCTAGAAAAAATTACCACCGTGCAACAAGCAATTGATTACATTACCGCCCACAACCCGGGTTAATTTTTCAAAAAATGCTGGGCCAAACGTAGGCATACTGCCGCGTTTGGTCCGCTAAAAAAACTATGTCAAAACGCAGAGTAGTCGTAACCGGTCTAGGAATCGTTTCCCCTGTCGGTAATGGGGTAGAACAGTGTTGGGATAATATCGTTAACGGTCGCAGCGGGATTGCTACGATTACGCGCTTTGATGCGGGTATTTTGCCTACGCGCTTCGCCGGCGAAGTCAAAAACTTTGACGCGGCGCAGTTTATGTCGCCAAAAGAAGTCCGTCGGCTTGACGCCTTTATTCACTACGGCATCGCCGCCACCAAAATGGCTTTGGCAGATGCAAACTTAGAAATTACTGAAGCCAATGCCGAGCGCATTGGTGTAAACGTGGGCTCAGGCATTGGCGGCTTGCCGATGATTGAAGACACAGTGCGCACGATGGTAGCGCAAGGGCCACGTAAAATATCTCCATTTTTCGTGCCGGGTTCCATTGTTAACATGGTGGCCGGGATGATCTCCATAATTTATGGCATTAAAGGGCCTAATGTGTCGATGGTTTCAGCATGCGCAACTTCAACTCACTGTATTGGTGACGCCGCACGCTTCATTGAATACGGTGATGCCGATGTAATGATCGCCGGTGGTGCCGAAGGTACCGTTAGCATGGCCGGTATTGGTGGCTTTAGCGCCTGTAAAGCATTATCGGAACGTAATGATTCGCCAGAAACTGCGAGCCGCCCTTTTGATAAAGACCGCGATGGTTTTGTGTTGGGTGAGGGTGCAGGTATTTTAGTGCTGGAGTCTCTCGAGCACGCTACTGCCCGTGGTGCCCGCATTTATGCCGAACTTGCTAGTTTAGGCATGAGCGGGGATGCGCATCATATGACCACGCCAAGTATGGATGGCCCACGTCGCGGTATGTTGGCAGCGCTTAAAAACGCTGGCGTTAATCCTGATGCCGTGCAATACGTGAATGCGCACGGCACATCAACGCCGCTCGGTGATCTAAACGAAACCGCCGCCGTTAAAGCAGTTTTTGGTGATCACGCCAAGAAGCTCGTGATGAATTCAACAAAGTCGATGACGGGGCATTTGTTGGGTGCAGCTGGGGGTATTGAGGCCGTGTTTTCAGCACTTGCAGTGCATCACCAAATATCGCCGCCAACCATCAATATTTTCAACCAAGATCCAGAGTGCGATTTAGATTATTGCGCCAACACTGCGCGCAATATGAAAATTGACGTAGCACTTTCAAATTCCTTCGGCTTTGGTGGCACCAATGCCACGTTGGTCCTGAAGCGATTTGTGTAGCAACCAGTTGTTGAGCGGCAGGCAATGAAACGGCTATTTGGGTCACTGATATTGCTTGGTCTGCTCACGGCCGGGGCAGCTGCAGGTTGGATGCTTTTTTTTGCAAACACCAAAATTGTGCCGCCGATAACAGCAGCTTCGGGGGCAGAAACTTCGGACAAGCCAGCCGCGTTTGTGTTTTCCGTAAAGCCCGGCACTTCACTTATCGCGTTATCGCGTCAATTCGTGGTAATGGGGCTACTGCCAGAGCCACACAGCCTAGTTTGGCTGGCTAGGCTTACAAAAAAAACTGAGATTCACGCCGGGAACTACCGAATTTCGGCACCGCTCTCCCCAGAGGCGCTGCTTGATAAACTTATCAACGGGGACGTCATCCCCATCGCGATTACCTTTGTTGAAGGCATCACCTTCAAACAAATGCTGGAAATTATCGCCGTGCATCCCGCAATAAAAAACACAATTGGCAACGCCTCACCCGCAACGGTTCTGCGCTTAATTGGTGCTACTGAGGCGCATCCTGAGGGCTTGTTTTTTCCTGATACGTATCAGTTTGCCAGCGGCACCACCGATATTGACGTGCTGAAGCGCGCCTACCAAACGATGCAAAAGCGCTTGGGCGATGCTTGGGCGAAGCGTGCTGAGAAATTGCCCTATAAATCGTCATATGAAGCGTTAATTATGGCGTCAATTATCGAAAAAGAAACTGGGCGCGCTTTCGAACGTCCAGAGATAGGGGCGGTTTTTGTCAATCGCTTACGTATCCCGATGCGCCTGCAAACAGACCCGACGGTAATTTACGGCATAGGCGCAAAATATGATGGCAATATTCGCAAGCGCGATTTAACAACTGATACTGCCTACAATACTTACACGCGTGACGGTCTACCGCCCACCCCCATCGCCATGCCCGGCCAAGGCGCTATTGACGCAGCATTAAATCCCGTGGTGAGTGACAAACTCTATTTTGTGTCGCGCGGTGATGGCACCCATTATTTTTCGCGCAGCCTTGATGAACATAATCGCGCAGTGCAAAAATTTCAGTTGGGGCGCTAATTTTTATGTCTAAGACCTCTAATGAATCTAACCAAGTCGGATTATTTGTCACCTTAGAAGGCATTGATGGCGCTGGCAAATCCTCCCATGTGCCGTTTTTGATCGATTTCTTCACGCAAAAGGGTCGCGAGGTGGTGAGCACGCGAGAGCCTGGCGGCACACCGTTAGGCGAAGCAGTTCGCGAAATGGTGCTAAACCAAGCCATGCATCCAGAAACCGAAGCCTTGCTGGTATTTGCGTCGCGCCGCGAACATGTTGCCGCCGTTATTGCCCCAGCGTTAGCCCGTGGCGCTGTGGTTATTTCAGACCGTTTTACCGATGCCACCTATGCCTACCAGTGCGGTGGCAGGGGCTTGGATGTGGCGCGGATTGCCATACTAGAGAATTGGGTGCATGAGCACTTGCAGCCCGACCTTACTTTTTTATTCGATGCACCCACGGCGGTGGCGCGCGAGCGGTTAGACAAAAACACCATCCATCAAGACAAATTTGAGCGTGAACGTGGTGCATTTTTTGATCGCGTGCGCGACATGTATCTTGCCCGTGCAGCACAGTTTTCAAACCGTACTCGCGTCATTGATTCATCGCGAACGTTGCCGCAAATTCGCGAAGATTTAGCCCGATATTTTCTACGTAGTGATGGGCGGAGTGGCCCTAATTTAAAGGCTTTACAGTGAGTTTTGCCTTGCAGAAGGTATTGCCTTGGCAAGCTGAATTGCTGCAAAGCTTATTAACTCGCCACGCCGAAAATACGCTGCCGCACGCCTTGCTCGTGCACGGCATGACGGGCGTGGGCAAGGTGCAGTTTGCCCGTACCTTGGCTAATTCTTTGCTTTGTGAAGCTAAGTTGCCGAGCGGCTTGGCCTGTGGAAAGTGTGCGGCATGCGGTTGGTTTGCCGCGCGCAATCACCCGGACTACCGCGAAGTAGCACCTGCCGCACAGCTTGAAGATGAAGCCGATACGGCGGCATCAGAAAGTACCGATGGTGAAGCCACCACCACCGAAAAAATAGAGAAAAAAAGTGAGCTAATAGTAGTAGATCAAATCCGCGCACTGAGTGAATTTATATCGCTTACATCACATCGCAACGGCTTTCGCGTGCTGTTACTCCAACCAGCGGAGGCCATGAACCCAGCCGCCGCCAATGCGCTGCTAAAAACACTTGAAGAGCCACCGTCGCGCACAACCATTATTTTAGTAACCCATAGGTTGGGAAGGCTGATGGCTACCATCACCAGTCGCTGTCAACAAGTCTTGATACCTAATCCTGGCGCCGACATCGCGCAGGCTTGGTTGGCCGCGCAAGGCATCGAAAACCCTGCATTGCTGTTAGCGCAAGTTGGCGGTGCGCCGCTTGCTGCCCTAGAAGTTGCCGAACCAGACATGCAAAAAATCCGACGCGAGTTCCTTGGCGTGCTGAGCAATTTAAATGCCGATCATCTAGCGGCTGCAGCCAAATGGGAAAAGCTTGAAAAGCCTGAACTAGTGCGGCTTTTCGGCTATCTTCATACTTGGGTATGTGATTTGATTACCGTGCGCGCCACCGGTGTGGCGCAGTTTCACCCCGATCAGCTCAGCCAGCTGCAAGCCATTGGCAAGCGTGCAAGTCTGCCGCGAATTTTCGTGTATGAATCAACGCTGCGCCAGCAGCGCCGCAGCATTATGCATCCACTGAACCCCCGCTTGTTACTAGAGCAGTTGCTGTTATCATATAGACAGGCCGTGCAATAGTGCGCTGGCGTAACCCATAAGCTGCCGCCGCCCCCTATGTCAGATATTCTCCTCAAACGTCCCGATGTAGTTTCCCTCAATTTAAAAGGGAAATCAGCGCTTTATGCGGCATGGATTCCGATCATTCGCGGTGGTGGGTTGTTCATGCAGACCAACAAAGCGCATCGGTTGGGTGATGAAATGCTAATTGTGCTGCAGTTCTTAGACGAACCGGTAAAAATACCAATGGTGGGCCGTGTGGTTTGGATTAATCCACCGCACACTACAGCCAATCGCCCCCAAGGCATTGGCATCCAATTGCCCGATTCTGAATTAGGCCGTGAATTGAAGAAGAAAATCGAAGGTATTTTGGCGCCGGTAGCAAAGTCTGAGCGGCCGACTAGTACGGTTTAAGTCTCAATATTGCCATCTAAACTTGGGGTTCGATGTCTTCCGCAGATCAACTAAAGCTAGCCCAACGCATTCGCGGTAATCGCAATTGGCTTACGCTGGTATTTTTAGTGCTTGGTGTGATCGCCGCCGCCGCCGCTATTGTTAACGATGTATCCCTCAAATTGCGCCGAAGTATCTGTTCGGAATTAGCGTTGTGGTATCGAGCGCGTGTGCGCACCTTGGCTTCGCATGGGCTACGCGCAAACTGTCAAAACCATCATGCCGCACCTGCGGCCGCGATTGGATCATGATTGAAAGTGACCCTGGTAGAAATGCCGAACACTTTCAGGTAGGTGGCAGTTGTCCCTATTGCGGCGTTGAAATTACCGAAAAGCCTAAGCCATGACTTCCTCACAAAACAATGCCGCAACACCCTCCATTCTCGTAGCGCTTTTCAAATACAAAGCGTGGGCAAATGACGAGCTGCTAACATCCCTACTGCAGCTCGAGGACGTGGGACAAAAAGACGACCGTCATATGGCGATTCGTATCTTGAACCATACCTATGTGGTTGATCAAATATTTCGTGCGCAGTTGCTCGGTGAGTCGCACAGCTTTGCAGCAACAAATACGCCCGAGACGCCCATGTTAGCTGCCTTAGCAGCCGCTATTGCGGTAAGTGATGCGTGGTTTGTGCAGTATGTAAGTCGCTTAAACGCAGCGGAATTAAGCCAAATGCTAAAGTTTAAATTTACCGATGGCGACGCGGGCACCATGACGCGCGAAGAAATTTTGCATCATTTGATTACCCACGGCGGCTATCATCGCGGCGCTGCGGGGCGCATTTTGGTGCAGCACGGCACTGCACCACCGCGCGATGTGTTCAGCGGTTTTTTGCATAAGACCGATCCGGCTAGACGCGAAGCTTAGCTATTTTTTGGAAGAGGCGCAGCCGCGCCCACTGCGCCCCAACGCCGTCCCACAAAAATCGCCAATGCCGCCACGCTCATCGCTGCCATTGCCATGGGCGCTATTTTTTCGCCCAACAGTAGCGCTGAAAAACCCAACGTCATAAACGGTTGCAGCAATTGTATTTGGCCAACCCGTGCGACACCGCCCAACGCCAAACCGTGATACCACGCGAAGAAGCCCAAAAACTGGCTCACAACGCTAACATACGCAAAACCAAGCCAGACGCTCGCCGTTGCGTTTACAAAGCTTGGCAGGCCAGTTTTCCACGCGCCAAATGCCGCTGGCACAATCAATACAGGTACAGAAAGTACCAGTGCCCAGCAAATTACTTGCCAGCCGCCTATTCCGCGCGCCAAGCGGCCGCCTTCGGCATAGCCTATCGCCGCTGCCGCTACAGCGGCCAGCAAAATAAAATCGGCTGAATGAAAACTGCCGCCGCCGTTAATTAGGGCATAGCCCACTACGGTAGCGCTGCCCAACACACTCGCGCACCAAAACACGGGAGTAGGGCGTTCCTGCGCACGCCACGCAGCGGCCAATGCGGTAGCCAGCGGTAACAAGCCAACCAGTACCGCTCCGTGCGACGCGGGTGCGGTTTGCATCGCCCACGCAGTGAGCACTGGGAAGCCAATAATCACGCCCAGCATGACGATAAAAAGGCTAGTTATTTGCGCGCGCGTAGGCAGTTTTTGCCGCGTAAAGTAGAGCAACGGTGCCGCCAAACACGCAGCGACGGTGGCGCGGCCAAGGCCCACAAATAAGGGATCAAAAGCCACTACCGCAAGCTTGGTTGCGGGCAGAGTAACGCTAAAGCCGATTATCCCTAGAAGCCCGTAAAATAAGCCTTTCGAAGCATTGGTGCTAGGTTGCGACACGCAGTTGGCAATTAAATAAGCGATTTAGCGTGGGCGCTGGCTACTTGCTCTAGCCATTTGTCGGCGTTAATTGGCTCATGCGCACGCATACGGTCAAGCAGTGGCACAATCTCTGTATCTACTAACAGCATCTCACGATGCATGGGCCGTAAAAATTTATCGGCTGTGGCTTTGTCTAAAAACTGCAGTAAGCCATCATAGAAGCCTGCCACGTTCAATATCGCCACGGGCGAACGGTGATAGCCAAGCTGTGCCCATGTTAACGCTTCAAACACTTCGTCCAGCGTTCCATAAGCGCCCGGCATGGCGATAAAGCCATCCGATAGCTCGACCATTTTGGCCTTGCGGGTGTGCATATCTGCCACCACATGCATTTCGGTGAGCGACTTATGACCCACTTCTTTATCCATTAACTTTTGCGGAATGATGCCGATCACTTTGCCGCCCGCTTCCAAGCAGGCGTCAGCTGTAATGCCCATCAAGCCAACACTGCCGCCACCGTATACCAGCGTTAAATTTTGCTCAGCCAAGGTGCGGCCCATTTGGCGCGCCATGCTTTGATATTGTTCGTTGTTGCCAGCACTGGAGCCGCAGTAAATACAAATTGATTTCATGACGTTTATTTTCGTTAATTAAATTGAACCTAAAATGCTACCGCAAAAAACCTGAAACGATACAAAACCTTCTAAAACTTAATCGAACCGCCCACCTGCAAATACCGGCCGCGAATATCGTGTACCTGCGAAAAGCCTAGGGTTCGTGCATCGTTGCTCGAAAACGCTGGCTCGGTGTCCAGCATATTTTTAATTGTGGCCGAAAGGCGCACATTGTTAATGCCGCTGTAACTGAAGCCCACATCAACGGTGCTAAATTTAGCAATGCTACGATCGGATGATGTGACGGGTACCGCCGCTGTCGATTGCGGCTTATCTACTTGGGATGCCATTACGCTGTACAACATATTCATGTCCCACGCACCGTGGTTCATGGTGTAGCTTGTGGCGCGCCGCCAGCGCGGTAAGTTTAGTAGCCCAAGACGCCCGTATAACGGCGTTCCCGGCTGGTCGGCGTAATCATAGCGGCTGTAGTAAGTCACATTAGAGTTCGACGCAAACTTAAAACCGCGCCACTTAAAGCTGGTGTTGGTCGATAGATCGAAGCCGCTAATTCTGCGCTCACCTAAATTGCCCAGCGCGGTATTTAGCGAGGTAATGGTGCCGCCGCTGTTACGGGTGACCGAAAATGCAGGGTTGCCACCCAGCGCGGTTGTACTGCTTGGCGCGTAGGCTACGGTGTCGATTACATATTGTGAAAGTACTAAGCCAATTTCATCCGTTTTGCGGATCGTAAAATAGTCGAGGGCGATGGACACGAATTCTTTTGGCTCAAACACCATGCCGATGTTGCTAATTTTGGCTTTTTCGGCCTGCAAAGCGGCGTTACCCCCTGCAAAGCGGTCGTATTGCAAGCGTGGACACGTCTCGCGTGGCACGCCGCGTGCAGCGCAACCTAAAAAATCTTGCACCGAATCAGCACTTTGATTTTTGCCGCCAAATAGATCACGCAGCGATGGCATCTTAAAACCCTCAGAATATGAGGCGCGAAATAGTGCGGTTTTAGTGGGTTGATACCGCAAAGCGATTTTTGGAGTGGTTGAACTCACATCTGCGCCGCCGTTGCTGCCCGCGTAGCGGTCATGGCGCACGGCCAGTTGCGCTTCCAGTGTGCGGGTAACGGGCACTGCCAGCTCAATAAATACAGCGGCCAGGTTGCGCTTGGCTTCCACAGCTGATTGCTGAATTGAGCCAAATACATTGCCCGCACGCTGGTTAACGCCCGGCAGGTCGGTAATGTGCTCTTGCCCAACGACGGCACCTGCCGCAATTTCTACAGCGCCTGCGGGCAGCTTGCCGAGTCCTGTAGAAATTTTAAGGTCAACAAATGAATTTGTGGTTTCGCCCACGCGCGTATCGCTAGAAGCGAGTGCTGTCACCACGGTCGCGGGATTTTTGGTGGAAAACGGATTGAAGGTGCCGTTGGAGATGGCCGTATTTAGGCGGTCTAGCAAAAAATAGCCGCTGTCACGATTGGTCGCTTTATTCTTCGCTTCGCCCAGTGCTACGTTATATTCAATAACCTGCCCCACGGCATTGAACGTGCCCTCAAGCCCTAGTAAAATTCGCGATGCATCGGCGCGATTATCCGTGGTGCGCGCGCCTGCTTGCAGTGGCCTGCCGCGCACCGAAATGGCGCTAGTGAAGGGGTTAGCAGGGTTGCCAACGGCGAGACTGAAATTACCGGGCGACGGCGCTGCGCTTACAAAAGTATCCGATCGACTCAGCAATACCTCTGCATACGCGCTGATGTGGTCTGCCAGCGCAAAGCGGGCTGTAGCTAAACCACCAACGCGCTCGGTGCCAAATAGAGTAGTGCGAAAAGGTGCAAAATCAAACAAACAACTTGCACTGCCAACGCTGCCAGGAGTGAGTGGTGACGGTGACACCGTTAAGCCTGTGGGGCATGTTTGAAACGGCGCTTGTAATCCCGTTAACGGGTTTACAAAATTGCCAGATGGCGCAAAAGTTGAAAGCTGGTTGGTGCCGCCAAAGCGGCTAAAATCAGCCGTCTTGGTGCGTTCTCGGTCTAGATTATTAATTGGATCACGTTTGAAGTAGTTTAAGTTCAGCATTACGTTGCGCTTGTCGTGTTTCAAGCTGCCCCAGCCTGCGGTACCTATTAGTGCGGTTTCACCGCCGTCTTTTTTGCCAGATTGGCCGAGCGTTCCAGAAACTTCTCCGTCGCTAAAATCCTTGCGCGTAATAAAATTAATTACCCCGCCAATTGCATCTGCGCCATAAATAGCTGCCGCGCCATCCTTTAATATTTCCACCCGATCCAACGCGCCTAAGGGGATGGTATTTAGATTAACAAAGGCGCCATCAAAGCCATAGTTAGCAAGCCTTCGGCCATTTAGCAGCACCACTGTTTGGTCGCCACCTAAACCGCGAAACCCAGCCGCTGCTGCGCCAGATGCGTTAGGGCTGTTGGATATTAGCTCGTCATTCACCGGACTCATGTAGGTTAAAGCGCGAATTAATTCGCTTGTTGATGTCACGCCACGGCGCTCAATTTCTTTGCGCGAAATAATTTCAACAGGCACCGGTCCTTCGCTGGGTATGCGCTTAATGTTTGAGCCGGTAATTTCTATTTTCTCGATTTTTTGTAAAATCGCATCTACCGTAGCCTGCGCATAAACTGGTGTTGTTGCCACGCCAGTTACTGCCGGTAAAAGCAACGCACCAATGATTGCCGTAAGGCGCAGCGCTTTTGGTTTTGGGTAGTTTTTCATCGCCGAAGTTTCCAAAAAATTATGAGTAGGAAGAGTTTAAGTATAAGGCCAATAGAGGACTTGATTGTTTCGGTCGTCTAAACGATTAAACCTCGGGCGGAGGTTGTTTTTTATCAAAAAATAGGCCTGAAGATGCCCTAAAATAGGGTGTCTTCAGGCATATCGCAGCTGATAATTTGTGTTTGTGAATCAGTTTATACTAGCGGATTGAAATTTTGAAACTACTCAATTATGTTTGTTGACTCGCATTGCCATCTGGATTTTCCTGAACTTGTTGCCGACCAAGCTAATATTTTGCAAACCATGGCCGCCAATAAAGTGACCCACGCACTCACTATTTCCACCACGCTAAATACTTTTCCAGCAGTGCGAGCGATTGCCGAGGCGCATGACCATATTTGGTGCAGCGCTGGCGTGCATCCAGATGAACAGGGAGATGACCATGAAGCCACGGTAGAAGAATTGCTAGGCCTAGCCGATCATCCAAAAGTGGTGGCCATTGGCGAAACTGGGCTTGATTACTATCGCTTAGTGGAGCCACTCGATTGGCAACGCGAACGCTTTCGCACGCACATTCGTGCGGCCGTGGCCTGCAATAAGCCGCTCATCATCCACACCAGAAACTCTTACGCCGATACCTTGAAGTTGATGCGCGAAGAAAACGCCAGCCAAGCAGGTGGCGTGATGCACTGTTTTACTGAGACTTGGGAAGTGGCTCAAGAAGCCCTAAAATTAGACTTCTACGTATCGATATCGGGCATCGTAACCTTCAAAAGTGCGGCAATTGTGCATGATGTAGCGCGCAATATGCCGCTCGATCGCCTGCTAATTGAAACCGATTCGCCCTACTTAGCCCCTACGCCGTTTCGCGGCAAAACGAATCAGCCAGGCTATGTAGCGCACGTGGCGGAATACATCGCCAAATTGCGCGGCATCACGGTGGAAGAAGTCGCTGCGCACACCACGGCTAACTTTTTTAAGCTGTTTAAGTTGGCGCATGGGACGGCGTTGACGTGAGAATTGAACTGACTCGGGGAAGTGCCGAAGACCTTCCCTGCATCGAGAATATGATGCAGTTCTATAACTATGACATGAGCGAGTCGGTACCCATTCACTTTGCGGCTAACGGCTTGTATCAATTGCAGCCCAAAGAGGCATACTGGGCACAGTTTCTAGTAGCGGCGTTTCTGATAAAAGTCGATGGTGAATTAGCTGGTTTTGCGGTACTAGATACAGAAACGTCTGCGCCTGATCGCCAATACAATCTGGGCTATTTTTTTGTGGCGCGTCGTTATCGGAAGCAGGGCGTGGGGCGCGCCGCAGTGCTGCAATTAATGTCCAACTTTCCAGGAAGTTGGGAAATTTATCACCTTGTGTCCAACCTGCCTGCGGCAAAATTTTGGCAGACATTTTTCAGCACTGCCCATATGGCCGCGTTAACGAAAAATGAGCGGCTTATCCACGATGAGTTGTGTACGCTTTATCAGTTTACGATCTAGGTGCTTTCGCGTGGCGTTAGCGATTGAGTTGGGGATTGCGTTGGATGTGGCCGCATGCGTTTTCAAGCTGCATCTAATTTGTAATCCCGTCCGTAGTGACGTTAATGTCTCCCGAAAAATTTGCGGAATGTTTACGCTACTATGCTGCCAGTCGACACGTCTCCTGCTTATCTAACCAAGCAACAAATTGCCGCTTGGCATCCCTATCCAATGCCGGATGGCAGCGATGGCTTAACGCGTCTTGAGCGCACTAAACGGCGCATGGAAGCGGCAGGGCAATGGGCACCGTGGCAGATGATTGGGCGGCGCATGACGGTGGGTTGCGTAGCGCTAGAAATTACGCAGCGCTGTAACTTGGATTGCTCCTACTGCTATTTGTCAGAGTCTTCTGAAGCGCTTAAAGACATTCCGCTCGAAGAAGTGCTTCGACGTATCGACATGATTTTTGACCATTACGGTGCCGATACCGACGTGCAGGTAACTGGTGGCGATCCGACGCTGCGTAATTACGACGAATTGCTGGCGATAATTCGTTACATTAAGGCGAAAGGCATGCGTTCGTCATTTTTTACTAACGGCATCAAGGCCACGCGGGCGATGTTGGTAGATTTGTGCGAAGCTGGGCTGGAGGATGTCGCTTTTCATGTCGACATGACGCAAGAGCGCCAAGGTTACGCGAGTGAAGCTTCGCTCAATGTAGTGCGTGAAGAATACATCAACCGCGCTCGTGGCCTGCCGCTCGCGGTTATCTTCAATACGACGACATCACCAACAAACTTCCACGAAATTCCGGCGCTGTGTCAGTTTTTTGTACGCCATGCCGATGTAGTGCGCTTTGCGTCGTTTCAGGTGGGTGCAGACATGGGGCGCGGCACGGAGCGCGAGCGCGTGACGGTGAATCCGGTAACGGTGATGCAATCGATACGCGATGGGGTGGGTGCCAACTTAAATTTTGATGCTGCCAGCACCGGTCACGCAAAATGCAATGGTTATGCCTATGGCCTAATCATCAACAATCAGGTTTATGATTTTTTTAATGACCCTATTTTTGTGCGGGATATTTTGGCTTCCAGCGCTAATTTAAAAGTGAATCGTGCCGACAAGGGCGGTGTTTTAAAAACAGTTTTATCCTATTTTGGAACGCATCCGGCGATGTTTTGGGGCGTGTTGTGGCGTTTTGCCAAGCTAGTTTGGGGTGCGCGCCGCGACTTTGTGGCGGCACGAGGCAAGGTCGGCAAAATTTCGTTTTTTGTGCATAACTTTATGGATTCAGCACAGCTTGAAAAAGAGCGCTGCGATGCGTGTTCGTTCATGGTGATGACGCCTGAAGGGCCAATGTCTATGTGCGTTCATAATGCTAAACGCGATGATTATTTGTTGGTTGCAGCACAGGTAAAGCAGCAAAATAAGCTGCGTTACTTTAACCCAGCGACCGGTGAGCTAGAAGATAATTTGCCTAGCAAAATTACGGTAAACCTTACGCGAAAAAACACCCGAGGCCGCGCCAAATCGGCGGCTGCAGCCGTGCAAGACAGCGTATTAGAAGAAACTGCCAGCTAATAATTAGGGCGATAAAAAGGATATTACGATGTATAAAATAGTGGGATTATTTCTGGTTTCGTTGCTAATGGGTTGTGCATCGGTGCCTGCACCGCGCGTGATTAGCGCCAACGATGCAACTGACCCACCGTATGGTGCGTGGGCACGGGTACTCGAAAAGCATGTTGATGCTGAAGGACGTGTCGATTTCGTGGCCATCGCCGCTGACCGTGCCGACTTAGATGAATTTGTCGCCTATGTTTATGCCGCAGGCCCGAACAATCGCCCCAACTTATTTCCTACAGCCCAACACGTTTTAGCGTTTCACATCAACGCTTACAACGCCTTGGCGATGCACAAAGTGATTGCCACCGGGTTTCCGGAAACGCTTGGCGGCCTGCGCAAAGTGGCGTTCTTCGCGTTAGGCAAAGTGCAGGTTGGCGGTGAAGCCATCTCGCTCTATGATTATGAAAATAAAGTGATTCGCGTGCTAAAGGAGCCACGCATTCACTTTGCGCTTAACTGCATGTCGGTCAGCTGTCCGCGGCTACCCCGAGAAGTTTTTATTGCGGAAAAACTGGAAGCGCAGCTAGAGCGTGAAACGCGGCGCTTCTTCGCAGAAGCCCGTAATGCGGCTGTTTCCAGCAAAGATACAGAACGGCCAGTGGTGTCGCTATCAGAAATACTCAAATTTTTTCCGGAGGATTTTTTGGCCGTTGCACCTTCGCTAACCGCTTACGCAAATCGCTACCGAGAAGTTAAACTGCCCGAGACAGCAAAGGTCGAATTTGTTGATTACGACTGGACGGTTAATCGTCAGCCCAAAAAGGCACCGTAAAGCAAGTCACTTGTTAGCAATCAGTACGCAATTTACGCGCTGGTTTTTTGCGGCATTGTTAGCCGTATCCGGCGGCGCTAAAGTCTTTGACTTGTTGGGTTTTTTTAGCGTTGTGGCTACCTTTAAAGTGTTGCCACCGTCCATCATTCCAGCTGCAAGTTTGGCTTTGGCGCTTATTGAAATTGCGCTGGCGGCTTGGCTTTTTGCGGGCCGCGCACGTAGGCACGCAGCTGCGGCCGTGGCGTTGCTGCACTTATTCTATTTTGCATGGCTAACGGTAGCGTTACTGCGCGGGTTTGACATCCCCAATTGCGGTTGTTTTGGGGCATATTGGGCGCGTCCCCTCACTATTTTTACTTTAGCTGAGGATGCCGGAGACCTCTGCACAACTAAGAAATAAATCCACGCAAACCAAGAACGCGCAACAACGGCTATGGTCAAATAATTATCGTTAAATAACATCGCCTCCCATAGCCATGAGCAAACAACAAAGCTTCGCCAGCCTTGAACTTGCACAGCGCATCAACAAGCAAAGTGCGCTCAGCAAAGTAGACGCCCTCATCGACTGGGAAAGCCTACGCCCCGCACTATCAGACCTACATAAACGCGATCAACGTCGCCAGGCGC
>JANNXI010000247.1:0-2231 GCA_031409495.1 Betaproteobacteria bacterium
GCAAAATCGAGACGATCGAGCATCTGTTTCATCACAGCAAGACCACCCCAAGCCGTCACTTCTTTATCGCTAAAACGTAGCTCAAATGCCATCGGTTACTCCGTTCTGATTTAGTGCGCTCCGTTGCGGCGCAATTCGCCCAAAATAGCAAGCGAAATCAATAGGTTAACGTAATACAACCTACTGCGGGGTGGGGCTAATGAAAAATTTGGGTTAAATGCCTTGGAGATACCCTATTTTAGGGCGTTTCCAAGGTTTTTTTTCGACATTTAATACGGTTTCTGCATTCAAAACTGCGCACAACACCCGACCAAAGTCGTGTGGCAGATTTTGCCTGAGGCATGTAATATTTAGTATCAACCTGCGGCATGGTGCATTTAACTTCATAAACCAAAATAAAACCACTTGGGAGACGCGCTTTGAAAACCTCAATCAAACTAAATTTCGCAAGCCGCGTAATCGCTATTGCTGTTGCTGCCACCACTCTTGCGTGCGCCGCTGCTCACGCGCAATCCCTGCCCACCGTTCCCGCACAAATTATCGACGCACTCAAGGTGCTGCCGCTGCCCGCTTGCGTCACACCAGGCGCACCGACGTTGAGCTGGTCGGAGCTGGTTTCCAGCCTTAATGTTGCGCTGAAGCCAGAAGTTGCTAGGTCGGCGTGGTTGTCGGCACGCCGCTGCGACCTTGCCTTACACGTGCGCCTCGACGCTGCGGGGCCGATTGCTTTTGCGGTGATTGAGAAGCCGATTTCATTAACATCTTTGCCCAATTTGGGTGGCGCGGTGTGGGGCAAGCTTGGCAACGCCACGTTGAATGTACCGATATTTTCATTAAGCTTGAGCAGTGCTGGCCAGGTGCGTATTCCACCGAGTGATCTGCCGCCAAGCTTGGTGACTGCCATGACTAACACCGGCAAATACGGCGGTTTAAGCGCCATTACAGTGGACGTGGGCGCACAATTATTTAGCCATGCCGCCATTGGCGGTGCCTTGAGCACGGTGCTAAAAACAGCGTTAAATGCACCAGTCGATAACTTTTGGTTACGTGCGGGCATGACGGTGCAAGCGCCTGCAGCGACGAATCAAGCCAAAACCCAACAGAGCGAAAACGCCATTAGAAATTCTAACTTGGCCAACCGCGTGCTGGCCTTTAGAGCAGCCCAGCGCAACGTGGCGCGCGCGAGTACGGACGGCAATCAAAGCGCGTTGTTTATGGAAATTTTAATGCCGCCGGGTGCCGTGTGGAAAGGGCCGTTGTTAATGACGGAACTGACCGTAAGCGATGCAACCATCTATATGGATGATTCGGTAAGCATTGGCTTTATGGGCAACGTGAGCTTTGCCACCGTGCCGGGTAAATCATTCGTTACGTCGTTTGAAATACCGCTGACAGAAGCTAACACGGTGGATTGGAGCGAGGCACAATTAGCCATGTCTAGTCCCGGCACCATTAGCATGGAGGACTTTGCCAAGATAGCCATTGCGCTGAATTCGCAAGCATCGGGCGCATCAACCATGATGGAATTTAGGCCTGCCCAAGCGGTGATGGACAATATGCAAAAAGCGCTCCACCCGCTTTCGGCCTTCACTATTCAAAACCCAAATGCAGGCAATGTGCGCTTTGCGGCCGGTGCGCCTTTTCCCACTATCAATTTATTCAATATCGTGCTGTTAAGTAAAAACGCTGTGGCGCGCGATGGTACCAAAGGCCCACTGCTCATCGTGCGCGGTAGCTTGGGTGTGCTGGGGCAAAATTTTGCGGATACCGATACGAAGTTTGGTAAATCTGGTTTAGCGTCAAGTTCCAAAGGCGGCTTTAATTTAAACATGAGCAAAGCGGGCTTGGGCTCACCCGGGTTTGATGTTACCGCTACGGTGCTGATTGATCAGTATCGGCAACAGGTGGAACTGGGCGGCAGACTGGATGTGCCAGTGCTGGCGCGTAACGCTAATTTTAGTTTTGCCAATAATCGTATTGCGTTTAGCAGCCCCGCCACCTGCGTGGTGCCGCTTGAAATTGGCGGCGGCGTAGCCCTACGACCAAACATTGGCTTTGACGATGTGATGGGTGCTATATCGTCTTTTAGTATTGATCCTAAATTTGTTGCTAACTGCACTGCGGCGCAAGTTGCAGCCATGGTGGCCGCTGTAGAAGATGCCGCAAAATACGCCGCTGAAGCCGCCGCAAAGGCTGCTCAAGAGGCCGCCAAAGCTGCTGAAGAAGCCGCC
>JANNXI010000248.1:0-9229 GCA_031409495.1 Betaproteobacteria bacterium
CCGCATTCCGACCTCGGTGACCGCCAGCGCATGCACCAAGTACTCACGCCCATTAGGATACTTTTTCCAAAACATCCAACCTGGGAATTTGGCCGGCGCAATTTGCGCAGCCGCGAAACTCTCGACGTATTGCAAGGCATCGCTGGCAATACGAACCTGAGAATCGCTTCGATTACTCCAATATTGATTTACCATCATTTCAGATTATTTAGTGATTTGATGGTAATTTACCATCAAAAATTAGGAATAGCTATTATGATGGTAAATTTATTTGAAGGTATTCAGTACGAAGCGTTGGTCAGGAACCCCCACGCATTTTTTGTTCGATAGCACGAAGCGTGTTTTGAATCTCCTTTTCTCGGAGCTCAGGATCAATATCCTGAATGTACTCAATAACGGTAAAATCGTCACCACGCCTTCTATTTTGGGGTGGCTCAAGCGCTTCAATCAGCAATGCCTCGAGAGTGGCCACAAGGCTAGCGAGTGATATGTTGACTGATGCTTCCCGCAAATTCCCCGCTTCTGTTACATCGAGCAATCCAAACCAAGAAAAACGGTTCCATCGACTGCCTAAACGATCGACGGTGTGCTCAAAAAGTCTGGTGCCTAAGGTGCGATCAATAGAGCGTCCAACATACACCACCGTGTGGTGATCATAAAGAATATAAATACCTTTTTGCTTGCCAAAATCAACTGGTTTAGACGCTGCTTGTTGTTGCCCGTACATCTTTGGATTTTTTCGCCAAACAACTAGATCACGCTGCCAATACATGCCAAAGCACTGAATGATGGAATCGGACGTTTCAATATCGTTTTCTATCAATGTTGCCAAATTTTGCGACTCTATACGTGGTGGCAACTCAGCCACTGCGAATGGATTGTGTTTCAACGCAAATGTACCTTTTCCCACGCGAATAAAAAGCGATGCATCCCCGTCATGTTTGATCGAGGCCGAAATGCGTGCGTTGACCGTAGCAGCAGGCGTTGCGCCATCTGTTGCGTAGTAGCCTCGGGACAATATTTGCTCAGAAATTTCTACGTAATGTAGCGGCACGTTGAATTGCTCAAGCACTTTGATAATTGCGTCATTCCACGATTTTTCCACTGCAATCCTTAAATAAATTAGCCTGAAAACGCCCTATTCTAGGCCATCTCTAGCAACCTCAATACCAAAAAATCACTCCTCCACCACCACCGTCTTCCCCAGCACCATTTCCGTCCCCGCAAATAAAGAAGGCAACCCTCCCGTATGCATAAACAGCACGTTCTCGCCTTTTTTATACGCACCGGCGCGGATCAAGCCAATCAAACCTGCCATAATTTTGCCGGTGTAGGTTTGATCCAACATGATGCCTTCGAGCCTTGCCAACATTTGCACGGCTTCGATCATGCGCTTATTGGGTAGGGAGTATTTTGGGCGCCAGTAGCTGCCGTCGGTTTTGATTAGCTCTCTTGGGAATTCGCCGCGCAAATTAAGTAGCTTTGCGGTGGCCAGGGCTTCACGGTATACCAAGGGTTCTTGGTTTTCAGGATCACGGCTGACGCCTATACCCATGACCGGTATATTGGCGTTGCTGCCGAATAGGCCTACGACCATGCCGGCGTGGGTGCCGGATGAGCCGGAGCCTACTACGATGTGGTCGATTTGAAGGGCTTGCTCGAAAGTTTGCGCTAAAATTTCTTGCACGCAGGCCACATAACCTAGCGCGCCGATGGCGTTGGACCCGCCGCCGGGGATGATGTAGCCGCGTCGGCCTTGTGCTGCCAAATCTGCCGCTACTTTTTGCATCGCGGCTAACATGTCGCTGCCGGCAGGCACGACTGTGATGTCTTCAACGCCCATTAGGCAGAACATGAAGTGATTGCCGTTGGCGTTGTCGTCGTAGCTGCCTGCGATGCGTTCTTCGATCACGAAGCGGCATTTAAGGCCCTCTTTGGCGGCAGCTGCGAGCGTGATGCGACAGTGGTTGCTTTGCGGTGCCCCGCAGGTCACGAGCGTATCAGCACCTTGGGCTAAGGCGTCTGCCACTAAAAATTCTAACTTGCGCGTTTTGTTGCCACCAGGGAACAAGCCAAGCATGTCGTCGCGCTTAATGTAGATATTGGGGCCATTTAATTCGCGGGTTAAGTTAGACAAAAACTCAATGGGCGTGACAAAAGGCGTGTAACGGCGACGCGGGAAGCGGGACAGATCCATGTGCGAATTTCCTTAAATTTTGTTTGTTTAGCAATGCCAATCACGCTCCATTGTACCGAGAGCGGTCACAATAAAACAAAAGCGCTTTGGCACATATTGCGAAGCACTATCTTGGTGCATTTATAGCGTGATTCGCACCTAAGCGCACCAACTTGACGCACTAAAAATCTAGATGAATTTTAGTGTTGCCCGAAGCTAAAAATAGTCTTTTATTTCCCGCAAAATTCGTATAGGATTTCGCATCGCATCAAGTGCGAGCACACATAATACGGAGGAAATATGGATCATGAACTTTTGAAGGGCTTGGCAAAATTTAAGATTTTGCTTAAGCAAAAAACGAACGAGTCCATTGATATTACGCGGCTCATTAAAGATCGAGACTACGCAACCGAGGTTTTTGCTCGCGGCAGCGCTTTGGAGTCTGAAGAAGCTGAAATGTTGATGATTGACTTGCAGGATCGCTTAGGTCGTTTTGCCCCATCGACTGGCGTTACCTATAGCGCCCATATCAATGCGCCGGAAAAATTGTCGACTGCAAAACCCATCGCCGCCGCCGACGCAGCCTCCGCGGTGGAGGTGAAACCCACCGCGCCAGCTAAATATGTGCTGGGCGCACGGGGATAATCCTTAGCATTAACGCGCTTGCCGCATTAATGCCACGATGTCGCTCGTACTGCTAAACCATGCATGGGGCATATGCGCGGTGCGGTGCGCGCCTACTGCCACACCTTGTGCGTCGACACCAATGAAGCCGACGTCTGCATCAAAATCCGTAACCAAATCGTCAAGAACGGCGTCGGTTGCGGCTTTCAAGCTCATGCCGTGGGCGACGTTATCGGTGATTTGCCGGGCTGCTAATGCACGAATCACGAATTCGCCCGTGCCGGTAGCAGAAATTGCGGCACGCGGCGTGGCGTAGGTGCCACTGCCGGGCATGGATGTATCTCCGACCCGGCCGACTAGCTTCATCGTGACGCCACCGGTACTGGTGCAGGCGCACAGCATGCCGGTGTCGTCTAGCGCGACGGCACCGATGGTGCCGCCGGCGTAGTCGGGATGCTGGCGAATAAATTCGCGCATTTTAAGATTGCCAACATTGGCGGCATCATTCAGAACCTGTTTTTTGGCGTGCCAATCAGCGCGGCGGGCTGCTGTGATGGGATCATAATCTGCATGGCCTAGCGCCCGCGCAAAGCGCTGCGCACCTTCGCCCGCGAGCATGACGTGATCAGTTTTTTCCATTACTTGCCGTGCAACTAAAATTGGATTTTTTACCCGCTGCAAGGCGCTTACCGCGCCTATTTGCGGGGGTTTCGGGCGCTTTTCGCCCTCAGATTGCGTCGCCAACATTACACACGCATCAAACTCTACAAAACCATCGTAATTTAAGACGCCACCTGTGCCTGCATTAAAAATAGGATCATCTTCAAGCGCTACCGCTGCTGCGATGGCGGCATCGAGTGCGTTGCCACCAGCTTGTAAAATAGCGCGGCCAATGGCAACGGCGTTGGTGGTAGCCGCTATCGCATCAGCGTCCGAACCCGGCCGCCACTTACCAGCACCGCCGTGCACAATTAAGGCTATGGTCATTGATGATTCTCCGGTGTCAGGGCCCGCTCGGTTAGCTCAATTAAAATATGAATTACCTTAATGTGGAGCTCTTGGGTGCGATCGGCAAAAGCACCGCCGGGCGTGCAAATATCCACATCTGCCATCGCGCCGATTGACGAGCCTTCGCGACCCGTTAGGCTCAAGATACGCATATTTAGGGCTTTTGCAGCTTCACAGGCTTTGATTATATTTTTGCTCGTGCCCGACGTTGAGATGGCGACAAGCACATCGCCCGCGCGGCCATTGCCTTCTAAAAACCGTGAAAATACCGCATCGTAGCCGTAGTCATTTGCGACGCAACTCATGTGACTTACATCGCTCATTGACATTGCCCCCAAAGCTCGGCGGTTAAGTCGCCAGCGACCTGACAGCTCTTCAGCAAAATGCATGGCGTCGCACATTGATCCACCGTTGCCGCAGCTAAATACGCGATTATCAGTGACGAAGGCGTCGATTAAAAGCTGCGCGCCATGGCCTATGGCGGCGATTTTATGCTCGTCCGCACGCAGACGCGCCAAGGCGTCTGCTGCCTCGCTCAAGGCGGCGGAAATAAACTGTTGCTGTGCAATTGAATTAGGTGCGGTCATGAGTGTGCCGAAGCTCCGTAAGAATTAAACCCTATTTTACAGGCTCGGCAAGGGTCGCGGCTAAACCCAGTTGATGGCTGTCGACGCCCTATTTTAGGGCATCTACGCGGCATCAACGGCGATGAAATTAAATTACTGCAAGTGGTGCAACGCGTAAAAAGCGCTGGAGTATCGGATCGAGTTTCGCTAAATCGATGGGCTTGGTCATTACCGCTGAAGCGCCTGCAACCAGACCACGGTGTTCCATCGCTTGGGTGTCGGCCGACATGATGACGATCGGTACGTTTTCAAATTCAGCTTGCGCTCGAATTTCACGCATCGCTTCTATACCATTCATGTGTGGCATATGAAAATCCATGAGCATTAAATCGGGCTTGGATCGCAGCGCCTCAGCCACAGCTTCTGCGCCGTTTTTTACGAGCTTTGCTTCGATGCCACGTTTGCGCAACATGGTGCCAATCATCATGCGGCTAATTTCATCGTCCTCCGCCACAAGCACTAAATTATCACCAAAGTAGGTGGATTTATACACTGCGGGCGCATCGCTTTGTGCAGCTGCAACTGAAGCAGTGGCAAAGGCTGCAACACTTCCGCCTACAGGTGTTGAGTAGCGCAGCTTTGGCGCAGCAGCAATCGCCGCTGACGCAATAGGTAGAGACACTACAAACTGTGTGCCCATTTCCACTGTGCTTTGCACCACAATATCGCCATCCATTAAGTTTGCGAGACTCTTTGCGGCTGAAACGCCCAAGCCCGTTTGCAAAACCCGTACCCCACCGCGTGCCGCAGTGCGTTCAACACT
This sequence comes from Betaproteobacteria bacterium, assembly GCA_031409495.1. Taxonomy (GTDB): domain Bacteria; phylum Pseudomonadota; class Gammaproteobacteria; order Burkholderiales; family Usitatibacteraceae; genus JANMDR01. Next base: position 5,198 of record JANNXI010000248.1, read on the forward strand.
GCTTTCTAACCCGAAAAAAACCGCATCAAGCTGGCTTGGCGGAATTAAATCACCATCATCACGCACGCTGATACGCAACGTATCGGTGATGGCAACGGCACGATTTGATAAACCAGCAAAGTGCGCGACGCTGATAGTGACGGTACTATCCAGCCGCGCGAAACGAATCGCGTTTTCTAACAGGGCAATGAGAATTTGTGCGAGCTTGGGACGATCAACTTGAATAATGTCTGGTACGTTGGAAGCGACGTCGACAGTCACATTTATTTTGGCCTCTGCGATGCGTCTTGCCATTTGATGTGCAATGACGATATCGTTTAAAAACGGCTGGAGCGTCAGTTGCGATGGATTGACAGATACCGCGCGATTGTCCAGTGCCGACAGCGTGGAGAGGTGGGTCACCACTTCTTCGAGCGCCACACCACCTTCGATAATTTGTTTCACATAATGCTGCCGTTCTACCAGCGCTTCACTAGAAGTACCCGCGGCGTTGGCAGAGTTGGCCGTGGATTGTGCTGCACTATCAATTTCATCAGCTCGGAGTAGTTGCGCAAAGCCCATTACGATATTTAACGGAGTGCGAATTTCGCTCACGATATTGGCCAAAAACCGCGAACGGCTTTGTTTGGCGCGATTCACGCTGGTGCGCGCGTGGGTGAGATCACGCTGCGCCCGCGCCAACTCTCCGATGGTGCTGCGCAAACCAGCGATGTTACGTCGCAGCTCGAGCTGCGCCATCACTTGGCGACTAAACGCTTCAAGCGCTTCACATTGCGCTGCGCTGAGGGTGCGCGCAACGCTATCCATCACGCAAATAGTACCAAGGGCGTGGCCTTCTGGCGTAATAAGCGGTGCACCTGCATAGAAACGCAGATTCGGCGCGCCCTGCACGTACTGACTCGGTGCGAAACGGTTATCCAAGCTCGCATCGCGTACTTGCATCACATTGAGCGGATCAAAAATGGCGTCCGCACAAAACGCGTGTTGGCGTGGTATTTCAGCGCGTTGGAAGCCAATCTCGGACTTAAACCAAAGTCGATTTTCGTCCACAAACGAAATGAGCGCAATCGGTGTTGCACAAATATGAGCAGCCAAGGCAGTCAAATCATCAAAGGCGATTTCTGATGCGGTATCAAGAATTTCATAGCGTTTTAGCGCAGAAATGCGGCGCACTTCATCAAAATTCTGACTGCTGGCACTACCAGCGTGCCGAGCTAAACCAAGCCCTTGGCCAACCTTAATCGCACCACCTAAAAATTCCATACCAGCCATTGCACGACATCCTATTTTGTTGCGCAAACAAAGTGACCTTCGCCAGAAAAGCTCCATTTGATTTGCTTCTTCAAGGATTGATAGTTTAGCAAGGCGATCACATGACCTTGTGTGATAAATCGCACTCGATGGTCGCCGTCCATCTGTTAAAAATTACCGTTTGGCACATTGCAACCATTTTGAACACCTTAACTCACCCTGTTTGCTCAATGCGTTAGATGAATCAGTTTGCGACACTTTGACAATGCCATCTGTTCGCCCCGATTACGGCGTGCCGTCGGCAGTCGCTTTTTGCGGCTCAGTACGCAACATGACTATATTGCCCAATACCGATAACCCGATGCCAAAAAACGTGAGCCAACCAAATTGAAACTTTTCAAAAACAGCCGAAAACACCAGCGCTACAATTGGCACCATCACGCCGATGTAGGCAGAACGATCAGCGCCCACTCTACCCATGAGGGTGAGATAACAGGCGAAGGTAATTAAGGACCCAAAAAGTGCCAGATAAAACATAGAGACCGTGTACTGCCAACTTGAACCCCACAATAGCGGGCGCCCTAACAGCAGCGTCATAATCAATGCACCCAATCCACCATAAAACATACCCCATGCAATACCGGGAAAAAGTGGCAAACCTAGTTTTTGATTTTTGGTGGCTACTAAACTACCCACAACGGAAGCAACAACTGACGCGATTGTAAAAAATAATCCCAAGCCTTGGTGCTTTGCCTCCTCAGCCATTCCACCTAATTCACCTGCTTGCACTTGATTGCCCATGGTTGCGGCCATAAGCTGCGGGTAAAAAATGCAGCAAATGCCCAACACTCCCAAACTTGACGCAAATGCGGTACTGGACTTCATCGGCGCACCAAAAAATAAGCGCATGCCCACCATACTCATAAAAGGCGATGCTGAATACGCCACAGCTACCATCGCGGAAGGCACGAAACGTTCAGCGTGATATACAAAAATATAGCTGATGCAAAACATGCTCAAGCCCAGCGCTGCAAAACTTCCGTGCTGCCGCAACGTGAAGCGCAACTGATGCCGCCGCAACGCACAAAAAACAAACATCACCGCGCTGGCAATTAAAAATCGGTACGCCACCGATAACTCAGGTGCAACCTCCCCTAACTGAAACGTAATGGCAAACCACGTCGAGCCCCAAATGAGCACACACACCGCAAAAAGCTGCAAATTACTCAAAATTAGCTTTCAAATTACATAACAAATATGTCTGAAGATGCCCAATTTAAAGGCATCTTCAGGCATCAAATACTACTTAGTGATACCTAGTTGCGTTAATACAAACGAATAGGTGTACGCCACTTCTTTCAAATAATCATATCGGCCAGATGCACCGCCATGCCCCGCATCCATATTGGTTTTAAGTAGCAGCGGATTGCTGTCGGTCTTTAAGGTGCGAAGCTTAGCGACGTATTTTGCAGGCTCCCAATACATAACTTGGCTATCGTTAAGGGAGGTTTCAACGAGCATGGCGGGATACGCTTTAGCGCTTAAGTTATCGTAGGGCGAATAGCTACGCATGTATTTATACGCGGCCTCTTGAGTTGGATTACCCCATTCTAAATATTCACCCACCGTTAGCGGCAATGTTGCATCCAGCATGGTGTTCATCACATCCACAAACGGCACTTGCGACACCACGGCTTTAAACAAATCCGGACGCATGTTAGACACAGCACCCATCAACAACCCACCGGCACTACCTCCTTGGATGGCAAGCATATTGGGTGAAGTATATTTTTGCGCTATTAAAAACTCGGCTGCATCGGTGAAATCGGTGAAGGTGTTTTTCTTCTTCATCATTTTACCGTCGTCATGCCAAGCCTTGCCCATTTCGCCGCCACCACGAATATGTGCAATGGCAAATACCATGCCGCGATCAAGCAGGGCTAAGCGGCTTGAGCGAAACGAAATTGGTAATGAATAACCGTATGAACCATAGGCATAAAGCAGCGTCGGCTGCGGTGTTCCAGCCCTACGCAGTGATTTTTTATACACCAGCGATACCGGCACCAACGTGCCATCAGCGGCTTTTGCCATGATGCGTTCAGACTGATACTCCGCCGCAACATAATTACCCAACACCGGCGTTTGCTTCTTCAATTCACGCGTGCGTTTGGCAATATCGTAATCGAACACCGATTGTGGCGTGACCATAGATTGATAGCCGAAACGATAGGTGCCCGTTTTAAATTCCGCATTTTGATTCGGCTCAGCATCATAGGCAGGCTCAGGGAAACTAATGGCGTGCGATTTTTTATCAGCAATATTGTGAATAGTTAGAGTTGGTAGGCCCTTGTTTTTCTCGATGGCCACATAAAATTTTTCAAACATGTCCACGCCATCAAGCTTTACATTTTTACGATGGGGAATTAGCTCTTCCCACTGTTTTGGGTCAGCTTTGCCAAGTTTTGCGCGTGCCAAACGGAAATTGCGGCCTTTGTCATTAGTTACAATATATAGGTGCTTACCGTGATGATCAATGTTGTTTTTGATATTTTCACGACGCGCCAAATAGCTTTCAAATTTACCCTCGGGCTTGTTCGCATCAAGCAAATATTGCTCGTTTGTTTCAGCACTTTCAGCGGTCAAAATTAAGTAGCCACGACTACGGGTAGCTTCAATGCCCACGCTATAGAGCTCATCTTTTTCTTCAAACAAAACGGTGTCCGTTGCGTCACCCAATTTTTGGCGATGCAGCAAATTCGAACGCTTAGTTTTTGCATCTTC
>JANNXI010000249.1:0-6422 GCA_031409495.1 Betaproteobacteria bacterium
CGAAGCGTTCCAAATTAAATCCAAGGGCGAGCGCTCAGGCAAAATCTCCACCATTTCAAAGCGCGTGATTGCTGCTTTGTGTACTGGTGAAGCTGGTGCACCGGATAAAAACACCGTTTCAAACATGCTGTTTAACATCGAATCAAAAATTGTGCGCACACAAATTTTGAATGGCGAACCACGCATTGACGGCCGTAACACCCGCACCGTGCGCCCTATCGCGATGCGTACCGGCGTGCTGCCGCGTACTCACGGTTCGGCCTTGTTCACGCGTGGCGAAACCCAAGCGCTTGCCGTGGCCACATTGGGCACCTTGAAAGAATCACAATTAGTTGATGCGCTACAAGGCGAGTTCCGCGATCGCTTCATGCTGCATTACAACTTCCCACCGTATTCAACCGGTGAAACTGGCCGCGTAGGTACACCAAAGCGTCGCGAAATCGGTCACGGTCGTTTAGCCAAGCGCGCGTTGGTTGCGGTATTGCCAACTGAAGAAGAATTTGGCTATTCGATGCGTGTGGTGTCAGAGATTACTGAATCCAACGGTTCATCATCCATGGCATCAGTTTGCGGCGGTTGTTTGTCACTAATGGATGCTGGTGTGCCACTGAAAGCGCACGTAGCCGGTGTGGCAATGGGCTTGATTAAAGACGGCAATCGCTTTGCTGTATTGACCGACATTTTGGGCGATGAAGATCACCTAGGCGATATGGACTTTAAAGTAGCGGGTACCGAAGCTGGTATTACTGCATTGCAAATGGATATTAAAATCATGGGCATCACCCGTGACATTATGGACGTAGCGCTAAAACAAGCTAAAGAAGGCCGCATTCATATCCTTGGTTTGATGAAACAAGCCATGCCAATTTCGCGCGGCGAGCTTTCCCCATTTGCCCCGCAAATTATCAAAATGAAGATTAACCCGGACAAAATCCGTGAAGTCATCGGCAAAGGCGGCGCGGTAATTCAAGCGCTAACACGCGAAACCGGTACGCAAATTGATATCGACGACGAAGGCAATATTTCTATCGCTTGCGTTTCGATTGAAGCCGGCGAAATGGCTAAAAAGCGTATCGAAGCTATCACTGCAGAAGTAGAAGTGGGCAAAGTGTACGAAGGCCCAGTGCAGCGCCTGCTAGACTTCGGCGCCATTGTGCAATTGCTACCGGGTAAAGATGGCCTGCTACACATCTCGCAAATAGCCCACGAGCGCGTCAATGCGGTTGCGGATTATTTGAAAGAAGGCCAAATTGTTAAGGTTAAAGTGCTAGAAGCCGATGACAAAGGCCGTGTACGTCTAAGCATGAAAGCGCTAATGGATGCTCCAGCCCGTAGTGATGCACCTGCAAGCGAATAATCTGTAGATTTGCTGCGTAAAAACGCCGAACAAGCATAGCTTGTTCGGCGTTTTTTTATTGGTGACGCACCTTGGAGATGCCCTATTTTCGGGTGTCTCCGACATGTTTTTCACAGAAAAAAACACCACCACGGCGTAACTTTGCGCTGATGAAACACGAAGACACTATTTTCTACCCAAACAATCCCCATCGCATCACCATCAAAATTGAATCAAACGATTGCCATCACCCCGCTTCCACGCTATAATACAGGGCTTGAATGTCGGAGTGTGGCGCAGCCCGGTAGCGCGCTTGCTTTGGGAGCAAGATGTCGAAGGTTCGAATCCTTTCACTCCGACCAAGAACCCCTTAATGCTTGTTCTAGCATTAAACCCAGCAGTTTCAAATTTAGTGTTTTTGCTTCCAACAGCAATGATTCGTCGCTAAAACTTCAAATCCTCAACGCTACTGTTTATTCTTTAGTTTTTTACTAAGAATAATTTGGTAATTGATTGCCGATTTACGCTAAATTATAGGTGTTGCGTGCGCAGTTATTCACGCAAGCCACAATGCAGTGCCCGTAGCTCATCTGGATAGAGCACCGGCCTTCTAAGCCGGGGGTAACAGGTTCGAGTCCTGTCGGGCGCACCACTTTTTGCTGACTGCATCGCTGTCGCCTAACGCCACCTTGAGCCGCACACAATGTCCACACCATCAAACCAGCCGCTCCCGCAACTTGGCGGCCTTAGCGCTGCACAATTTTTAAGCGAATACTGGAATAAAAAGCCGCTACTTATTCGCCAAGCCTTTGCGAACTTTGAAGAAAAGTATCAGCCGTTCAACGTCGCCGATGTACTGAAGTTGGCAGGCTATGATGAGGCGCAAGCGCGGCTTATTGTCAATACACCAAAAAGCGCAAAAGCACCTTGGATACTGGAGCGCGGGCCATTTCGCAAAAAACGTTTTGATGCTTTAAAAGGTGAAAAATGGACGGTGTTAGTGCAAGATACCCAACATTTTTCACACGAAGCCCACGCGCTCTTGGCGCACTTTAATTTTATTTCGCATGACCGCGTTGATGACCTGATGGTGAGTTATGCGCCAGCGGGCGGCGGTGTGGGGCCGCATGTGGATTCATACGATGTATTTTTGCTACAGGGTACGGGATCGCGCCGCTGGCAAATTTCTGCGCAGCCTGATTTAACGTGGGTAAAAGATGCGCCCTTAAAGATTTTGAAGAACTTTAAAACCGAGCAAGAATGGCTGCTGGAAGCGGGCGATATGCTCTATTTGCCGCCCGGCTATGCGCATAACGGCGTCGCAGAAAGCGATTGTTTAACCTGGTCGATTGGCTTTCGAGCGCCCGCACGCGAAGAAATTGCAGGGGCTTATTTAGACTATCAGCGCGATAACTTAAAGTTTTTAGGCTTAGTGCCAGAAACCACACGCGTAGCCACTGACACGCCAGGGCATTTAAGCCAAGCCAGTTTGCAAGATTACAAAACCGCCTTGCAAGCATTGCCAAATTCCGACGCGCAGATGACAACTTTTATCGGTGGCTATCTAACGGCTGCTAAAAATCACGTGATGTTTATACCGCCAGAAATCGCCGTAACACAAGCTAAATTTGCCCGCGAAGCCGCTAAACACGGGCTTCAGCTTGATTTACGCACGCGCATGATCCGTATTGACGCGCAGTTTTTTATCAACGGTTTTGAAGCAGGGTTGGATGCCAATAAAGCCGCGATAGTTGATGTGACGATTGCCGAAGTAACTGCATTATTTGATAGTCTTGCCAACACCCGCCAAGCCTCCGCCGCATGCGTGAGCGCAGCACTCGCAAGCATACAGGCGGCTGCAGGTATCAAAGCCACGCTACACGATTGGTTTGACAATGGCTTTATCGATTATTTATCTTGATATTTATTTCTAACTATGCTGAAAACGCCCTGAATATGCGTATCTTTGGAGACACAACAGATGGAAATCGCAACCTTACACAAAATTATTGAAGGCAACGTTGACGCGCAGCCCGCCATTGAAGCGGTAGTGCAATTAGCAAAATCAAAGCTGGACATTTTTGATGTGGCGCTAAAAGACCGGGGCTTTACCGCTCCTGCACGCATCGAAACCATGAAGGCGGCACTATTGGCAAACCGCAGTATGAAAATTCGCATCGTCTTGCACCAGCCAGAAAACTTTGCGGCAGATTTTCCTCGGCTGCTCATTTTGATGCAGCAATTTTCGGGTAACTTTGCGGTGCATCGCACCAAAGGCGCGGGGCTTGATGCTAATGATCCGCTGATTATTGCCGACGACCTACACTATTGGCATAAGCTGCACAAAGACCATTCGCGGTCAATCCTCACGCTCAATCATGCGATTGACACGCAACCCTGGGTTGATCGTTTTGAGGAGATTTGGGAAAGCTCAGAGCTTGCTGTTTCGGCTTTTACTGTCGGTTTATAACGCCAACCATGCCTTGTAGGCACCCTATAATAGGGCATCTACAAGGCATTAATTTAGAAAGAAAACGATCAATGATTCTTAAAGCTGCAGTGTTTTTGAGTATGGCGCTATTTACATTCACAGTCCAGGCCGAAGAAATTGGCTCAGTGGATACGCAGTTCATTCTCATTGGGCCGGACCATAAAATTGTCGTGGAAGCATTTGATGATCCAAATGTGCAAGGTATCGCCTGCTATGTGTCGCGTGCAAAAACCGGCGGCTTGAAAGGGGCAGTAGGCCTTGCCAAGGATCCGTCACGATTCTCCGTAGCTTGCCGCCAAATTGGTGCCATCACCTTTACTAAGCCACTGCCGCAGCAGGAAGAAGTGTTCAAAGAAGGCGCTTCTTTTATTTTTAAACATGTGCGCGTTGTGCGCATTGTGGACGTCAAGCGTAACACCCTCACCTACTTAACTTATTCCGACAAAATAATCGATGGCTTTCCAGATAATGCCATTACCGCCGTGGCCATTTTAGATAAAAAGATTCCCATGAAAAACTAGTGACCTCTGCTGGCTTGCGCTACACTGCGTCTCCCCTTTTGTTTTAGCTAATTTGCTGCGGAAATTATTTTATGTGGTTTAGAAATTTACAACTGTATCGCGTGCCAACTAATTGGCAGATGACTGTAGAGGCTCTTAATACGCAGCTTTCGCGCTATCCATTACGTCCATGCTCAGGCTTTGAAGTACAAACCCAGGGATGGACTGCGCCCCGCGCCTTGCCTGAAGAAGTAGAGCCCTCCCTCGTATATTCCGTGGCTGGGCAATTTTTATTGCAGCTCACGGTTGAAAAAAAGCTCTTACCTTCGTCAGTGATTAAGCAAGAAATGGAGGCCAAAGCGGCAGCACTTGAAAACCAACAGGGCTTCAAAGTTGGTCGCAAGCAGATGCGTGAGATAAAAGAACACGTCACCAACGATTTACTGCCCCGCGCGTTCTCAGTGCGCGCCAGCACGAAAGTGTGGATCAATCCAAAAACAGGTTTAGTAGCCGTTGATTCCGCCACGCCCGCCAAAGCTGAATTGATCGTAGCCTTGCTTTGCAAATCCGTACCCGGCCTGCCCTTGATTCGCGTCGATACCACCAAATCGCCATCAAGTTGCATGACGGCATGGCTGGCTGCAGACGAGGCACCACAAGGCTTTAGCATCGATCAAGACACGGAATTACGCGCATCAGACGACACCAAAGCTACGCTACGTCTCACCCGCCAAAGTATGGCCGTAGACGAGGCGAATAACCACATCACTCAAGGTAAACAGTGCGTTCGGCTCGCCATGACATGGCAAAACCGCGTTTCGTTTGTGTTGGGTGAAACCTTTGTAATCAAGCGCGTCGCGCCGGTAGATGTAGTAACGGAAACCGACAGCGGTGACGATGCCGACGAGCGATTTGACGCAGACTTTGTGATGATGGCAGGCGAAGTTACGAAAATGACTGACGACTTAATTGAAGCGCTGGGGGGCGAAGGTGGTGGGGACGAGGCAACTGCTGCAGAAGGTGCACCGTTTTAGGGGCATAGGCGCGCACTCGCTGAACCGATAAATTTAATTCACAAAAAGGCCAAGCAAGATGAGCGGTAATCAAGAAACAAGCAGTGAAAGCAACAACTCCGCTGCCGCACCTCACGCTGCGGAAATCACCTCAGATACCGAAGAAGCTAGCTTTTACATCGTGAGTAAGAAGAAATTCCTGCTACTTTTTATCACTACCTTCGGCATCTACGGTGTGTATTGGTTTTACCGACAGTGGAAGGCCGTGAAAGAGCAAGAAGGCAGTAATATTTCGCCAATACCACGGGCTATTTTCAGTGTCTACTTTGCTACGTCACTAGCTGAGCGCATTGAAAACCATTTAAAAAGGAACGACATCGCTTATGCATGGACGCCGGGCCTAGTGGTCGCCGTATTTATTTCAACGACGATCATCTCTAGCAGCCTGTCGGGCTATAGCTAAATCGGCTCAAAATCCGCCTGCGCGACCCATATTTCACCGATTTTTGAGTCAATATGCTCGATATTGACGTAAAAAATCGGTGAAATCTGGCTCGGCGCAGCCAAATTTTGCTTCCGATTGCCATAGTCCGACAGGCTGCTAGTATTTGCTCCCGTCTGGCGAGCATAAAGGTCGCAGCGCCGCTAACCACTTTTGAGCCGTTTCTAGTGTTTCCGGTACTCATGTGGGTAGTGTGGAAAATACAAAACGCAATCAACCACGCCTGCCGCGATGTCAACGGTAATGCCAACAACAACCTAACCATTGCCAAGTACATTTGGATGCTAGTCGGCGCATTGTTCGGGGTACTTGGTCTTCTAGCAACATGGCCGCTTCTTTTTCGCGATATTAAGTAACACCCGGCTGGTGAACCCAATAGATTCGGCCCGATAAAGTATGAACTTTTTAAAGTTTTACGACTACAAAAATTATGGAAAAATAAAACGCACGAAAGCAAACACTAGAGCAACTCTACGAGCGGCGTAAGCAAGTCGTGCGGTTGCATAAGAAAGGCATCAAGATCATGCAAATTGTGAGTATGACGGGGTTAAGTTATCCTGCCGTGCGCACTTGCGTTGAT
>JANNXI010000250.1:0-13863 GCA_031409495.1 Betaproteobacteria bacterium
GCAAAATCGAGACGATCGAGCATCTGTTTCATCACAGCAAGACCACCCCAAGCCGTCACTTCTTTATCGCTAAAACGTAGCTCAAATGCCATCGGTTACTCCGTTCTGATTTAGTGCGCTCCGTTGCGGCGCAATTCGCCCCAAATAGCAAGCGAAATCAATAGGTTAACGTAATACAACCTACTGCGGGGTGGGGCTAATGAAAAATTTGGGTTTAATTACCACCACCGCACCAACTAGTGGAAGTGACGAAACGCCCGCCAGCACCAATCCCGCGCACGCGCTAGCCACGACGCCAAATCTGATCATCGCGTTTGATCTACGTAACGCGCAAAAGCAATTGGTCAAGCTGATCGAAAAAACCCTAGGCCCCAGCGGCGAACGCTTCGCCCTATCGGTGGAATCGACCAATACGAAAGACGAGTTTCTTGCCATCGCTAGCAATACCAAAACCGTACTCACCAGCGTAAATGCGCGCGCGGCAAGCGATCCTTTTTGGGCGACAATCGGACTTTAGCAGCCTGTTGGGCTACGCGCAATTAGCCCTATCGAGCTGTAGTGCCACCCGAAATGCCGATATCGCGCTTTGCAAATTCGCCGTGTATGCCAAATTGCGTAAGATGAAAATCAATGTGCAAGAATAAGCAACGACCCCACTGCTTAAACGTGAGCGCACCAAATGTAGGATGCGGCTCGAGGGCTGCGCTGATAATTCGGGCGTCTAACTGCTGCAGCAGCGCTACAAACTCAGCATGATCGCTGGCAAAATCTCGAGGTGCCTGCACCCCAATAAAACGCTGTAATGCCGGCTCATTACGTGGCTCACGTTCTGGCCAAGGAATCACATAAAACACCAAGAAACGCCACAAGGTACGGCTTAAAAGTATCGATGAACCTCGAGCCGCTTGCAAACCTAACATGGTGCGCAATTCATCATTAAAATGGCAAATTAGCGCGTGGCCGGTGACCAAACTCTTACGCGAGCGCATGGTGGGGGTGAGTTCTTCAATGCGACGAAATAGGTTATCGCGTTCACGGGCTACAAAAAAATCGGTCATAGTTTTTAGATAGAAAAATTACTTGGGGATGCTTTGCGCTAGAAGGTAAACGATACCGGCAAATGTCATTATCCACAGCCACAATAAAACACCAAACGCAATCGCACCGACAAAGCGTTCTTGGATAAATCTTTTAGTTAAGAAACGTATTGGACGCGTCACGGGGCTGGTAATTAATTTTAACAGCACATATACAAAATTGGTGTGCCGCGAAGGCCCCGCAAAAAGCGCAACCATGCCCTGCCCAATTAGGCAAAACCCCACGAGTTCTAACATACCCTTTATAACTTTAAGAATTGCTAAGGTGCTCAATGAACGCTCCAAACTAATTTAATTGACGGTTAGGCAAGGCAAAATTATCACCACAAAGAAAAACCCGCAAAGCGCCTAGATTCAGGCGTCCTGCGGGTTTATCGTTACAACAATAAGTAGCTACAGGGCTGCGCCTGCTGTGTCCATTTTATCGCCCTTGATAGACGGATAACGAACGTGCTCAACCAAGTTTTGCGTGGCTTCATCTGGCGCTTTGGTCAACAAGCTAACGACAACCAGGGTTATGATGCCGGCCGTTACGCCAAACACACCCGCGCTGATCGGTTGAATGGAGAACCATAAATCCATCTTTGGGAAGCCCAAATCAAGGAAGAATTTATAGGTACGCAACATGTAGTACATGCAGACGCCCAATCCAACTACCATACCAGCAATAGCACCAGCCTTATTGGCGCGTTTCCAGAAAATTCCAAACACCAAGGCCGGGAAAAATGCCGATGCCGCGAGGGAGAATGCCGCACCAACTAAGAACAAAATATCTCCCGGTTTCGTCGCTGTAACGGCTGCAGCCACAGCTGCAACCAACAACAATAGTGCTTTGGAAATAAAAATACGTTTTTTAGTGGTTGCATCTGGGTTGATCACTTTGTAGTAAACGTCATGCGATAAGGCATTTGCAATCGTTAGCAGCAATCCATCCGCTGTAGATAGCGCCGCAGCTAAACCACCCGCTGCCACTAAACCAGAAATCACATACGGTAGACCAGCGATTTCAGGCGTTGCTAATACCACAATATCACCGCCGATGGCAATTTCAGCCAACTGTACGATACCGTCCAAATTAATATCGACAATGTTCATCAGCGTTTTATCTACCGCTTGCCAGCTTGAAACCCAGGCCGGTAAATCAGCAAAATTCTTACCGACCACATTCGTGAATATATCGTACTTCACCAGCACAGCCAGAGCGGGCGCGGAGAAGTACAGTAAGAAGATGCAGAACAGCGACCAGAACACCGATACCCGTGCTTCCTGCACAGAAGGTGTGGTGTAGTAGCGCATCAAGATATGTGGTAACGCGGCGGTACCAAGCATTAGGCAAAACACTAGCGCCAAGAAGTTATTACGCTTTACATCGCTATTTTCAGCTTTGGCTGCATCATCTTTGCCAACGCCCGGGAAAGGGGTAGCGTGCGGCAATATTGCCGCCGCTCGACCAGCAGACGCTTTGTGCGCCTTGAGCATAGCCTCGTAAGCTTTTAGGTCTTTCGGAAACGCCGTGATGGCTTTTTCGGCTTTAGCGATAGCCGTGGCATTTGGCTCGGCAGCCGCTTTTAATTCATCAACGGTTTTTGCCATAGCGACTTTATCAGCTTCAAATGAGCCCGGAATGTCTTTAAGCTTTACGTCCGCAGCTTTGGCTCGATCACCAAAAATTTTTCGTACCTCAAGTTCTCGCGGGTCTTTGCCTAACTCAATTTCTTTCGCCGTTACTTTCTCAAGCTGCGATCCGTATATAAGCTGCGGCACGGGTACCCCAGTTTGCTTCACAGCTAACCATACAACTGGAATCATGTAGGCGATGATCAAGATAATGTATTGCGCAACCTGCGTCCAAGTAACGGCTTTCATACCGCCCAAGAACGAACAGACTAAAATACCTGCCAAGCCAACGACGATACCCCAAGCGAACTCAAGGCCTGTGAAGCGGCTTGTGATCAAACCAACGCCATAAATCTGGGCGACGACATAAACGAAAGACACCACAATGGCCGCGAATACACCGATAAGCCGCGCAGAGTTGCCGCCGTAACGTGCACCTAAAAAGTCTGGGATCGTGAACTGACCAAACTTCCGCAAGTATGGCGCCAGCAATAATGCCACCAAGCAATAGCCGCCCGTCCAACCCATAATAAAAGCGAGGCCGTCAAAACCTTGAAGGTACAGGGTGCCAGCCATACCGATAAACGATGCAGCAGACATCCAGTCAGCGCCCGTTGCCATACCATTAAATAATGCGGGTACTTTTCGACCTGCCACATAGTATTCAGCGGCGTCTAAGGTGCGGCTCATAATACCGATACCTGCATACAGCAGGATAGTGGCGGCTAGGAAGCAGTAACCAATGTACACCCTTGGCATGCCCATGTACTCGGCAATACCGAGCAGGATCACAAAGGTGATGAAGCCACCGGTGTAAAAGGTATAGTATTTTTTTAGCTGTTGATTAAAGGTGAGATGAGCGCTCATTTTAGTGCTCCTTCATCAACGCCATGCTCAATATCCAATTTACGCATGTGCCATGCATAAAAGCCGATGATAAGCACATAAATAATCAATGAGCCTTGTGCTGCCATATAAAACGACAAAGGCCACCCAAAGAAATTAATGGTGGCCAATTCCCGAGCGAAAAAAATCATTACAAAAGTTGAGATAAACCAAATGATCAGCAGCACCGCCGTGATCTTCAGGTTTTTCGTCCAGTAACTGCGATGCAGTTCCGTTAGTTCCATGTGTTCCTCCAATTTATATTTTAAGAATGCTCTTTAAACTGCTGCTTCAAGCTGCATCTTTTCGACTTTTATTTATTGCTGTGTCGATTTAATTTCGCGTGCGAAAATGAAAATGAGCGCACACACGAACGCCCTTAAAGTATAGGCGGCGCGGCGCGCGATAGTCAACCATTTTCGCCAAAAGACACACAGTATTTACGAGGGTTTTCATGGTGCAGTGCAGCATAATCACTCGTCTTTTAAACAATAAATCTACCATCTTGCAATGTCTCAACCCGCCCCATTTTTGCGGCTAGAGCGCGATCATGCGTGACCATAATTAGCGCCGCGTTGCGCTTCGCGTTTAGGTTCAAGATGAGCTCGAATACCCCATCTGCGGTGGTGCGATCAAGGTTGCCCGTAGGCTCGTCTGCGAGCACACACGCAGGCTCAGTCACTAGCGCTCGAGCAATGGCGACGCGCTGGCGCTCTCCCCCCGAAAGCTCGCCGGGCAGGTGCGTAACGCGATGGCTCAAGCCAACCTCAGCCAAAACGGCTGCGGCGCGTTCGTGCGCTTCGTTTAAGCGCGTGCCACGTATCCGCAAGGGCATGGCTACGTTTTCAAGAGCTGAGAATTCATTCAGCAAATGATGAAATTGGTATACAAAGCCCAGCGCCTGATTGCGCAAATTTCCTTGCTCAACGGGACTTAGTTTATTGATGGCTTTGCCTTGTAAAAACACATCGCCACTGGTTGGCAAATCAAGCCCGCCTAAAATATGCAGCAAGGTGCTTTTGCCAGAACCTGACTGACCGACGATGGCAACCGTTTCGCCAGCGCTTACTTTAAAGTTTAGGTTGTTCAACACGTGCACAGCGGCAGAACTTTCGCCGAACGTTTTCGTTACGCCGTCGCACTGCATCACCACGCCAGAATTTTGCACAGTACTATTCATAACGCAATGCCTCCGCAGGACGCACATTGGCAGCGCGAAGGCTCGGATAAATGGTGGCGATTAACGCCATACTAAGGGCCAATGCCGCCACCAACCCTACTTCATTCCAATGCAAATCAGAAGGCAGCCGCGGGATAAAATAAAGTTCTTTGGCCAGCAAAGTCTGACCGAGCATTTTTTCAATCCCGGACACAATATCACCGACGTTCCACGCCAGCACCACGCCGGCAATCACGCCTAACACGGTGCCAATCACGCCAATTAGCGCGCCTTGCACCATAAAAATCTTCATGATGCCCGCAGGGCTGGCACCCAGCGTGCGCAAAATAGCGATGTCGGATTGCTTGTCGGTCACAGCCATCACCAAGGTGGCCACTAAATTAAATGCAGCCACAGCGATAATCAGCAACAGGATGATAAACATCATGCGCTTTTCGATTTGCACGGCATTAAAGTAAGTTTGGTTTTGCTGCGTCCAGTCAGTAACGTAGATGTTTGGGGTGGCCGGTGAATCGAAAAACTGGCTGTTTAATTCCTTCGCGATGCGCGGTGCTTTATCGGTTTGATCGAGCTTTAGCCGCACGCCAGAAACATTGTCTTCCATGCGAAACAGTACCTGTGCATCCCGCAGGTGAATAAGCGCTAAATTAAGGTCATATTCATAGTGTCCAGATGAAAATAAGCCGATCACCGTAAATGAGCGCAAACGCGGCACCAACCCGGCTGGCGTTAGGCTGCCTTGCGGCGCCATGAGTTGAATTTTTTCGCCCGCCCGCACGCGCAGGGCACGCGCTAGCTCAACGCCAAGCACGATGCCATATTCGCCAGGCTTTAGGCTCTCTAACTTGGTGTCAAAAAGCATGTCGCGCGCAAGACTTGAGACGCTTGCTTCTTCCGTGGGCAAGATACCGCGAATACCAACACCGCGAATATTATTCCCATTTACCAGCATGCCCTGCCCATTTACAAACGGCGCCACGGCTTGTACTGCAGGATTTTTACGGCTTTCTTTTTCTACTGCTTGCCAATCTTTTAGTCCATCGCCATTGCTCAGAACCTGAATGTGGGAGGCAACGCCCAAAATTTTGCCGCGAATCTCACGTTGAAAACCGTTCATCACCGACAGCACAACAATGAGCGCGGTGATGCCCAAGGCAATACCACCAACGGAAATAAGCGAAATGAAACTAATAAACCGCGTTTTGCGCTTGGCGCGGGTGTAACGCAGCCCGATAAACAGGGAGTAGGCGTTTAAAAATGGATTCAAAATAGAGATTCACTAAAAATTGAGTTCCGCAATGATAGACTGCCGAGCTTATGAATGTCGATATATTGATTCCGAATTTGCAACTTTCGGCGGCGGCGTTGGCCGCGCTGCCAAAGTCTGTCACCGCCGAGCCTGCGTCGCTAGCTGCCCTGCTAGGTAAAGCGCGTAAAACTGAAACTACGGCCAGCGCGCCAGGCAGTTTTTCTTGGCTTTTACAGCAATTTAACATGCCTGAAGATGCCCTATATTCGGGCATCTCCAGCCTATTCGTTAATTCTGAAATTAGCGCTGAAAGGCTTAACCCGGCCCCCGCTGACCATATTTGGCTAGTGGCAGAACCAGTGTATTTAAAACCTGATCGCGATGCACTAGCGCTTTTTAGGGGCGCTCATTTAGAAATTAGTTCCCTCGAAGCCACCGCACTAGTCACCACGCTAAATCATCATTTTGCGCAAGATGGGCTATTGTTTGCAGCTGCAACACCATCGCGCTGGTATGTGCAATGCCCCGTAAATAAAGCACCTTCAGCCAGTAGTGCAAGCTGGATCGCGGCGAGAGGGGAGCTTTTTACGCACATGCCAGTGAGTCAATCGGGGGGCTTAAACTGGCGCGCTATATTGAATGAGGTGCAAATGCTGTTGTTTAACCACCCCGTGAATGAACAGCGCGAATTAGGTGGACTGGCGCCGATTAACGGCGTGTGGGTGTTTGGTGGTTCAACATCACTAACAACAGCTGTTAAAGCCCCTTACCAAGCTGTTTATAGCGCCAATTTTGAAACTCTAGCATTAGCAGACTTTCACAAAGCTAAATGCCTGGAAATACCCGATAATTGGGTATCTACAAAATTTAGCGAAAATAGCGTGGTTACAATCGATAACCTAGGATCTATTGCGGTTGAGCAAGATTTTTCACGTTGGCAATACGCTAGAGACGCCCTAGATTCAAGCCTCTTCAGCCCATTACACCAGCAGTTACAGCGTGGTGAAATTAGCTGTTTACGGTTAATTGATCCGCACACCGTTAGCACCATAATTTATACCATCGCGCCGTTCAGTTTTAAGTCCTTTTTTAAGCAGCTTTTCGGCTCAAAATAGTCACTATGACCACTCATCTAAACCCGCAAATTTTCACCCGCACAGTCAACGAGGCCGCAGCAGCACAGCTTCAACAAGCTGGCTTATCGCCGCGCATGGCGCGGCTGTTCGCGGCGCGTGGCGTCTTGCATGCTGCGGAATTACAAACTGATTTAAGCGCCCTAATACCGCCTGAAACCCTTACCAATACCGGCGCTGCAGCCATTTTGCTAGCCGACGCCATTGCCGCGAAACAACGCCTACTCATCATCGCTGACTACGATGCAGATGGTGCGACGGCCTGCGCAATCGGCATGAAAGCGCTGCAAATGATGGGTGCAATTGTTGACTACATCGTGCCAAATCGCTTTGAATTTGGCTACGGCTTAACGCCCGAAATTGTGCGCTTAGCGGCTGAGCAGATGCCAGACTGGATTATCACCGTAGATAACGGCATTGCCAGCGTGGACGGCGTAGCGGAAGCGAATCGGCTGGGCATCAAAGTGCTGGTAACAGATCATCATTTGCCCGGTGCCATCACCCCGCAAGCCGCGTGTATCGTTAATCCCAACCAAATCGGCTGTAATTTTGCCAGCAAAAATTTAGCGGGTTGCGGCGTAATTTTTTACGTAATGTTGGCGCTGCGCGCGGAACTGCGCAAGCGCGGTGCGTATGACGCAAAACCAACCCCAAATTTATCAGTGCTGCTTGATTTACTGGCGCTCGGCACGGTAGCCGACGTAGTGCGATTGGATCAAAATAACCGCATATTAGTTGATCAGGGTTTGGCGCGCATCCGCGCCGGACGGGCATCTGCAGGCATTACGGCACTGCTAGATATTGCAGGACGCAAAGCTGAAACTGCGTCTGTTTACGAGCTAGGCTTTGTCATCGGCCCGCGCTTAAACGCCGCTGGCCGCCTAACCGATATGAGCCTAGGTATTAGCTGTTTGCTAGCCGAAAACGCAGAAACTGCGGCCGCACTGGCTACCGAGCTCGACACCCTAAACCGCGAACGCCGCGAAATCGAAGGCGACATGCGCGACGAAGCGATGTTTCAACTGGAAGAAGCACAAGATGATGACAGCGTGCCGAGCGACGGCTACACCATTTGCGTGTACCAACCCACATGGCACCAAGGCGTCATCGGCATTTTGGCGTCCCGCGTACGGGAGCGCTACCACCGCCCCGTGATCGCCTTCGCGCCCGACGGCCAAGGCAATTTGAAAGGTTCTGGCCGGTCGATTGGCACCCTGCACCTCCGCGATGCGCTAGATTTAGTCTCAAAACGCCACCCGCAACTACTGCAAAAATTTGGCGGCCATGCAATGGCAGCAGGCTTGAGCTTAAAAATTGATGATTACGCCAAGTTTGTTGACGCTTTTGAAGCAGCGGCGCGCAGCATGTTGCAGCCAGAAGATTTAGCACTACGGGTGGAAACTGACGGCGAATTAGCTAATGCCGACTTCAACCTAGACTTTGTCCGTGAAACCCAAAAATACGTATGGGGACAAGGCTTTGCTGCCCCTACTTTTCGTGGCAAATTTAGCGTGGTGTCACAACGAGTAGTCGGCGAAAAACACCTAAAACTGAAGCTACAAATTGCCGGTAGCAATGCCGAAATCGAAGCCCTACGCTTCGGGTCACCAGACCCACTGCCCCCAGAAATTGAAGGCGCATTCCGCTTAAGCCGCAACGAATTTCGGGGTAACGAAACACTGCAACTGATATTCGAGCAGCTAGTTTAAGGCTAAAAAACGCTGAATAAATGCCTTGGAGATGCCCACTATTAGGGCGTTTTCAAGGCATTTTTTTTGGTGCGCCTGCCCGCCGCTTCCCGTAGGTCAGCTCGCTCAGCTTCCCGTAGCCCGGCTCGGGCGGCCATATGCGCTAGCCGGGTTGGTGTTGGCAATACGAATACTTCGTCCAGATGCTACCGAAATCTCAATGGCAAAAAATAACCCTTGCATTCCCAAAACCAATATGGTGTAATTATTTACACCGTATGAATTTGCACCATCAACAATTACCTAAGCCATTGCACTAAAACAACTTTTATAAAAGCTGAGCCAATCTTGCAAAATCTCACCCCTCGCCAACAAGCCATTTTCGACTTCATTCGTGAAACCATCGAAGGCGCATCCATGCCGCCCAGCCTGCAAGAAATTCAAGCGCATTTTGGCTTCGCATCCCACAACGCTGCTGTGAAGCACCTGCAAGCCTTGGTCGCAAAAGGCGCAATTCAGCTGCAGGCAGGCAAAGCGCGCGGCATCTCCTTGCTGCAACAAACTGGTTTAGCCGTGATCGGCAGCGTTGCCGCAGGCAGCCCAATCTTAGCGCAAGAAAACATTGAAACCCGCGTGAAATTTGACGCCAATTATTTTCGTCCCCACGCAGATTTTTTGCTCCGCGTAAAGGGCATGAGCATGCGCGATATTGGCGTAATCGACGGTGATTTAGTCGCAGTGCACAAAACTGCTGACGCACGCGACGGGCAAGTAGTGGTAGCCAGAATCGGTGAAGAAGTGACCCTAAAACGCTACACCCGCAAAGGTGAAAGCGTGCGCCTGTTGGCAGAGAACCCAGATTTTGCCCCAATCGAAGTTGACCCACGCAGCGCCGATTTTTCCATCGAAGGCTTGTTTGTAGGCCTAATTCGACAAGCTTAGAAACTAAAGATAACCCTACCCTCGCGGAGCACATCATGATTCTAAATTTCGCCCTCAACACCATATTTGACCAAGCACAGCTGGTTTTTCAGCGCTTAAACTCATCCGTGCTTGATTACGTTAGAGGGAGTACAAATCATGTTGGCGTAAACTCTTCTACCGGCGCTTCAGCCATGCCGCCCTCGACGCCCAAAATTTTGGCCTGCGCACCTAAAAGCAACAATACTGGCCGCAGTACCAGTTACAGCACCGGCCAAAGCACTGGCTATGGCGCACTAGATGCAGCACTTATCAACGGCGGCTGGCCCGAATTTGGTACGGTTGAAGTAGTCGCGGACAATTTTGCCTTCAGCGAACTCGCTCTATTTTTACCACTGCTCGTCAAAATAACGCAGGCAAAACAACAAGTTGCGTGGATTTCGCCACCCCAAATGCCGCACTTACCCACGCTGCAAGATCACGGTATCGCCACTGAAAACCTGCAAATAGTAATGGCATACGGCCACACTAGCTATTGGGCAGCAGCACAAGCGCTGCGCGCGGGTAATGCCCGCGTACTGCTCTACTGGCCTGAAGCCAGTGTCAATGTCAACCAGCGCAACGCGCTTAGTCAACTTGCACACACAAGCGGCACCCTATTATTTATGCTCGTCGCAAGCGACGAAACGATAAATACCGATACTGCTGTTCGGTTGCTGCTTGGTATTGCGCCGGCGAGTAAACCGCAGCAAATCGATGGGTGGTCTAATGCAGTTACAAACTCAGTCGCACGCCCTGCCCCGAGCGCTGCAGACTTACTGGTAAATACGAGAGCAATTATTTTTGAACCACAATCGCGCGCAACTTCTGCAAGCAAACGAAAAAAATCGCTCGATGTTCCAATGCTCAACGGTATTAGCTATTCAAGCGCCTTCGCTGCCGCTACCTGTCCAACGCGGGAAGAAAAGCCTAGCGCCTCGTTTAATCACGCTGCAGCCGCGGACGCGTGGGTAACAGTTCTTTCAGGCCGTCCCGGCGAAGCCGTACATGCGACCAAAGCCTTCGATGCCAGCTGTGCCACCAATACCGCTATCCCCATTTCAGTAAAGATATCAAAGTCAGCCGCCGCACTAGCAAAATCCAACGTGGGCACAAACATTGGCGTTCAGCCGACGTCTACCCTATCGAAGGTCAGCGCAACGCCAGCGCATTCAAAACCAGTACAAAACAAGCCTGAAACCACCATAGAGACCACCCAAAGACGCCCTATTTTAGGCCATCTCCAGACATCCGTTGAAACGCTACAGCTCGCCGAAACGCGGATTGATGTTCTCCGGCTGAACCGGTTTGACCGCTTGGTCTCAGTTAACCTGCCAGCAGGATCAAGTGCCTCTGTGAAGCTGGCCACGCCGTCACGCCGCGCTCGGCTACTAGCGCGCAATAATTTACGGACTAGCGCAGCCGAACCGCTAGTTGGCCAAACGCTACTGCGCCAGCAAGCTAAAAATGCCAGCAAAGCGCGTAACACGCAACAAGCAGAAAGTACTGGTTCTTGGGCGCCAAGCAATATCAAACTACGTACTGCGCAAAATACGCTCGCGCAGCAACAATTGGCGTGAATTTTTAGGTAGCGCTTATCTGCTCCTAACCCTTCGAAACTGCCGCCAACGCCGCATCTAAGCGCCGAATCACGGGCATGTATAAGTCGCTAGTGTGGCTGCTCCAACGCTTCATGTCGCGGGCAATTTCTTCGCGTATTGCGGTGGCTTGGCGAATTTCTCCGGCAGCGACTAGTGCGATGGCATATTCAGCACGTACTTCGACGTTACCGAATTTCGCATTTGCAGCGCTAAGCTCGGTCTTTGCATCGGACTGTCTGCCTGCTGCGGTTAGCGATCGTGCCAGCGTTAAGGATACTTCTTCAGGTTTAAATGTGGGGTTTTCGCGGCGAATAGCCTCTAAATGGTTGATAGCTTGTGCGTGTTGTTGGTGTCCGATGTAAGCTAAAGCTGCGCCGAAGCGCATTGTCACATCGCTTGAAAATGGGCCAACTAAGCAAGCTTCATAGTTCACTACCGCATCGGCAAATTGCCCCGCGCCATACTGCGCAGCAGCTAGACGCATTTGGTTTTGCGCAGTGGGCGTGTATTCAAAAATTTCTTGGGCTTCACGTAGTTCTCGCTTTGGATCAAGCGTGTGGACGATACCTTTTGCGGTGGCTGAAGCCATTTTTTTAACACCCCGCTCCATCTTGCTGCCAGGTAAGTACACCGCAAAAAAGTATACCAAGCTGCCCAAAATTGGAAATGTGAATAAAATAATCAGCCAGTACATTTGCTGGCTATTGCGCATTGCATGAATTGCAAAAAATAGCGCAACGGCAAAGTGTAAAATTCCCAATCCGATGAATGGCATGACCAATCCCTTTAAACAAAGAACGAACAAATTTGCGAACTAGCGCTAAAACCAAACCCACAAAAAATAACGCTGGCTGATGGGCGCATCAGCCAGCGTTAGATATTACAAACAAAACTTTAAAAAACTAATATTTGGACCGCAATGGCGAAGGCTGCGCCGCATAATATACCGCCAAGTCTTTCATATCTTGTGTTTTTAGCGCAGCGGCAAAACCATTCATTGACGCATTCTTCCGCTTACCCGATTTATATTGCTGTAAAGCGGCAACGATGTAATCAGGATGCTGACCAGCCAATATCGGGTAATCAGGCGCAATCGGCTTCGCGCCGCCTTCGCCGTGGCAGGCAGCACAAGTGGCAGCCTTGGTTTTACCGGCTTCAACGCTTCCTGACACAGAACTGGCAGAAGCGGTTGCGCTCACAAACGCGCTAATTCCGAAAGCAACTGTCAAAGCGATGGTGTTCAATTTAAGCGTTTTCATTTGCCTTCCCCTCCGGCTGCCGCATAGTAAGCAGCAATGTTTAGTATGTCTTTGTCAGACAAGGCTGACGCTAAACCCTTCATTGTTTGGTTGTACCGCTCTCCTGATTTGTAGGCCTTCAGCGCGCTATAAATGTAGCCCGCTTGTTGCCCGCCAATTTTAGGCACAGCATACACTTCGGGAAACGCAGTTTTAGAGCCAATCACACCATGGCAGCCCGAGCAAATTGCAACGGCGCGCTTGCCGCCGGCTACCGGATCGCCCACGGCAGCAGCGGCAGGTGTTTGTGCGGCTGCACCACCTGCAACTGATGCAAGCGCGGCAGCGAAACACGGTGCCGCAAATTTAATAAGGAGGTTTTTCATTTATCTAGCAGTTCGAACAAGTTAAGATGGAAACAAAGGAAATAATCACGTAAATTCACTTAAATATTGCTTATGGGCCTAATTTGCAGCCTATCTTTTCAAGCCCAAATGATACTACGCCGGCCGTTTTCACTCAAGGACTAGTGTAGTTTTAGCGTTTATAGCAATTTGTGCAGCATAGGAGCCACCGATGCCGTCAACATTGGCTTACGCTATAAAAAACGACCAATTGAAGCGCACTAGCTAGTTGTAGCCGTTCCGACCGCGGCCGCGGCCGCAATTGTGCCCGCCGCCTCACGCTGGCGCACGGCTTCGAACAAGCAAACGCCTGCCGCTACCGACACATTTAAGCTTTCTACTTGGCCAAGCATGGGAATTCGCACCAATTCATCGCAGGTTTCGCGGGTTAAACGGCGCATGCCGTCACCTTCAGCACCCATTACCAACCCTAACGGTCCCGTCAAGCGCGATTGGTACACCGGTTTGTCACCGTCTTCATCTAAACCAACCAGCCAAATGCCACGGTCTTTTAAGTCGCGCAAGGTGCGCGCCAAATTCGTCACCATGATGTAGGGCACTGTTTCGGCCGCACCGCTGGCCACTTTGGCAACAATTGCCGTTAAGCCAACGCTTTTATCCTTCGGCGCGATGACTGCGTGTACGCCTGCGGCATCGGCTGAGCGCAAACATGCGCCTAAATTATGCGGATCGGTCACGCCATCTAGCACCAACAAAAACGGCGGCAAATCTGCCGGCATTTCGTCTAATACATCTTCTACAAATTGCGCTAATTGCACCGGCTCTGCTAAAGCCACAACGCCCTGATGGC
>JANNXI010000251.1:0-9816 GCA_031409495.1 Betaproteobacteria bacterium
CAACGGGCACCCACGCTTATCCTGCGTTTTCGCAAAAAGCGGCCAATTTTTCACCTATTGATCTTGCTCGAAAAAGCTGGCCCTTGCACGATATGAGTTCAACAGGTGTCGGTTTTGCGCTTGATCATGGGCTGGCGCAAAGCGTTGAAACGGGTGATTTGCTGAGCATCACGGCCGAAAATGCCCGTGCACCCATAATTGGTTACGTCACGCGTAAGGCGTCGCAGCATACTGGCAATCGGGTGATGGTGGGCATGCAAATTTTGGCACGGAACGCCGTGCGTATTACTTTAGACCACCTCGTACAGCCGGAGAGTGGCGCGCAACGGCCAGGCGTATCGGCTTTGTTTATTCCGGGTGAAGAAATTGCTTCTACCGGCCAACTTGGCGCGCGCTCCAATATTTCGGGCCAACTGCGTGGTGATGATTCCATCATCATCAGTGAAACTATTTCTAAAGCGCAATCCAGCCTGCGCTTAAAAGCTGGCGAAACTGCCTACACGATTCGCTTTGGTCGAGTAAGGCTACGCGGCAGAGGTTGGAATATGGTGGCTTTTGAAGTGATAGCGGCCGAACCTATTAGCTAGCAATCTAGCTGGCAATCGGTTGAATTTTCGCCAGAACGGGTGAAGCGCGGCAGTTAGTTTCATTAGCAATACGTGTTTAATCAAAGTTCATTGCGCTAGATCAACATGCTGCACCGCTGCGCGCCGCAACATGAGGCTTTCCACCCTTGGAGGCTAATCATGTTCAGACGAATTCTCATCGCAACTGACGGTAGTGAACTGTCAACAAAAGCAGAAGATTCCGGTATTGCGCTTGCAAAGGCGCTTGGGGCAGATGTGGTGGCCTACACCGCAGTCATTCGCGCTTACTATGATAGTACCGGTGTTTTAGCGCCACAAGACATTGCGCGAATTGATAGCGCTGCACAAGAACAGGCAAAGGCCGTCGTGCGTGCTGCACAGGCAAAGGCGCTCTCGCTTGGGCTTAACGCAACTACCTTAGTAGGCCATGATCCCGTGGCCGAAGGTATTATTAGCGCAGCGCAAGAACATAAATGTGATTTGATCGTCATGGCATCGCACGGCCGAAAAGGGCTAAGCCGAATGCTCTTGGGGAGCGAAACGCTTGATGTACTCACCCACACGGGTATTCCGGTTTTGGTTTTACGGTAACGGCGATGAAAATTTTACTCGCCGCAGACGGTAGTAAATTCACTAAAAAAGCATTGGCTTTCTTAGTTACGCATGAGGAACTCTTAGCGCAAAACGGCGAATTGCACGTGCTCTTCGTGCATCCTAATTTTCCGCCGCGCGTCAGGAGTTTTGTGCTGCGCGACGTACTTGCTGATTATCAGTCAGACGAAGCCAATAAAGTGCTCGCGCCGATTACAAAATTTCTGCAGCGCCACGCGGTAAAATTTCAAGTCGAATGGGTGATTGGCGACGCGGGCGATGAAATTATTAAAGCGGCGAAGCGTGAGAAAGTCCATCTCATCATGCTGGGAACCCATGGGAAGGGGCTGCTGGGCCGCGTATTGCTTGGCTCCGTCGCGCAGCGCGTGGTTGCTGGCTGCGATGTGCCTATTTTGTTGGTGAAATAATCAAACGCCTTATGCCGAAGGCATTGGTTTTCGCGATAAAAACATTGCATCGCCGTAGCTAAAAAAGCGATATTTTTGGTCTATGGCGTGCGCATAAGCAGCGCGAATTTCTGCCTGTCCGGCAAAGGCACTCACGAGCATCAACAAGGTTGATTTTGGTAGGTGAAAGTTTGTGACCAAGCAATCAACCAATTTAAACTGATAACCTGGCGTTACAAATAGCGCTGTTTCGGCGTTACCTGCTTGTAGTTTTGAATCAACGCAGGCAGATTCTAAGGTGCGCATGGAAGTCGTGCCCACACAAATGATACGACCGCCATTGGCTCGTGTGGAGTTTACGACGGCAGCCGTCTCGACGCTCACCACATAGCGCTCGCTATGCATAATATGGGTAGCAATATCGTCGCGCACGGGGCGGAAAGTGCCCGCGCCCACGTGCAGCGTCACATAGGCTAAATTTACGCCACGCGCCGTTAGCGCTGCCAGCATCGCATCGTCAAAATGCAGGCCAGCAGTCGGCGCTGCAACTGAGCCGCGATGTTGCGCATACACGGTTTGATAGCGGGTAATATCAGCGGCGTCAGGTGTGTGGGCAATGTATGGTGGCAGTGGTAGCGCACCAATGCTGGCAATGATCTCATAGGCGTCAGGTGTGCTTTCACCTAAAAATTCCAATACGAATAAGTCGTCCTCGCGCCTCACCATTCGGGCATCTACACGGTGTTGACCGAAGCCAAAATGGAGCATTGAATTAGGTTTTGGCGACTTACTCGCTCGTAGGTGCACCAGCACCGTAGCGCTACTTTCGGCACTTAAAACCCGCTCTACCAAAGCTTCGATGCGCCCACCAGACGCTTTTTCACCAAACAAGCGCGCATTAATTACCTTGGTGTCGTTAAACACCATCACGTCGCCCGGTTTTGTCAGGCTGAGCAATTCTGCAAATTGTCGATCAATATTGGTCGCACCATCAACGTGCAATAGTCGGCTTTCACCCCGTACGCTGGGTGGATGCTGCGCGATTAGTTCGAGAGGTAAAACATAGTCAAAGTCAGCAAGATTCATTTAGCGAGCAACCCAAAGAGATCAGAAACAAAAAACCACACGCTCGTCGAGGGTGTGGTTTCATGATTGGAGCAATTTACAGCAAATACAGGGTGGTGCCGAAAGCCGGAATCGAACCGGCACGCTATTGCTAGCGCGGGATTTTGAGTCCCGTGCGTCTACCAGTTCCGCCATCCCGGCACGCGGTGCTACAGTAGAAGTATATTATAGCGCAAACAGACCGCGATCTTCAAGCGTGGCGTGCGTTGCGCGTGAAGTGCTCATGAAGAATTTCGCGCTTCGAGCCGGTAATTGAGATGCTTGGCCTATAATCGTGTAATTAATCTATTTACTAAGGTGGTGAGCGTGAGTGTTGATTTGTCAAAGCTAAAAATATCACGCGAAGACAAAGCCTTCGCTAACGGTGCGCCGGTACGTAAGCGAGGGAAGTGGAAATGGTTCGTGTTGATAGGGTTGCCGCTGCTGTTGGCAACGGGCTGGTTTTTTGCCGGTAAATCACGGCCACAATCAGTGGAGCTCGCCACGGTTGCTCAGGCTTATCCTTCGCAAGTCGTCACGGTGCTAAACGCGACGGGGCGGGTGTCGGCCCAGCGCAAAGCGTCGGTTTCCACCAAAGCCACAGGGCGGCTAGAGTTTTTAGGGGTACGTGAGGGCTCGGTGGTAAAAGCGGGCGAAATTATCGCGCGCATCGAAAATAAAGACGTGACCGCCACGCAGGATCAAGCGCAAGCTGCATTGCGTGCATCCAAAGCCAATTTGGAGCAAGGCTTAGCCGAAATGCGCGATGCGCAAGCAAATTTGACGCGGTCAAAAGACTTAGCGGCGAAGAATTTTATTTCCTCCGCCACCTTGGATACTGCAGCGGCTAGATTTGACAAATCTAAAGCGTCCGTCGCTAGCTTAAACGGCGCAATCGACGTGGCGCAAGCTAATTTACGCGCGACGGCGGTTGCCGTTGAACAAACGATGATTCGTGCGCCTTTTGATGGCGTAGTGCTCACCAAAAACGCGAACGTGGGTGACATTATTACCCCATTTTCGTCTGCCGCTGATTCCAAGGGCGCTGTAGTGAATATGGCCGACATGGATACGTTAGAAGTTGAAGCCGACGTCTCGGAAACATCCATTGGCAAAATTACGGTGGGCATGCCGGTAGAGATTCAGCTTGATGCCTTCGCAGAGCTGCGTTTGGCGGGTAAAATTAGCCGCATGGTGCCTACAATTGACCGCAGCAAAGCCACATTGTTGGTTAAAGTTGAGTTTCTAGAACGCGATCCGCGGGTATTGCCAGACATGAGCGCCAAGGTGGCATTTTTATCACGTGCGTTACTTGGCAGCGAGCGCGCGCCGGTAGTGGCTATCAGCCCGACGGCGGTGACAAAGCGTGATGGCAAGGATGTCGTTTTTGTGGTGACCGATAATAAAGTAAAGCTCACTCCTGTAACGTTAGGTGAAAAAATTGGCGATTCTATGCGCGTTTCGGGTGTGAAGCCGGGCGATAAAGTGGTGCAAACGCCGAACGAAAAGCTGCTCGATGGCGCAGCGGTTTTGGTCGCTAAAAAATAGCCATGACGTCAGAGAAAAACATGCGGCCATTGGTTGATATCCGTAATTTGGCGAAATCCTATCGGCGCGGCGATCAAATTGTGCCCGTGTTACGCGATATTACGTTGAGTGTTGAAGAGGGCGAATTTATCGCCCTCATGGGGCCGTCGGGTTCCGGTAAAAGCACGCTGCTAAATCTTATTGCCGGTATAGACAAGCCCGATGCCGGGGTACTCGAAATCGCCGGTTGCGACATTACCCGTTTAAGCGAGGGCGATTTAGCACGCTGGCGTGCGGCTAACGTCGGGTTTATTTTTCAGTTCTATAACTTGATGCCTGTATTAAATGCCTACGAAAACGTCGAGCTACCGCTGCAGCTAACGAATTTAAGTCGAGCTGAACGCCGTGAGCGCGTCGAGATGACGTTGGGTTTAGTGAACTTGTCCGACCGCATGGATCATTATCCGAACGAGCTTTCTGGTGGCCAACAGCAGCGTGTTGCAATCGCCCGCGCCATCGTTACCGACCCAACGGTATTGGTCTGCGATGAACCTACGGGTGATTTAGATAGACACTCCGCCGAAGAAGTGTTAGGCATGCTTACCCGCCTAAACGCAGAAATGAACAAGACGATTATTATGGTCACCCACGATACCCATGCGGCGCAAACTGCGCGACGCATGGTGCATTTAGACAAGGGTGAATTGAGTAATTAGTGCTAAAAAATAGGCTGAAAACGCCCTAAATACGGGATTCTTCAGCCACTTCTAGAGTGTCATAGAGTTAATAAATGCTATTTTTAAAGCTGGTTTTTCTAAATATATTTCGCGCGAAACTGCGTTCCCTGCTGACTATCTTCGGATTAATTGTCGCAGTGGTGGCGTTTGGTCTGTTGCAAACTGTCGTTAACGCCTGGTTTGCAGGGTCAGATGCGGCATCCTCGTCGCGGCTCATCGCGCGCAACTCGATTTCGCTGGTGTTCAGCATGCCCATTTCCTACAAAGATAAAATTCGCGCGGTTGAGGGCGTGAAAGCGGTGAGCTACTCTAACTGGTTTGGCGGCGTGTACAAAGAGCCTAAAAACTTCTTCCCGCAGTTTGCGGTTGATCACGATACTTATTTTGAGTTATACCCGGAATACATTTTTAAGCCCGATGAATTGGCGGCATTTAAACGTGATCGATTGGGTGCAGCTGTTGGGCGCAAATTGGCCGAAACCCATGGTTGGAAAATTGGTGACGTTATTCCCATCCGCGGTACGATTTATCAGGGCGATTGGCGCTTTACCTTGAGGGCGATTTTTGACGGCAAGGATGAGGGCACGCTCACGCGGCAATTCTATTTTCACTATGATTATTTAAACGAAACGGTTAAAAAAATCGCGCCGCGTCGCGGCGATAGTGTTGGTATTTTTTTAGTGGATATTAAAGATGCCAGCCGTGCAGCTGAAATCTCGCGGGCAGTGGACGACACCTTTAAAAACAGTCTAGCCGAAACACTAACCGAAACTGAAAAAGCGTTTCAGCTCAGCTTTGTGGCGCAATCGGAAGCCATTGTGCTGGCGATACGGGTAGTGTCGTTTGTGGTGATTTTTATTATCATGACGGTGGTGGCAAACACCATGGCAATGACGGCGCGCGAACGTATATCGGAGTACGCCACATTGAAGGCACTGGGCTATACGCCCCTATTTGTAGGGCTCTTAGTGTTTTCTGAAGCCATGTTACTGTCGTTATTTGGCGCCGGTATAGGAATATTGCTGACCTTTCCGGTTGCTTCTGTCTTCGGTGTGGCGGTATCAAGTGTGTTCCCCGTGTTTAGGGTGAGCCCCGAAACGCTTTGGCTACAGCTAATTTGTGCCTGTGTAGTCGGCGTGGTGGCGGCAGTTGTGCCGGGAATTCGCAGCGCCAACATAAAAATTGTCGATGGACTCAGACATCGTGGCTAGAGCATAAAACTAATGACCAGCATTCCCTTCAATTATATTTTCCGCAATCTCTGGACGCGGCTGCTCACCACTATTCTCACCGCGCTGGGCATGGCGCTGGTGGTGTTTGTGTTTGCAGCGGTATTGATGCTGGACGCAGGGTTAAAGCAAACCATGGTGGGCACGGGTAGCTTGGATAATGTGGTGATGATTCGTAAAGGTTCAGAAACTGAAATTCAAAGTGGGGTGTATCGGGATCAAGCCTCACTGATTGAAAGTATGCCGCAAATCGCCCGCGCGGCCGACGGTACAGCTTTGGTCTCGCGGGAAATAGTGGTGCTAAATAGCCTGCGCAAACGCGCCGGCGAAGGCGAGTTGGGCAGTTTATCGAACGTGGTTATTCGTGGCTTATTGCCCATCGGCGTGACTTTGCGGCCGCAAGTAAAGTTGATTGAAGGCCGCATGTTTAGGCCGGGTTCAACAGAAATCATCGTCGGCAAGAACGTGGCTGAGCAATTCGAGGGTGCGCAAATTGGCCAAACACTGTCATTCGCCCAACGCAAATGGTTGGTTGTGGGGCGTTTTGACGGACAAAAATCCGCTTTTGATTCCGAATTATGGGGCGACGCCGAGCAACTGATGCAGTCTTTTCGGCGCACAAATTATTCGTCTACTCTGGCAAAATTAGCGGACGCCAATCAATTCGATGCGCTCAAAAAAGAAGTGGAAGACGATGTACGTTTATCGTTAGCCGTAAAGCGAGAGCAATTATTTTACGAAGATCAATCGCGGGCACTCTCTACCTTTATCACCATTTTGGGTTCGGTGTTATCGGTTATTTTTTCCATTGGCGCGATGGTAGGTGCCATGGTAACGATGTATTCTTCGGTCGCTAATCGCACTGGCGAAATAGGCACATTGAGGGCGCTGGGGTTTCAGCGCCGCAATATTCTGGTCGCGTTTTTAACTGAGTCCCTGTTACTCGCTCTCGTGGGTGGCATTATTGGATTATTTTTCGCGTCGTTTCTGCAGGCATTTACGATATCGACGCTAAATTTTCAATCATTCTCTCAGCTAGCCTTCGGCTTCTTGCTCACACCCACTATCGTCGTCCAAACCCTTGTTTTTTCGTTGCTAATGGGTCTAGTTGGTGGATTTTTCCCTAGCGTGCGTGCCGCGCGAATGAAAATTGTGGATTCGCTCCGAGCAGCGTAACGCCACGGTTGCGGCCAGTAGTGTCCAATACGTCATATGGCTAATCATTGCAGTGCGAGGGAGGAGGGGCCAATGTGATTCCTCTGTTTAGTAATACGCTGAGCCCGACAATGGGTTAAAATACGAGGTTGTCGTAAGGCTGCTCCATAAGGCTTTTGTAAGGCCGTTGCCGAGTTGTTAATTGCGCTTTGTTTACGCCTATGTTGTCATTTTTATTCACCTCTTACACTCAATGCCCAACTTAAAAGGTAGTTTAGTCGCCATTGTTACCCCCATGTTGCCAGACGGCGCATTGGATTATGCATCTTTGGAAGCATTGGTTAATTGGCATATTGCTGAAGGCACCAACGGTATCGTCATTGTCGGTACCACTGGCGAATCGCCAACGGTTAGCTTTGATGAGCATAACGATTTAATTAAAGCCTGCGTTAAGTATGCTGCCAAGCGTGTTCCTGTTATCGCCGGCACTGGCGCAAATTCTACTGCTGAGGCTATCCAGCTTTCCCAGTACGCGCAAGCAGCGGGTGCGGATTACGGCTTGTCGGTCGTTCCTTACTACAATAAACCGACCCAGCAGGGCATGGTTTTGCATTATCGTAAAATTGCTGAAGCGTGCGATTTGCCGATGATTTTGTACAATGTGCCGGGCCGGACCGTAGCGGACATGGCGAACGATACCGTGCTTAAACTGGCTGAAGTGTCGAATATTATTGGCATCAAAGACGCTACCGGTGACATGGCACGTGGCGCTAATTTGCTCGCGCGGGCGCCGAAAGATTTTGTTGTGTTGTCCGGTGATGATGCCACCACGGTTGCGTTCATGGCGCTGGGCGCGCATGGCACTATCTCGGTTACGGCGAATATCGCGCCAGCAATGATGAGCCAAATGTGCGCTGCCATGCTGGCTGGCGATACCGCAAGAGCCATTAGCATCAATAATATGTTGCAAGGGTTGCACCAAAACCTATTTTTAGAGTCAAACCCCATTCCTAGCAAATGGGCGCTGGAACAAATGGGTAAAATTGCATCAGGGATTCGTCTGCCGCTAACACCGCTGGATGCGAAATATCACAGCGCAGTAAAAGCGGCCATGCTGCAGGCCAACATCGCTATTTAGTGTTATTTTTTGTCGTAGAAATTAAGAAAGAAAGACCTTACACAATGTCGCTTCACCAAAAATTTTTCAAAGGCAATCTGGTTGCCATCGCGCTTGGAATCAGCTTTCTGACAGGCTGCAGCACAATTAACTCAATCACGGGTAAAGCTAGTGATTACCGCTCCGGCGGCGTCAAGCTGGCCCCGCTAGAAATCCCGCCTGACCTTACTAGCCCCACGTCGGACGATCGATTTTTGATTCCCGATGGCGCAAATCGCGGCACCACATTTTCCGCTTACAGCCGCGAGCGCGCAGCTGGCCAAGCCCAGGGCACAGCGCCAACGGCCACTGGTTCAGCGTTATTGCCAAAGCTTGATAATGCCCGCATCGCCCGAGCAGGCGACCAGCGTTATTTAGTATTGAGTTTGCCAGCCGAAAAAGTATGGCCGGTGGTAAAGGAGTTTTGGGTAGAAGCAGGCTTTGTACTCAAACGCGAAGTGCCAGAAGCTGGCGTGATGGAAACAGACTGGGCTGAAAATCGCTCAAAAATTCCGCAAGACCCGATTCGCAACGCGCTTGGCCGTTTTCTTGATGCCGCTTACTCCACCCCAGAGCGCGACAAGTTTCGCACCCGCCTTGAAGTCGGCACAGCCGCTGGCACCACCGAGGTTTACATCAGCCATCGTGGGGTTGAAGACGTATTCACAGGCCCAGAAAAAGAACGCACAGCGTGGCAGCCGCGGGCCACTGATCGCGATCTTGAGATCGAGATGTTGAGCCGCTTGATGGTGAAATTTGGCATGAGTACCGAAGCTGCAAAAACTGTTGTGGCCGCGGCACCTAGCGCAGCTGGTTCAGCTGCGGTAAATACGGTTGGCAAGGCAGTTTATGATCAAACGGGCGCAGGTAATTTGCGTTTAAGCGAGCCTTTTGATGCGGCTTGGCGCCGTGTTGGTTTGGCGTTGGATCAAGTTGGGTTCTCGGTGGAAGATCGTGACCGCACCAAAGGGCAATTTTTTGTGCGTTATTTTGATCCTGATCTAGATAAATCAGCGGGCAAGAGTTTCCTCGACACATTGCAGTTCTGGAAAACAACCACTGCTGATAATAAGCCACAATATCGCGTCCAAGTGACTGAAATTGCAGGCGGCAGCACCAATGTGGTGGTGCAAAACGCCAAAGGTGAATCTGAAAACACGGCCACCGGCAAACGTATTTTAAGTTTGTTATTCGCGCAGTTAAAGTAAGCAAGTTGCAATGGCGTTGGAATTCGCCTCGCTTGGAAGCGGCAGCGAAGGCAACGCGCTGATTGTACGCATCGCCAAAACCGTAGTCATGATGGACTGCGGTTTTGGTTTGGCG
>JANNXI010000252.1:0-8351 GCA_031409495.1 Betaproteobacteria bacterium
CTGCGCCGAGCCAGATTTTGCCGATTTTTTACGTCAATATCGAGCATATTGACTCAAAAATCGGTGAAATATGGGACGCGCAGGCAGATTTTGAGCCGATTTAGCGATAGCCCGACAGGCTGCTAGATACGCTCCAAGGCGTTTAAATTTAGCCAGCCACGAATCACGCGATACACGTACCAAACCACGACGATCGTGGGCAGCACCCAAAACACAAAAGCACCAAGGCCTAGGGTTAGTGCCGTAAGCACCAGATAGGCTAGCCAAGCGACAACCGACCAAAGCAGGCCCCACCAAAACGTGGCCGCAAGCCAGCGGTAGTGAGAATCAAGCCACGATCCGCGGACATGCTCGCGATTGACCATACCAATAATTAATGCCACCACCGCCAGCGTTAAAAAAGTAAACGGCGCGAGCAAATGCAGCGCATACATGATGTGCGTAGGCGTGAGCGAAGGATGCGTTTGGTTAGTCATAAATAGATAAAAAATTAGTCATCAGCCTGATCGGCAATATTAGGAAAGAGCACTTCGGTGTAACCAAATTTTTGCATATCGGTAATGCGGCTTGGGTACAAAATGCCATCCAAATGATCGCATTCGTGCTGCACTACGCGCGCGTGAAAGCCGTCCACGGTGCGATCAATCGCCACGCCCTTGGCGTCAAAACCTTGGTAGCGAAGCTTGGCAAAGCGCGGCACTTCGCCACGCAAACCCGGCACCGATAAGCATCCCTCAAAACCATCTTCCATCGCGCTACCAATGGGTGTGATAACCGGATTGATCAATATTGTTAATGGCACATCATCCACTTCGGGATAGCGGGTATTGCCCACCACTTCAAACACGACTACCCGTACGTTTTCCCCAATTTGTGGTGCGGCCAATCCCGCACCTTTGGCCGCGCGCATGGTATCAAGCATATCTGCCAGCAAGGCGTGGAGTTGCGGCGAATTAAATTCGCGTTTGGCAACTGCTTTACTTGGCTGCAGCAGGCTTGGCGTGCCCATGCGTAAAATTTCTCTTACCGTCATGCTCTATATCTCCCGATCTATATCTCCTACTCTATTTTTCCAGTTCAACGGCACGGGCTAAAACCAGCATCACTTTTTTCATGCCTTCATGTAGCACGACTTCAGCATCATCCAATTTAATTTGTTTGGCTGAAGAGCCCCGCCCTGCGGCGTGATTCATCGACAACGCCAGCACCGCAAAGGACAGCTTTTTTTCCCGCGCCAATGCCGCCTCTGGCATGCCCGTCATACCGACCATGGCGCAGCCATCACGTTCAAAGCGATTAATTTCTGCCAGCGTTTCCAATCGCGGACCTTGTGTGGCACCGTATACCCCACCGTTATTCACATCCACACCCACGTCCTTTGCCGCAGCCAAATAGAGCT
Source organism: Betaproteobacteria bacterium (assembly GCA_031409495.1). Lineage (GTDB taxonomy): Bacteria > Pseudomonadota > Gammaproteobacteria > Burkholderiales > Usitatibacteraceae > JANMDR01. The sequence goes on from JANNXI010000252.1 coordinate 1,400, forward strand.
GACGCGCGCTTTCGTCGTATGGGTAGGTAAAATCTACGTGAAACACTTTTGAGTCAGCACCTTCAAAAAAAGTATGGCGACGGCCATGCGTGTAATCAATAATTTGATCTGGCACACACAGTTCGCCCGGCCCCATATTAGCGGCAATACCACCAACAGAATTTACCGCCAATACTCTGGAGACACCCACAGAATGAAGCGCCCAGACGTTCGCGCAATAATTTACTTCATGTGGCGCAATGGTATGGCCGTAGCCATGACGGGCTAAAAACACCACTTCGGCTGTGCCAATTTTACCGAATGTTAAGGGGCCGGAAGGCTCGCCGTAGGGTGTGCGAATAATTTCGCGACGGGTAATTTCTAGGTTTGCTAAATTTGTAAGACCAGTACCGCCAATAATTGCCAACATGCTTTATTTCCCTTTCATTGCATAAATAGCGCCAAGATTGCGCCACGCGCCTGCTACATCCATCCCATAACCAAACACAAACCGATTCGGCACCATGATGCCGGTGTAATCAGCTTTTATTGGCTTTTGCGCATTACGTTCGGCGCCGTAGTCTTTCTCACAAAACACCGCACATTTTACCGATACCGCACCTTGGCGCTTAACCAAATCCACAATTGCCGCTAGCGTTACGCCTTCGTCTAAAATATCGTCCAACAGCACCACATGCCGGCCTAAAATATTGTCGCGCGGCGCAACGCGCCAAGTGAGTTGCGTGCCGACCGTTTCATTGCCATAGCGCGATGCCTGCACGATGTCAAAATCCATTGGAAAATCAAGTTGCGTGAGCAATTGCCCGCTAAATACCACTGCGCCGCCCATGACAGACAGAAAAAGAGGATATTTATCTGCATAATCCCGGTTTAAATCCATCGCAACACGGGTGGTTGCTGCATCCACGACCGCTTTCGTAAACAACAAATCACCGTCATCGAGTATGGCTTGTGCGTCGGCTAGGTTCGGCATAGTGGGCTTTTTAAAGTGGATTGAATTTTTTACACCCTAATTATAAGCTGGGCTACTGCAAAATAGCCGAAATTGCCGTATTTGCTGTAGTACCTGCCCACAACCAAATCATTAGCGCTACACTGCCCAAACCCGTGAAGTCATCACAACATGACGAAAAGCTGACGACCAATGCCACGAATACGACTAAGCCATGACGCAATTAGGCAATCGCAATGCATAAGCTAGCGCGCCTCGCAGCAGCTTATGACGCTATGGCTATCCCACCAGTGCATGAAAATGTGCGGATGCCTACGGCGACCAGCGTTGCGCGAATCAATGAAATGCTGCAATTTAGGTTACCCGAGACCTTGATTGAATTTGCGGCCGCGAGCACCGCCTGCAGCAATTGGCTAGCTGGGCTTGGCGAGGACTACGCTGCGCCAACTCATATTTTACAGATTAACAAAGCCGCAAATAAAATTCGCCGGCGTGCATTGGCCGATGCCGGCAAATGGGAGGCCGTTAAACCTAAGCATTTTATTGCGTTCAATTTGGGGTTTGACCAAGACTACAACTGCTTTGACACCCAATGTCAACAAGCGCAAACGCCTACACAGACGAGCGAATATACGATTCGATATTGGTGTCCACCACGCATCATCGGTGCGCGCAGCTACGCTTCATTTTATGACTACATGTTCGACCAAATTAATAACTGGGCTGTACATAATAAGCGCAGTACCGGTGCTGCTGCCTTGAAGATACTCAGCGAAAATTAGCCTGAATTTTTTCGCATTACGCAATCACAACATCCATGTAGGAGCCTGCTATGACACCAAATACACCTGCAACGACACAACTTAATTCAGAGCTCCTCGAACTCGCGCTTGGTACGGCCGAGGTTGGCGTAGCCGTGATTGATTCAGCGCACTGCTTCACACGACTCACCCCGGCTTTTGCAACCATGCTGGGCTACACCGTTGGCGAGCTTATAAATCAGCAATGGAGTACCGTCGCCCCCCGTAATGTACTCAACAGCGCCGATAGCTTACTGGCCGACTTATTGTTTGGCGTAGCAAAGGGGCCGTTTGACTGGGAGTTAGTACATAAAAATCGCGGTCCTGTTCTGGTGCGCGTGCATTTCAAAGACGTGGCAATTGAAAATGATTCACCCACAAACCCAAACAATGTCGGGCAAAATGACGTCGAACTTTATAGCAAAGTAGTGCTAATGACCATTACCGGGCACGCAGCCCACTTTCGCCACAACGCTCTGGCAAACCCGATTACTGCAACAGCCATTGGCGGCACCACTACCGAGCATGATGCCGCACATAATCAATTGCTGGACACCAGCGGCGACGCCGTGCTGACGCTCACGTTCGTAGGTACGGTGCGCAGTTGGAGCCGTCGCGCAGAAAAACTATTTGGCTGGTTTGCCACTGAAGCGCTAAATAAACCTTTAGCCGATTTGGTGATTTCGCCGAAGTCACGAATGGCCTATGACGCGCTGTTGCTCGAATTTGTGGCGCAGGCAACAAACTCCCTCCGAGAGCAGCATTTGCATTTGACTGCGGTGCATAGAGATGGGCGGGATATTCCTGTCAATCTCACTTTAAAGCCAATTAAAATCGGCGATCGGATTTTACTTGGCATGGTTTTTCGCGATATGACCACACACGATGCGTCCGAAACATTGGCAACATCAGAGCAACGCTATCGCTACATGATTGAGCATGTGAGCGAGGGCGTGTTGGTGGTGCAGGCTGGCCGTATCGTGTTCGCCAACCCGCGTGCGTTGCAAACACTTGGCCGCAGCCTTGAGGAACTAAGGAGAGCACCGTTTACAGAGTTCGTTTTTGCAGCCGACCGCGCGTTGGTTGCCGAAAACTATCACCGTCGCGTACGCGGTGAGCAACTCGATAAAACCTATACGTTTAGGGTTATGCAGGGCGACGGTGAACCGACTTGGGTGCAACTTTCGGCCGTTGCGATCAACTGGGAAGGCGAGCCTGCAACGCTTTCGTTCATCGCTGATGTAAACGACCGGGTACAACTTGAAATTCGACTCAAACAAAGCCTTTCAGAGCGCGAAACAATATTGCAAAGCTCTATTTTAGGTATTGCCTTTTTGAACGAAAAAGGCCGTATTCATTGGGCAAATGAGGCCTTAGCGCAAATACTTGGTAAACAGGCGCAACAGGATAAAAGCACTTCTTTAGAACATTTCTATCCATCGCGGGAACATTATCTGCGTACCGGCGCTGCTGTCGCAAAAGCGGTACATGCGGGGCACTCATTTGAAACCGAATTGCAGCTAAAACGACCCGACGGATCATTATTTTGGGCCTATCTTTCTGGGCGCAGTGTAGAGGTAGGTAATTTATCAAAGGGCACCGTTTGGGTAGTGATGGACATTACCGGTCGGCGTCAACTCGAAGATGACTTGCGCCGCAAAACGGCGGAACAGGAGGCAATCTTAAAATCTACTGTAGTCGGTATTACGGCGAGCAACCCCGAGGTGCACACTTGGGTAAACGACACCTTTGCGCAAATGCTTGGCTACAGCCCATCGGACTTAATTGGCCATCCGCCAGTTAAACATTTCCCAAGCCAGGAAAGTTGGGAAGCACTAATGGGGCAAGCATACCCAATATTGCGCAGCGGGCAGGCCTTCACTACTGAATGCCAAATGCGGCGGCGCGACGGCACGTTGATTTGGGTGCTATTACACGGTAAACGAGTCGATGCTGAACGGCGCAAGCCCGGCACAATCTGGACGTTTGTAGACGTTAGCGAACGCAAGCATTCCGACGAAATGCTGAAAACGGCATTGGCCAAGCAAACCGAATTAACACGCTTAAAATCCCGTTTTATTTCGATGACGTCCCATGAATTCCGCACGCCGCTCGCGACTATTTTATCTTCAGCTGAGCTTATTGAACACTATCACGCCAAACTGACGCCGCTTGAGCGTCAAGACCTTACCACTAGCATTCAGACTGCAGTAACGCGTATGACGGCAATGCTTGATGATGTGCTGATGATCGGGCGCATTGACGCCGACAAGCTCGAATTCAATCCGCAACCGATGTTACTGGCGCATTTTTGCGAGCAAATCACTAACGAAAACCGCGTAATCGCCGCTGCGCAAAAAGAAAAGGTAAATATTGAGCTCATGCTTTCTGGTTGCGATACGCAAATACACTTAGATGAAAAATTGCTCCGGCATATTTTAGGTAATTTACTATCGAATGCCTTAAAGTATTCTCCCGACGGTGGCAAAGTATTTTTTGGCGCGGTGTGCCGCGCTAAAGAGATTGAATTCATCATTGCCGATACTGGCATAGGCCTGCCACAAGAGGACATTCCACAGCTCTTTGATACGTTTTATCGCGCCAGCAACGTTGGCAATATATCGGGAACGGGATTAGGTTTAGCCATCGTGCGGCGCGCCGTTGACCTGCACAAAGGCACAATCAAAGTAGATAGCGCTTTAGGCAGCGGTACTCGGTTTACGGTAAATTTACCGCGGTTACAAACTAACTTTTAGCCCACCGGCGAATTGCAAACGCCTTCGATTCTGCCCAGTGTTATGATGAAGGCTAAACCAAACGATTAAGTCAACAAAAAAAACTCGCAGGTGTTCCTATGAAAATACTCGTTATTGAAGACGAAACCACTATTCGCCAGAATCTAGTGCGAATGTTGCAGATGGAAAATTTCGATGTCATTTCTGCCGAGCACGGTGTAGCCGGTGTCGCCGCTGCACTCGCAGACTTGCCGGATCTCATCATTTCTGACGTGATGATGCCGCACTTAGACGGCTTTGGCGTGCTTGAAGCGCTTCGCGCACAAGACTCCACAATGCTGATTCCATTTTTATTTTTAACCGCCTTAGACGACAAACAAAATCTACGGCGCGCCATGACCAAGGGCGCGGATGATTACTTAACGAAGCCATTTAATCGCGAAGAATTGCTTACGGCGATCAAAGTACGTTTAGCGCGCTCACAGGTTGTGCAGCGCCGCGAAGAAGATCGCTTAATTGCGCGGGAGGCGCATTTACGCGCGATGTTTGCCGAATCGTTTGCCGAGACTAAGAGTACGCGCTTAGATCAAACTGGTTTTTCCGCGGCCTTCGGCACGACCGAGAAAATGACGGCGGTTAGCGATACCCAAACTGGCTTAATTCACGCGACAGTGCTGTTTTCCAGCATTCGCAGCTTTGCATTGATGAGTGAAAAATTTAGCGCCGTTGAAGTCGCCGAAATTTTGCAAAACTATTTTCGCGCCGTGTGCGCTCCAATTTTAGACAGCGGTGGCTACGCGTTAAAGTTCATCGGCGATGGTGTGATGGCAGTCTTTAGTGGCGATGCAAAACGCCCAGAACACCACACTCTGCGTGCGGCAAAAGCCGCGCTAGGGATGACGCTTGTGGCCAACCAATTCGGCACACAGTTAAGTCAAGACTACGCCGACCGCGATCTGCCAGAATTTGCCATTGGCGTGGGTCTGCACTGCGGTGAGGTGGTCATGGCGCACGTAGAAACAGGCATTAGCACGGAGCTTACGGCCATTGGCGACACGGTAAATTTAGCAGCGCGTTTAGAGGCCAAAACCAATGAGTTTGGTTGGTCGATTGTTTCTAGTTTGCCGGTGCTCCATGAAGCGGGCAGCGGTATTGAATTTGGTCGCATTGAAACCGTTTGGGTGAAAGGCCGCACCACGCCGATTGACGTAGCCGAAATTACTGGTTTAAGCGCGCAATTAGCGGGATCACTTCCGGCAAGCGCGCAAGCTTCCACCAATGCGGGTGAGTTAGCCGCAACGATCCGTGCAGCACTCCGCGAAAACGCCGCTATCACATCGCGCGCGGTCAAAGCAGCGTTGAGTACCACCCAACCTGCAGCACAATTGGTGTCCGCAATGGCCGCGGCTAAACGCGCCCAGCTAGCGTCATTGCCGCAAATTCGCGGGTTTAAGGTCACGCGAAAAATTGGTAGCGGCGGCATGAGCCAAGTTTTTTTAGCGAAGCGCGATAGCGATGGCCAAGAAATGGCGCTAAAGGTTTTAGATGCGAAAGTAACCGAAGAAGGTGATTTTTTAAGCCGCTTCATTCAAGAGCATCACTTAATTTCGCAGATAAATCACCCCAATATTGTGCGGATTTATGAGCAAGCGTTTTCAGATGATATTGCCTACATCGGCATGGAATATTTCCCGGGTGGTGATTTACGCCGGCAAATTGTCCGTGGTTTATCAGAGTGGGAAGCGCTCGCTTTTATCAAACAAGTAGCGGCCGCCCTGCAAGAAGTACACGTTCACAACATTGTGCACCGCGACCTCAAGCCCGACAACGTCATGCTGCGCGATGATAGAAGTGTGGCTATTGTTGATTTTGGCATCGCCAAGCGGGTTTTACAATCGCTGAGCACCACACGTCACGGCTTAGTCGTAGGCACCCCGTATTATCTTAGCCCCGAACAAGCGCGCGGTGATGACGTGGATACCCGTAGCGATATTTATAGCCTCGGCGTGCTCACCTATGAGTGCCTGACCGGACAAAAGCCGTATCAAACCGAGACTGTTGAGGAGCTGATGGCGCAACACATGCATGCGGCCGTACCCACCCTGCGCGACGGTTTAGAACGCTACCAGCCCCTGCTAGATAGAATGATGGCCAAGAATGCCCATGCGCGGTTTCAACATGTAGTTGATGTGATTCAGGCGATTAGCAAACTGGGCATTTAGGGTCATTTTTAGCTAAAAATGCCCTGTAGACGCCCTATTTTCGGGCTTCTACAGGGCATTTTTATTAGTTAGAAAACAACTGAGTCAAGTGTTTGCTAAACGACTTCCCTACTTCCTCGTGCTTCATTCCTAGTGCTACCGTCGCTTGCAAGTAACCCAGTTTGCTGCCGCAATCGTAGCGCGTGCCTTCAAACTCATAGGCCAGCACATCACGTTTTTTTAGTAGTGCCGCAATCGCGTCGG
>JANNXI010000253.1:0-25000 GCA_031409495.1 Betaproteobacteria bacterium
GCCGATGATCGGGATGACGCTCTTGGCTTCGACGAAGGCCAATAGTTCGTCCCAGAAGGCATCAGGGTTTTCAATCATATTAGTATACTTTCCTGCGGGTTAAGCTGTAAGTGGGGAAAACGCCGTAACCTTTTGCATAGGGCATGTTGCCAACAAATTCGCAGTGGTAGGCATCGTCGTTTTCAAGGGCCACAAGTGATGCATGTGACTCGCTACAGTAGACAAAACCTGGCGGGGTAACAGGCTCGATGCGTGCAGCGCGACTCACGTGGGTTCCTGTAAAGCCCATTTTTTGTGTCACCGGATCAAGAATTTCGAACGCCGGGCCAGCATGCAGGGCGATGCGTAAATTTAGACCAGGAGGCAGGCCGAACGCCTGCCAGTTGGTCGCATTAACGAGCTCACTCAGGTCGAGTGCGAAGTCGTTCGCGTGGACAACCGACGCGAACGTGAAATAAAGCCCATCTCCCCAAGTGTTGACCGTCAGCGGCAAATGCGCCTGCCGATCCATTGTCTGGCGCACACCACCGAGAAATCGCTCAACAAATGAAGGTATTTGCGCTTCCGATAGCTTGCTGAAGCCTACGGCATCGGCAAATAACATTGAAATCACTTTCTGTGGGTTCGATTTTAGGAGCGAATCAGCGATGCCGTAACCATGAGAAGGATCGAGCGCAAGCAGTTCGTCATCTTCAGTCGTCGGGGAAAGGCGATAAACGGGCACCCCACGCCGCAGCCAATCAGATGCAGTACCACCGGTCCCGCCGATGAGACCCGATTTCATGTCCCAAAGCGTGAGGCCGCGAAGTTGACCGCAGACTTGTGATGCACGGAGGTTCGCCAAACCGGCCATGACGACACCGCTAAATGCAAAAGCGACATCGTCGCCGACAAAATCAGACATCACCGTGATGTATCTTGCATTACGCATTACGCGCTCAAATCGTTTGATCCAACCAGAGCCGTGTGCGTGCCCCACGCTAGACTCAAGAAACATCTCAGGCGGATGAGGCAGCACAATATTGGTTTCGGCACCTAACTCTTTCAGCGCCTCGAGAAAAAGAATGTCGCCGCCACCAGCCGCGCCAGAAAATCCGATTTGCGCATCCCACTTAGACAAGGTTGCAAGCATGCGCTTGTAGACTTCTTTTTCAGCAGTAGGCTGAAAGCGTGGCTGCTGGCGATCCGGTGCATCAAGCATATGGCCGGTGAAGACTACCACTTGCGGGTCCGCAAAATTTGCCGCGACCATTTCGCGCGCGCCGCTATTGACGCTTAAGACAAGCTCTGCATTACGCTTGGTCGAGGCTCGATTACCCAAATTTCCGTCGCTTAGCGCGATGGCTTTGTTGTATGCCCAGCCAGCCAGCGCCACGTTATCCAAAATCAATGCGGCCTCGCCAATGGTCGCGTAGTCCCAATATCGCTGGGAGCTGCTGGATGTTGACGACGAAACCTGCGCCGCGGATTGGGCTAAAGGCGTGTCGAGACCAGACGCGAATTCAGCTACCATTGGCTTCAAGCTCTCCAACACAGATGTTGCAAGGTGCTCGCTCTGCGCCCTGTCGCCCGTCAACAGCGCCAGCGTCGCAGTGTTGATTCCAGACCAATTTCCGTTTGTGAGCTGATAGGCCTTAAGGTAGGTGTCCCGCGCCTTGGCGAGGTGCTCGGCATTACCCGTCTGCAGCCACAAATCCTTATGGGTGCGCGCGAGTAAACCGAGGGTTTCCTCGTTCGGCTGGCCACGCTCGGCAAGTGCTGCCATCATGGCATTGGCCTTGCTAGCGGCTCCAGATCTGGCAAGTGCAAGCGCCCAGAGCTGAATCAATCGAGGATGGGTCTCTGCAACGGTAGCGAGGCTTTCGCAGGCGTTGGATGCGAGCAAACACTCCCCCGCTTCCAAACAAGCCGCGATTAGTTTGAGGGCTTCCTCAAGCGGAACGGCGACGGGATCCTGCGTGATAGCTGCAATTTGATCGTACAACTCACGACGAACCGGCTTTGCGGCAACGCTTTCGCTCATTTTAGTGCGCTCCTATCAGGCACATGAAGAGAGAGCACTGGTAGCTATACATTTTCACCACATGAACAAACATGGGCAGAAAGTTGAGGGGCATGCGAATAGGCATACATCCGTGCATTGCAATAACCCTCCCGATTACTTTCTCAGGCGATTAGCGCGCACTGATTAGTGAAGCATGGAATCACAAAACCCAAAGGATAGGATTCACCAACGGTTTGCAGAACGACCTTTGAGACTTGTGCGACTAATTCTATCCCTATGTCAATCGCACTTTAGTTTCCTTTTTTACGACGAGAAGTTGCTGGTTTTGTAGCCCAGCTCTCGCGGCTTTTTGCGATAGCTGGGATACGGAGCGTGCAATGCGATAAATTAAACCAGTATTGATATAGCAATAGTATGAGTATCTGCTCGACGGCGGTCTAATTCGCGTCAAGCAATCCAAATCAATTACTGCCGGCAACTTTGCGAGCACCTACAAAAACACTTCCACAGCAAACTTTTAATTTTTATCACACTGCGAGGCGTATTAAAATACAGCCCTCTTTTCCCTGTGTCTTGAGTGTATCTGAGGACGCACGAGCGGTCAACCGCCTTCAGTTGTTCAAGTTCAACCGCATGAAAGCCGCGCATTTGCCGTTGCGCTATCTAGGATTAAAAATGCCCCAAAACGCCCTATTTTAGGGCATCTTGGGGCATTTTTATGACTCGTAAAGCGAATAAATCTACAAACTACAATGCCTCGATAGATCCCGAACCACGTACGGTGCGATCAATTTGTTTTGGGCTACCGGCATAACGCACATCACCCGATCCCATTACGGTGGCGTTCAGCTTTTGTGTGGCGTGTACCCGCGCATCGCCTGACGCCGCAATTCTTACTTCAACGTCACGCGCCACGAGCTCACAGGTATTGACGTCGCCGCTGCCGGCAATATCAATGGCCACTTTTTCGGCGCGCCCGGCTAGCGAAACGTCACCCGAACCGCGGATGGATACGCTCACGTCGGTGGCCAATACGGTGCCTAGCTTTACATCGCCTGAGCCAATTACATCCGTGGTTACTGATCTAGCATCCACCGTGTTCACCGCTACATCCCCAGAACCGCGAATGAGTACTTTAAACACTGGTGCCGCAACAGACTTAAATTGCACATCGCCTGAACCGTTGATGCTGATTTCAAATTTATCACTCTTAATTCGATCACCCAAAACATCGCCCGAGCCATTAATTTTGATGGTGTTTAAATTTTTTACCTCAAGCCGAATTTTGATGGGGTTCTTAGTGCTAAAGCCACGACTGTTGTCCGCACCAATAATGAGTTCACCATTTTCTACACGAGTAGAAATGAGCGGCAACAAATTATCGTCCGCACTAATAGTCAACATTTCCGTATTGCCTTGGCTTACGGTGACAACGACCGGCACACCAACGGCCAATGCGGCAAAATTAGCAACGGGGCGATTTTCTTCCCGCAATACGCCGGAGCCCTTTAATTGGTTTGACCCAAAACTAGATGAGTTGTAATTCCACGACCAGCCGGAGGATTTTTTAACGGGTGTGACGGCGCTATCGCTAGCGAGGGCTAACCCTGTGACGCTGCTAGCGGCAATAGCAGCAGCCACGCCAATGGCTAAAAAAGGTCGGCTTAGGGATTTATCGCGGTTAATCATGTGAATCTCCTCTGGTGGGTGGAAAACTACGATTCTAGACACCATGGGTTATTTTTAAAGCAGTAAGCGATGAAATGCAGAAAGTAGGCACTAGACCGCGTGTGCGTCGGCGACTGACGCCTCAAGTTCGGTGAATGCTTCTGCGACATATTTTGCCAGCATCTGCAAATTTGGCAGCTCATCTGTGGCGATTAGGCCAAAAAATAAGTCGCCCGCGTAGCTAAAAAGCGTGATGTTGAGCAAATTGCTCGGCGGCAGCGTACTAATGGGGTGCATCTCCAACATTTTGGCACCCTTGATGTACAGATGGTCTTTAGGCCCCGGGACGTTCGATACCAGCGTGTTGCCCAAAGGTGGCAATGAATTGCTCAACTTCAGCAATTCCGCTATCTGCGCTACCAAGCCGGTAATAAGTGTATAGGACTCAATGGCCTCCGGTGCCACACCATCAATCATGGTGCGCACGCCACGCAATGAAAAGCCGATGTTGCGCAAGCGCACATAAGGATCATCGGTGGGCGGCGATAGCTCTACTAAAATAATGCCAATTTTATTGCCTGCAGTTTTCTCACCTTCTTGCCGCAAGTTCACTGGCATTTGAATGATGATGGGCTGCTTTAGCGATACGCCTTGATCATCTAAATATCGCCTTAACGCCCCATCTAAACAAGTAAGCGCCACGTGATTAATGGTAGAGCGGGTACGAGCGCGAATTTGATTCACCCTTTCCATCGACACGCCAACCGTTGCAAACTGCCGCCCCGAGGTAACTTGCCCAGTCAGCGGGGTTTTGGCGCTGGATGCGAAGGGCAGCGCAATCGCGTTTTTAGTTAGCTTCACACTTTCCAAAAACAACATCGCCGCTAAGCGGCTTATGCCTAACAATCGTCGCCCGTTGCCGATGGCTTGCGCTGAAACAGTTTGGAGCATTTCTTGATTTTTTTTCTTTAACTTTGCGGTATGCCCGCTATGGCTTTTTGCCCACACTGGCTTTAGCACCTCGTCATCCGCTGTTTCCGACATACCTTCAGCCGTCCACCGCGACATCGTGACACCGTCAGCATAAGCGTGGTGCATTTTTTGATACAGCGCAAATCGCCCAGACCCGCCTTCCGCCGCTGCGCTGCTTAAGCCATCAATCACGTGCACGGCCCAAAGTGGTCGCGTGCGATCCAGCATCGGCGTATGCAAGGCTGACACAAAGTCGTAAAGCGCTTGCCGACCGTTCGCATCCTTTGGCAACTTATGATAAAAAACATGCTGTGTTAAATCAACCGCTTCAGCATCACGCCAATGCGGTACCGCCGTGAGCGAAAATTTAATCATTTGGTTAAACGGCGGCTTCACATCGGTGAAGGTTAAAAATTCTTTATAGAGGTTTTTAGCAAATCCCACTGTAGATTTAGCGGGGCGTTTGCAAATAAGCAAACCGGCTACATGCTTGGGACTGGCCGGTGATTCAGCAATGAAAAAACCAAGATCAAGTAGTGAGAGTTTGCGCACTTTATGCCCCTTATTATTAAATTTTAGTAGTCGCCCATGTAATCGCGCTTACCGATTTCAATACCATTGTGACGCAAAATCGCGTAAGCGGATGCGACGTGAAAGAAAAACTGCGGCAAGCCATATTGCAGCAAATATACTTGGCCCACTAATTTTCTTTCTTTCGGCGTACCTGGGCGCAGCACCACTTCACGGGATTCTGAACCGAGCATTTGCGTTGCATCAACGCCTTCTAAAAACGTTAGTGTTTTAGCAATAAGCGCTAGCAAATCCGCAAAGCTTGTTTCGGTAGCTTCAAATACTGGCACATCCACATTCGCGAGACGCGCTGTTACCCCACGCGCAAATTCAGTGGCAACTTGTACTTGACGCACGAGAGCAAACATATTGGGAAACAAGCGCGCTTGCAAAAGGGCGGCGGGCTCGATATTTTTAGCCTGCGCATGGGCATCCGCCGTTGCCAGAATTGCGGCAAGCGCTTTGAGCATTTGTTTAAAAACGGGCACAGAGGCGCTAAATTGGGCGTTGTTCATTAAATTTCCTTCGTTTAAATGTTCGTTAAAAAGCATGGTCATTCTTGGATAAACCGTAATTTCAGTCTCTGTCCATTACTGTTAGTCATTATCGTAATCCGGCCACTCGCTTTCGTTAGCTTCGGTTTTTCTGGCCCTATCCACTTTGGCTTTGAGCGTTGCTGTACTGTCGCTAAAGCTAGCAATAGGCACGGGTGCGGCCAGCCGCATGGCTGGATGCTTTTGCGAGTAGAGCGTTTGCACATCGGTAAGTCTACCGTGCGACACCCAACGCTGCGTGAGCGGCACAATAATTGCTGCAGTTGCCACCAACAGCACGCCAATGCGGAGCGTCGGCCAATGGCGCGGGTCGGCAATGCGCAAATGAAATCGTACCGTAAAAGCCGCTACTACAATTACCGCTTGGTCGGTGATGCGCACGGGCCAAAGCCAGCCAGTGGCAAAGCTCAAGGTATCGAGCAAAGCGAGCAAAAAAGTAGCAGACAAATAGCCCGTGCAGGCAATGAGCAGGTGCGAGAAAAACTTCTCCGCACCCGTGACGATGCGGCCAAACAGCGCGTACATCGCACTCCAGGCTGCCAAGCCTAAAGCCAGCCCGCTCAACTGATTCAAATATGCAGGGGATTTAGTTTGCACGTCTCCCAGCCATATATCCCATGCGCCATTGGCAAACACTAAAAGCAAAGCAGCTAGGGCATATAGCCAAATACGTCGACGCGATAGCGCGCGTTCGGGCGGTAGCACCCAAGCGCTAGAGCGTATGCGTAGCGAAGATTGCCCGATCCGATAAGCCGAATCGTCAGACACGACAAAAGCCGGCGCGCGTTTAGTGCGTCCCGACAACGCGCCAATAATGCCGTTTTTACTATTTAAATCCACAAGACGCGGACTGCTGTCGACTAGAAACTCAAGTTGGGCGTGGTATTCCGCGCAATGCGGGTCATCTAGAACCACATCATTATCAAGCGCACGACCAATGCGAATCAAAGCGGCGTCATCTTTAATTTTTAACCGCGACAGCACCGACCCATCGCGCAATAATTGCTCTACGTACCAGGTCATTGCAGCCGCTCCAAAAATAAGCGACTCACGCGTTGACCGTTTTCAAACGACACGCCATTGAGCACTAAATTGCTACCCAAACGCTCGCGGGCATCATCCATCTGCAACGCTTTTAGCTCAAAGTTATACACGCCTTCAAATTTTTGTAGTGTCTGCAAGCACACCGAAACTCGATAAATATGCTTCGCGCCACGCACGTAATCATCGTGGCATTCACTGCGCGTTACTTCTTTACCGCTGCCACCAGAAGACGCATCAGCCATCCGCGAGAAGCGGCCCGCAGAATCAAGATTTAAAAACTGCGCCGTCGCCAGCTTATCGTTGCGCAACAGCGTGTGGCTTAGCCATAGCGCGCCTGTTTGCAAGTTATTACGAACATACACGGTGGAGCGCAAACTGCATGTCAAGGTATCGCGTTGGTAACGTAATTTTTCGCCATCGCGCCCGCCTGCCCAGCATTTGGTTAGGTTACCGTCAAGGGTAGGTACTGTGCGACCAGATAAGGTTTGGCTGGCAAATCCCGCTTTGCCGGTTTGTTCTTTAGTTGCGGTTATCGCCACGGAAGCTGGCGAGCTCGGCAAAGCATCCTTATTGGCGGTGCCACTCAATAATTTACCAATCACAAATTCTTGATGCGCCAGCAATTGCTTGGCGATTTCAGTACGCCATTCTTTACGCGGCACGGCTTCCCATGCGCGTTCCAACAGGTGACGGCCGTAGCGAATCGGTACTAAAAAACTCAACAGCACGCCGCCATTCATGGTTGAAACATTTACCCCAACCACGCGCCCGGCTTCGTCGATTGCTGGCCCGCCACTCATGCCTGAATTGAGCGCTCCAGAAAATAGCATTTGCTCATATATCTTTGATTCTGCACCGCCGTTGTAAATACCTTCCGAGATCAAGAAGCCCAATTCTAGAGGGTTTCCGAGAGAAAATACTTTTTCACCTTGGGTCAGTCCTGTGTCACGCAGGGCAAATGGCGTCCACGCTGGCGCTAGACTGGCAGCCGCTGGCGCTCCAACTAGAGGGCTATCAGGCTCGGAACGTAATACCGCTAAATCATGCAATACATCAATCGCGATTAGCTTCGCTTTAACGGTGCGCTCGTTCGTGGGGCGCAACTCTAGGCGGTACTTATCTGGGTTAATCGCCAATGAGGCGACCACATGGTAATTAGTGATAAACCATGCGCCTTTAGCGCCGTCATCGCGCACAACGAATCCTGAGCCTAACGACGACTGCTCGTTGGCGCTGTTTAACAGCACCCGGACCTGCACCAAGCGTTCTTTGTATTTTGCAAAAAGTTCGCGGGCAGACGCGGAGGGGAGCGGTAGTGCCGCACTTGCTGCTGCTGTCGCTTTTAAAGCATCCGCCGACGCGGCAGCCAATGGGTTCTGGGCATGCAACAGCTGCGAAGAAACACTCATCAACACCAACACACCAACCCTTAAGTAAACCTTGAAGTAATCCTTAACTGAAATCCTTACAATTGATTTTGCTCGCTGCAATAAATTCATCTTTGCCTAAATAATCAATTAAAAAATCCCTGAAGGCGCCCTATTTTAGGGCACCTTCAGCTCCCTACCGAGCATAAATATTTACGCCTGAAACTTCATTACGCACGCTTTATCTACCAATCTTTATCTACCAATATTACACAACATTCACAACGCCACCCGAAGCAGCAAAAATCCTTCTTGGCTAGGAGTCTCTCTCGAAACTGCACATAGGGTGTAAGAAACGCCGGCTGGCACAACCACACTATCGTCCACCTTTAAAACGTGCATTTCAATCTGCGCACCTGCTGTGACAGCCAGCGTCAAGCGCAGTTCCCCGGCCAGCACAAAGAAGAACAAAATCTCCCCTTGATGAGAAGTCGTAAATTCGCTGCTATTCGTTCCTGCATGTAGACGCAGTAAATTTACGGCGGCTAAGTTGTTTGTTGCCGCTGCAATACCCATATCGGTCGCTTCAAAATCACTACTACCTATGCAGTTTTCACGCCACACTTTCCACTTAGCATCCTTGGCAACATGGCGCGCAAAACGCTGCCCGTTAAATGACCGGTTCGGTGTCACTGCTGCCGCAGGTAGCGTTAGCGTAGCATCGGCCACGGTGTCGTGCACAGCAGGACAACCCAGCTCAATGACCTCCAAGCCGACTGACGCCTCAAGTACGCGATGACGGATTTCTGGCGGCTGCAGCACGCAGTCCCCAGCATGCAGCACAAATGGCTCGCCCTGCCCTTCATAAACAACCCTCACCCAGCCAGACTTACAAAAAATCATTTGAAACACAACGCGATGAAAATGCACGTAATCCGGAACCATGCCGCCGTCTGGGATGGTAATAAGCGAAGCGACAAATCTACCACCCAGCCTAGTTGGAATGAGGTCGCGATAAATCATACCCGCGCGCCCCGCGGTAGTTGCTTGACCAGTTTTGGCAGCAACGCTCAGCACAAATTCGGGTTTACCTTTGGGCACAGCAAGAGGCAGTTTTGCTGTAGATGCGGTAGGCTTGGGCACAAAAATAATGCGAATACCAGCAGGGATAACCAGTGCATTTGCTGCCACTAAATTTTCACATTGCAGCCGAAACGTCACCGGCGTAGGCGTTGCTGCGGATTCTGGCAACGCTTCCAACCGCAACGTGATGCCCAAGCCGGACACAACCGCGGTAGACGGCGAATCTGCTGGGAAAATTAGGTTAACCGTAAAGCCCAGTTGTTCAGTGAAAAAACTGAACACTGCTGCAAAATCAACGCAAGGTACGACGACTTCGGCATTTTCGATGCGCGCAGTTGGCTGTGGTGTCGTCATCGCGATTGACGATTAGGCATTCTTAGTTAAGTTTAGCGCTTCAATCTCTAAATGACACGGCGCTAATAAAGCGTGGGTAAGCGCTTCAATTTCGGTTATTTTAAGATGGCTGGAAAAGGCCGTAAATCGGACATCTTCAGCCAGCACCAAATCAGCTAAAAGCACTCTAGCAGCTTCTTTTGCCGTCGGTTTACCGGCAACATAGCTGGGCCAATCTTTGTAATGGCTGAGTAACTGCTCACGGTGATCTTGGTATAAGGGCGATGTCTTTATATAATCTAATTCCGCTTTTTTAGCGGCAATTTCCGCGTCAATTTCTGCATCGGTATGACGATATCGCGCTTTTTCAGCATCACTCCAATGGTCTTTATGGGTAGCGTCTGCGTGCTGTTCGCGCAATATCGCCATCGTACCCTTTAGCTCAATTTGGCTATGCGTGTGGGAATCACGAAACACGTGCACCATCGCGTTACCCGTACCCTCCGCGCCTTTGTAGCGCATGTTCGCGTCCACACGGCGCGGGTTGAATCGAAATTGCCGCGTACAGGCGGCTTTAAGCACATCGAACAGGGCGGCAGTTTTTGCAGGATTCATTAAAAGACCTCGAGTGTAGGAACATCGGAATTACGCCATCCAGAATAACACCTACGCAGGCTTAGATAGTTTCTTCACCATTGCGGTCACGATACTGCGCGGCGTAACCCGCACGCTTTGCGTAAACAACCAATTTTGCACGCCCGGCACATACACGCGCTGGCCGCGCTGCATTGCCCGATAACCTAAGGCCGCCACCTCTTCAGAGGTCGGTAATTTCTTACCCTTCACCAAGGCTGATTTATTCATATCGGCTTTATCTTGAAAGCCCGAAGCCGTTAGGCCGGGACAAAGTGCCGTAACGGTAACGCCCGTACCATCGAGCTCTTCAGCAATCGCCTCAGAAAAACTCAATACAAACGCCTTTGTAGCGTAG
The DNA here is from genome assembly GCA_031409495.1 of Betaproteobacteria bacterium. Classification (GTDB taxonomy): domain Bacteria; phylum Pseudomonadota; class Gammaproteobacteria; order Burkholderiales; family Usitatibacteraceae; genus JANMDR01. The sequence continues at coordinate 10,588 of JANNXI010000253.1, forward strand.
TACACCGCCATGTAAGGTCCCGGCTGAAACGCCGCGATAGATGCAACATTTAAAACCTTGCCTTTCGTGGCAAGCAAGTCCGGCATAAATAGCTTGGTGAGCACCACCAATGACGTCATATTGAGTTGCATCATCGCAAGCTCAATAGCCAAAGCGGATTCTTTAAACTCACCAAAATTACCGTAACCGGCATTGTTCGCTAAGGCCGAAATTACGATGCTACGACGCTTAACTTCTGCATGCAATTGCTGCGCACCATCCGGCCTTTCAAGGTCAGCCGCAATCACGGTTGCCGTGATACCAAAGCGCTTTTGCAGGTCTGCGGCAAGCTCCTGCATCTTTGCTACACCTCGCGCGGCAAGCACTAAGTGATAGCCGTCTTGCGCAAAATTTTCTGCTAATGCCCGACCGATACCGGATGATGCACCCGTGACTAATGCGGTTTTTGGTTGCGTTGTGGCCATGTTGATGCTTTCTTAGGTTAAAAAGCGTAGGATTAAAAGTATAAGTGTACCGACAAAGCACAAAACCAATGCCTGGGAGATGTCCTATTTTAGGGCATCTTCAGGCTGTTTCTGCGCGCGCTTCAGCATCAACCATATTATCGCCGCAGCAGCAGTGATTAAGAACGGCATCGCCACATAATTTAAAATATTCCAGCCATTGGCCTGTAACAACAAGCCAGATACAAGAGCAGAGGTGGCCGTAGTGCAAAACACCAGCAAATCATGTAAGCCTTGGGCTTTGGCTTTTTCTTGCGGCTGATAGGCTTCGGTCACTAATGCTGAACCGCCAACAAACATAAAATTCCACCCCAAACCCAGCACCACGAGCGACCACCAAAAGTGCGCAACACTAATGCCGGAAAGCGAAATCGCTAAGCAAACACCCATTAACACCACGCCGGTAAGCATAACTTTCAGCACGCCAAAGCACTGAATCAACGATCCAGTAAAAAACGACGGTGCAAACATCGCAATAACATGGGCTGAAATTACATTAGCGGCGTCATTAAACGGATAGCCGCAGATGCCCATGGCAAGCGGCGTTGCAGTCATTAGCAGGTTCATCACGCCATAACCGATAGCGCTCGACATCACCGCGACGATAAATACCGGCTGCAACGCAATAGCGCGCAAATCGCGTGGCGGCGCAGCCGAAACTTCGACCTTAGCCTCCGGTATCCGCAACTGGCTCAGCAGCAAGCCGGTAAGCACACAAAAAACCATGAGCGAGGCATAAGACGCCAAAAATTCGGTTGCTGCCAAGTGCCGCGTCCACTTCGCCAACGCTGGCCCAATAATCCCGCCCACCAAGCCACCCGCCACCACGAGCGATATGGCTTTGGCTTTAAAGGCAGGGCTTGCCGCATCGGCCGCCGCAAAGCGATAAAACTGTCCAAATGCAGCGTAAATACCCAATATAAATGTACCGAAACAAAGCAGCGCCATACTTTGCTGGTAAACGCCAAAGGTCGCAATTGCCCCACCGAAAAAACCGCAAAGCGTACCGATCAAAAACCCTGCGCGTCGCCCAATACGCGCCATCAAGTGCGACGCTGGCATAGCAAACAGAGCCGAACCGATAATTTGGGTGGTAACCGGCAGCGTAGCAAAGGATTTATCGGCCGCCAATTGATAACCCACCAAGCCATTAAGCGCTATTAGGGTTACGTTATTGGTGAATAGTAATGCTTGGGCCGCCGACAGTAGCGAAATATTGCGGTTTTGGTTAGGTAGATGGCTCAGCATTGGCAGTCTATGGGTAAAAGTAGGTTCGAATTGACACTATTCTGGATCACAAACAAGAGAATTGTCGGCCATTGCATTAAAATAGCCTTATGAAAATACCTCCAAGACTCCTCCCTTTGCTTGAAGACGGCCTAATTACCGGCGTTATCAGGCAATTAATGAGCGGAAAAGAAGCCATGGTTTTTGTGGTTAGTTGCGGCGATGATGAGCCGACGCGTTGCGCGAAGGTGTACAAAGAAGCCAATAAGCGGGCTTTTCGTCAGGCGGTGGACTACACCGAAAACCGTAAAACCAAAAACTCCCGCCAAGCGCGTGCCATCGCCAAAGGCACTAGCTATGGCCGCAAAAGCCAAGAAGCCGCATGGCAAAGTGCTGAGGTAGATGCGCTGTATCGCCTGGCAGCTGCTGGCGTGCGCGTGCCTAAGCCGTTTAACTTTTACGAAGGCGTGCTGCTGATGGAATTGGTGACCGATGCCGAAGGCAATGCGGCACCGCGTTTAAATGATGTGGAGTTCGATCCGGCGCTGGCGGTGGAATATCACGGTCGCTTGATTTTGGAAGTCGTCCGCATGTTGTGCGCAGGTATTATTCATGGCGATTTGAGTGAATTTAATATTTTAGTGGATGCAGATGGGCCGGTAATTATTGACTTGCCGCAAGCAGTAGACGCCGCGGGTAACAATCATGCAGAAAATATGTTGCTGCGTGATGTGGGCAATTTGCGTAATTATTTTGGGCGTTTCGCGCCTGAAATACTAAAAACAAACTATGGCGATGAAATTTGGTCGCACTTTTCGGCAGGCTCTTTATCTGTTGACAGCGAGCTGACTGGCCACTTTACGCCTTCGCAAAAGCAAATTGATATGGAAGATATTCTGCGAGAAATCGAAGACGTGCGCCTCGAGGAAGCAGCGCGCAAAATGCGGATGGCGGAATTACCGTAACAGCTAACTGTTCACTATCCACGGCTCACCTCTCACTGTAATTACGCAGAGTAGCTCCAATGCAGCGCTCTTAAGTAACGCTGGAAACTGATACCGCAAAAGTTACCCGGTATCGCCTATTGATACCGCGTTATTTTCCTCTTGCGCCATTCGGCATTCGGCCACACAGTAGACGACGTAGTACTACCCCCACACTCAAAGAAAGTGACCGCATGAAAACCATCGCACAGGCTCTCGCCGTCCTGCTCATCATCAGCCTTTGCGGTTGCGCAACGTCCTTACGGTCGCGTGAAACTAAACAATCGGCCAGTATTGTCGATTACTTATATCCTAAAGCAACGGAAGCGCCAAAGCTTGAAATAGGTATGACAACCATACGTCCGCCGGTGCGCGTCGGCATTGCTTTCGTACCCACGGACGCGCGCGCGTACGGGCTGCCCGAAACTGAAAAAATCAAGCTCCTAGAACGCGTAAAAGCAGCGTTTACTGGCCACGACTACATCGGTACCATTGAAATCATTCCGTCGCAATATTTGCAACGCAACGGCGGCTTTGCCAATATGGAGCAAGTTGCACGCACCTTTGGTGTCGACATCATGGCCATGCTTTCCTACGATCAGGTGCAGTTTACCGATAGCAATTCGCTATCGTTACTATATTGGACCATCGTCGGCGCCTATGTAGTGAACGGCAATCAGTATGATGTGAACACAATGATTGATGTTGCCGTATTTGATGTTGCGAGCCGCAAGCTGTTGTTCCGTGCGCCCGGTACCAGCCAAATACAGGGCGGTGGCAACTGGGCAAACTTTAGTGAACGCGCCCGCGCTGCACAAATCGAGGGCTACAACAAAGCCGTTGAGCAGCTCGTGCCGCAGCTACAAAAAGAGTTGGATAGTTTTAGAGAACGCATTAAAACTGCAGCGGCTTTTAAAGTAGAAGCGCGGCCCGGTTACCGTGGCGGCGGCAGTACAAGCTGGCTGGATTTAGTACTTGCAGCGGCACTAGCTGCGTTGGCAGTATTTAGGTATTTTGTGAAACGTAAGCACACCTGATTTATACGGTGAAATCGATGTTAAACCCCGTATTTTGGCCGGGTACAGCACTGTTGGTGCTGTGCAGCGTTGTGCTGGCTTGGGTACCGGACTTAGGCGCGGACGCAGCGTTTATCACGCACCTAGCGCTTGACCGCCAAGGCTTAATCCAAGCTGAACTGCCGCAAATATGGCGCCTTTGGACGGGGCATCTAGTGCATTTTTCGATGCCACACTTGTGCTTAAACCTACTTGTGGTTGCCATTACCGGCAGTGTTGTTGAAAGGTATATGGGCCGACTGAACTTTGCGATAGCGTTGGTGTGTAGCGTCGCCTTAATTAGCGCAGGATTACTCCTATGGCAAAAAACGCTGCTGGAATATCGCGGTTTGTCGGCTATTGCCACTATGCTTACCGTGATCGCGCTCTTTGTCGCCGCAAAACAACATCGCGCTGCGACCATCTATGTCGCATTACTCGGAATATGCTTGGGCGGTAAATTACTTAGCGAGGGGCTCGGGATCAGCCTTGGCACCGCAAGCCTGCCCGCTGGTGTCGTCGTCGAATGGCGGGCGCACGTGCTTGGCGCTGCGGCAGGTTTAATGCTTATCGGATGGCTAACGTTAGTCAAATCGATAGGCCGTAGAAAACCACAATACGGGCGTCTTCAGCCTATTTAATCACGATAAAATATCGTTTGGCACATCTACATCTAACAACACCCCGCTATCGTCCACGGCAATTTCTAAAACTTTTTCGGCATTTTCTAGCACCACAGATCGCGCCCCAGTGTCGCCCTGCAATGCGAGTAGTTGCGCATGAAAGGACGATGGAAAAAACACCGGGTGACCGCGTTGCTGATTAAAAGTAGGCACAATAATTTGCTGGGTTTGCTGGCCTAGAGCCGCAATTTTTTTGATTGTCGCCGGTTGCAGGTAGGGCATATCACCAAGCGCCAATAACCACCCATCGGCGAATTCGCTTGCCATCACGCCGACGGCAATGCTGCCGCCCATGCCCGTTGCCGCCTGATGATTGAGCACCACTTGGCAGCCGCAGTCATCCAGTGTACGAATGAGCTCGTCACAGCGATTGTCGCCTGCAACCACCGCAAATACGCGACCCACCGCCTGCAGCAAGTTTGCCGCACTGGCGGCCACAACCGTTTGCCCATCGGGCAAGTGCGCCAATAGCTTTACCTCATTGCGCGTTTTTTTAAAGCGCAATCCTTGTCCGGCACACAGCAAAATTGCGCAGGTCATAGCGGCCTCGCTTCAGAATAAACAGTCGTCACGCGAATATTATTGCGCGCAGCAACCAATTCTACCAAAATCGCCAAAGCGATTTCCGGTGGCGTGCGACTACCGATGGCACAACCTACGGGTGCGTGCAGCTTAGCGATGTGCACATCAGCAATATCTAATGATTGTAAACGCGCGCGGCGTTCGGCGCTAGTTCTCTGCGACCCTACCGCACCAACGTAAAACGCCGGTTCGGCAAGTGCTGTGAGCAGCGCCATGTCATCGAGCTTTGGGTCATGCGATACGGTGATGATTACCGTATGCGCATCAGGCTTAAACGCTACTACGGCATCGTCGGGCATGCCATCGACAAAACGCACAGTAGCCACGCGCCACGCCTGCCGATATTCTTCACGCGGATCACAAATAAACACCTGAAAATCAAGCGTTTGCGCAATTTCGGCCAAATAACGCGCAATTTCAGACGCACCAATGATCAACATGCGCCAACGCGGGCCATGCACGCTCACAAAATGGTGTGCATCGAACGCGCAAACTTGTGTGGCAATACCCGCGCTTAAATGCCAAGCGCCTGTGCGCAAATCAACCTGCCGCGCCACCACTTCGCCAGCGCCAATGCGCGCGCGCAAGGCCTGCAATTGCGCAAGCTGCAATTGTGGCTCGATCAATACTTCCAACGCGCCGCCGCACGGCAGACCAAAGCGCTGAGCTTGCTCAGCCGTGACACCATAACGTTCAATTGTTGGCTTTGCATCAACAAATTCCGCACGGCGCGCCACCAAATCATCTTCAATACAACCACCCGAAACAGAGCCCACCAATATGCCATCGTCACGCATGAGCATCAGTGAGCCCGGCGGGCGCGGGCTGGCGCCAAAAGTTTGCGTCACCGTAACCAACCAAATTTTGTGATTAAGCTGCAGCCATTCGCAGGCACGATCGAGTACTTCTATATCTACACTTTGCATAGCGGTTTCAAAAAATTTAAATGCCTGAAGATGCCCTATTTCAGGGCACCTTCAGGCATTCGTTTAAGGCAAAAAACTGGTTATACCACAAACGGCATTGCTCGTAGCCGTTTACCCGTCAATGCAAATACTGCGTTGGCGACAGCGGGTGCAATCGGCGGTGTGCCGGGCTCACCAACGCCGGTGGGGCTTTTGCCGCCGGGCACAATATGCACTTCTATTTTTGGCATCGCATCCATGCGCAGTGGCGGATAGTCATGAAAGTTTGATTGCTCCACAACGCCGTCTTTAAGGGTAATGGTGCCGCCAAGGGCTGCAGACAAGCCATACACAATGGCGCTTTCAACCTGTGCTTCAACCGTAAGCGGATTAACCACTAGGCCGCAATCAATCGCTGCTACTACTTTATGTACGCGAATCACACCTTTTTCAACAGATACCTCCGCTACTTGCGCGCAGACGCTGCCAAAGCTTTCGTGCACCGCAATGCCCCGCCCACGGCCCTTTGCGGGTGCTTTTCCCCAGCCAGATTTTTCCGCAGCAAGCGCTAAAGTGTTCATCACGCGTGGGTGTTTAGCAAGCAAATTTTTACGGTATTCAACTGGATCTTTACCAGCCGCCTTGGCTGCTTCGTCCATCATGGTTTCCATCACAAATGCGGTATGGGTATGGCCCACTGAACGCCACCACAATACCGGCACACCAGTTTTGGTGGTGTGCAATGAGGCCGCCATGTTGGGGATGTTGTAAGGTGTATCGCCAACACCTTCGACTGATGTTGCATCAACACCATCTTTAACCATGAAGCCCGCAAATGGCGTACCAGCCATTATTGACTCGCCAACAATGTTGTGCTGCCATGCGGATAACTCACCCTTGGCGTCTAAGCCAATTTCTACGTTGTGCGCATAGGCTGGGCGGTAGTAGCCGCCTTTCATGTCGTCTTCCCGCGTCCATACGGTTTTAACAGGGACTTTTGCGGCTTGCGCAATTTCAACCGCTTCAACTATGTAGTCCGAGGCGGGATTAGCCCGTCTACCAAAGCCACCACCGGCGATGAGTGTATTGAGCTTAACTTTTTCAACCGGCATACCCAGCACTTTTGCTGCAGCCCCTTGGTCCATGGTTTGAAGTTGTGAGCCTACCCAAATTTCTGCGCTATCGGCTTTGATATGTACGGTGCAGTTCAATGGCTCCATGGCGGCATGCGCCAAATACGGCATCGCGTAGGCTGCACTGATTATTTTAGCAGCCGTTTTCAAATTTTCTGCAGCTGCGCCCTTGCGAAATGGTATTCCGGTAGTCTTTGCGGTTTCAGCATAGGATTTGGCAAGGTCAGCACTTGTTAACTTATTGCACGCTGAAGTATCCCAATCAACCACCAAGGCATCGCGGCCCTTTTTTGCAGCCCAAAAACTTTTAGCAACCACAGCCACACCGCTAGACACTTGCACCACGTGCGTCACACCAGTCAAGCCCTTTACTTTCGTAGCATCAAAACTCTTTACCTTTGCACCAAACATCGGCGGATGTGCCACCAATGCGGTGTGCAAATTCGGTATGGTTTTATCGCTCATATCCATACCAAACACTGCCGTGCCATTCACCTTTTCGGGCGCGTCTTTGCGGCGCGTGGGCTTACCAATTAGCTTGAAATCTTTCGCCTCTTTTAGCTTGACGTTTTCTGGCAAGGGCAACAAATTAGCTGCTTCTGCAAGTTCTCCAAAACTCAAGCGCTGATTAGCCGGTCCAATCACTTGGCCGTCGCTGGCCTTGCACGTGGCTGCATCCACCTTCCAACGTTGTGCGGCCGCCGTTACCAGCATGGTTCGCGCCATCGCGCCGACCAGACGCATTTGCTCCCACGAATTTATAACCGAGCTTGAGCCGCCCGTCATCTGCATGCCAAACATGGTGTTAGCAAATTGCGGCGCGGCGGGCGCTAATTCAGCCCGCACTTTTTGCCATTCACATTCAAGCTCTTCAGCCACTAACATAGGTAGCGCCGTCATTACACCCTGGCCAAATTCTAAGTGCTTGACTTGCACGGTGACTATGCCATCGCGACCCACGCGCAAAAACGCGTTAGGTGGGGTGACGGGCTTTTTATCGCCTGCCTGCGCGTTGGCCATTTTATTGCCGCCGGTCAGATAAAAACCGATGACTAAACCGCCACCAAGGGTTGCGGCTTGCTGCATAAACTTGCGGCGCGCGGGCTTGACAGGGTTGGCAGGCATGGCGCTAGCGGACGTGGCTTCAGTTTCAATTTTAAACATGACAGTATCCTTAAATAGTTTGCACAATAGCGGGCTAGACTTTTGCTTTTGGCTTAGCGGGTGCGGTCGAGGTTGCAGGCACGCGCATCGCGTCGCTCGCCTTTGCAGGCTTGGCCAAATTAACCGCCGCCACCTTGATGGCTTTGCGCACGCGGTTGTAGGTGCCGCAACGGCAAATATTGCCGCTCATCGCCGCATCAATTTGTGCATCGCTTGGGTTTTTATTCTTTAGCAACAACGCTGTGGCAGCCATCACTTGGCCAGACTGACAATAGCCGCACTGCACGACGTCTTCGGCAATCCACGCGGCTTGCACCGCACGCCCAGCAGGCAAGCGATCAATTTCTTCAATCGTTTCAATGCGCTTACCGGCAACGGCTGAAATGGGTGTGGAGCACGAACGTATCGGCTCATTATTTAAATGCACAGTACACGCGCCGCACAAACCCATGCCGCAGCTATACTTCGTACCGGTTTTACCCAATTGGTCACGCAAAAACCAAAGCACGGGGGTATCGGGCGCTACATCGGTCTGAATTTTTTGGCCGTTTACGGTAAATTGCAGCATATTAAATCTCCCAAATGTGGTGTAAAAAATGTCTAAAGTATTCTAACAACAAACTAGGCCTTCCAACATGAAGAAAACCACAATCATTCGAGTACTATTTTTAAGCGAAAAAAACGCCGCCCGTAGCATTATGGCCGAAGCACTATTAAACACCATCGGCGCCAACCGATTTGAAGGTTTTAGCGCAGGAGTGACGCCCGCTGCAACCCCCCACGCAGCGGCCATCGCGCAAATTCGCACCTATGGTTATTTGGTAGAGTTGCTGCATTGCAAAAGCTGGGAAAACTTTGCTCGCACCAACGCGGCCGCACCCATAATGGACGCCATCATCACGCTATCCGATACTGTAAATGGTGAATCGCAGCCTGATTTCCCAGGCACGCCAGCACTCGCGTTTTGGGGCTTAACCGATCCAGAAAAATTAAACGTAGACGCGGTCAACCCCGCCGCCGCCTACGCGCGCACTATGCAAGTCTTGCGCTTTCGCATCCAAGCCCTATGCGACCTCCCACCCACGCGCCGCACTAACGCAACGTTGGAGGATGAACTGGAGTTGATTGGGACGTTGACGCCGCCGCACGAATGAAAAGCGCTTGAAGACGCGCTAAAATAGCGCGTCCTCAAGCATTAACCTTGCGTCACATCGAAAAATTATAATAAATTTCATCTATTGCTTTGAGCCTCATTTCAAATTCCTCTAACTTACCATCCACCTCAAGAGGCAAATTGAAGATAAGCGTATTGCCGATGCCACTTTCAACAATTTTGCTGCCGACGTACCGCACATTGAAAAGCTGTGCGTTGGGGTATACCTTTGCGGAGTCGATGACTAAAGTAAACCACGCCCAACTCTGTGGAGCAATGCAGTAGGGCTCCAAGATATAGGACACTTGTCCTCGATCGAACTTTTGTTTGTCGATTCGCGGCGGGGCATTTTGCTGGTCAAAAAATGCAAGCCACACTTTTAATGGCACTGGTGCACCGGCAAAATTCGAGTGTAGCGTGGCTTTGTCCAGTCGAAGGCACATTGGCGCAGTTTGCTTATTACCTATGCCAATTCAAACGCCACCAGCTAGTACGCTGGTTGAAAGCCAAAATCGCTTACCTTCAAACCGCAATTTAGTTTCAAAAGTGGATCCCTCGCGTTCGGCGACAACACCTGTGCTACGACTAAATTCTGTAGCGTCGCTTTTCCAACCAACGCCGGCGGCATCGCGTCCGGAGAGCGTTGCGTCGACCTTAAACGCAATGGTATTGGAGGCGCAACCGGCGATAAAAACACTGCAGAGTGCGGCCAAGCTCAATCTAGCTAAGCACGCTGAATGCGGAATAAATCGGTTTACGCTCGCAGCTTCTAATGATGCGGTCATGGATTATTGCAATCTTCTAACGGATCATTTGAGCAATCGGGGTCATCTGGGTCAAAAAAGTCACTGAGAAAATCGAAGAAATCGGTAATTAAATTGCTAAGTATATTTCCGATCCCTTGAAACCAGCTAATGGCCGCCGCACCCAGCGCGACACAAGTAATGCCAGTGGTGCCTCCGCCGCAGTTCGGCGGAACTTCGGTGAGACATGCAAAATGACCAAACTGACAAACGCACATGTCATGCCCTTTGCACTCCGGCGCTGCTATTCCGCCAAGAGTTGTGCACTCCGACCCCGAAAAATTTGCGTCAGACCCAAGCAAGCCCGAAGCCGCCTACGCTCGCACAATGCAGATACTGCGCTTTCGCATTCAAGCCCTATGCGCCCTACCGCCCACGCGACGCACGAATGCCACGCTGGAAGATGAATTAGAATTGCTCGGCACCTTGACGCCACCGCATCGACTATAAAAAATTGTGAGCCCAGTCGTTGCTGATGTTCGCTCAGTTTACGCAAAATTTAGCAGTCATACGTTTACGGCTGAACGCAAATTTTTGATGACTCTGAGCGGCTTTACATCATTATTTCACAAAATACAGAAAAATTTATTAAAGTAATAAATTTTTAGTTTTTTATTAAAAACGCAATAGATATATAAATATACGTTTTATAAGCTTAAAATTAACATTTTAGCTATTTAGATACGTCATTAAATATGATACACTGTTTGTCAGTTCGAAACAAAAATTTAATCTAAATCTCAGAGAAATCTAAATGAATCAATCAATCAATTTGGTTTAAGCCTGCGCTAAAAATTTTTTTTGTAGTGATATTTTTTGTAACTTTCTTGATGTCCAATTTGGTTTTTGCGAGCGGATGCGTGCCTAAACTTGCGACACCTGAAGAGCCTGAAGTGATTTGCATGGACATCACCGCACAACGAACACCCTGGTATGAGGCGTTTTTGAACTGGGTGGGAGATTTATTCGTGGGTAGTTCCGAACCAAGCCCCGGAACTGGCGGAATGACTGAAGAAGAAAAGCTACTTGCCAAAAAAGCAGAAGAAGAAAAGCGGAAGCAGTTAGAAGAGGACCGAAAAAAACAATTAGCAGAACTAATTAAGCAATTGCAAGACGCTTTCGAGCCGCCCTGTCCTAACCCAATGGAAGGCGAACAGGCTCACAGAGCGAGGACGATCGCCGCATGCATTGACCACATGAACTCACAAGCCTCCGCAATCAGCCCTCCTGGGATGTCGAGCACCGTATCTGCAGGAGCAGCCTTGGTGTGTGCGAGCCCACTTGGTCCGGATCAGGCAGCAAACGCCTATCTATTTGGTGGAACATGCAAAAGCGAATAGCACTTAGTATGATAGGTGCGGCTGTGCTGGGTGTCCTTTGGATGTTCAGCTTTAACTTTGATTTCAGCAAGTTGCTTGCATCGAAAGATGAAGTTCGCTCGACGACTGGAAAACCAACCAACTCAATAAAACCGCCTGATAGCGTGCTAAACGTCAAAAAACAGTCAATACAAGATGGTATCGAGCGTTTTCCCGCATCGGTGAAATACGGCTCCATCTTCGGTAAGGTGGGCGATTGGCGAGCGGAGGGCGCCGACATCGATTCAGGAATTACTCACCTGTTACAACGAAATCAACGCGAAGATCTCAGTTTTGCAAAGTGGTATATAAACTTGTGCGCGCGCTTAGGTGCTTATGAAAAAAATAAGTCATCAAAGCGTACCGCCGAGACGTTTGAAGGTGATTTCTTTTTCGTGGGAAATGGGATGGAAAGCACTACGCCAAACAAAACAAAAAGAGCGCCAGCGTTGTATCAAGAGTACCGCCATCGCTGTGGCGCGGCAATAGACTATGAATTCAGTGCCCCTCTTTTGAGTGCCGCTATGCGTGCAACCAAGCCCGGCGATGCGATAGTGTTTCAAGCAAACCGCGTGACGCTTTCGAACACCTACTTGGATAAACCAATCACGAACGAACAATTGCAAGCGCTAGAAGCCGTACACGCTGATACGCAGCTCTGGGCCGAATGGCTCATCGCCAACCCGAGTGTTATGTACAGGCTGATAGATTTCAAGAGTATGCGTGGAGAGGACATGAACTTAGGCGGCCTGCAGACAGCCGCATTTCTCGCAGCGTGCGAACTCGCCGCTGACTGTACAAGTCAAGGTCGCGCCTTTTTAACAATGTGCTTCTACTATTTCAGTTGTGATGGAGATTCCATCCAAGAAGGTATTGCGTTAACAAAAACGCCAAAAAGCGCAGCAAAAATTCGTGCCGTCGCAGATGAAATGATTGCCAAGATGAAAGCTCAGGGATTGGGTGCATTTGGATTTAGGTCAAAATTGCCTTAGCAGAGTTTTGCGGATTAACAAAGGTGACCACCCTATTTACAAGTCTTTCCAGCGATACTTGAGAAATTTTGCGTAGGACTATTATTTTTTAGGAACGGCCGCAAAAATTCGAGTGCGGTAGTGTTTTATTCATGCGGTTTGCTCACCGTCCGACCGGGTGCTAGCCCGTGGGCTTTGTTGTATCTGCCAAAAACCAATGTGGATTATTGCGTTCCCTTTTTCGTCTGACAAAAATGAACTGCCAAGCTTCGGCTCAAAAACCACATCGTCCGCTTCACAATCTGCAGGCGCTTGTTTAGCCGGTGTATACAACTCTGGACTTATAGTTGGATTCAGCGCCGCCGCATTCTCGATCGTCGCCTTAGCTGGCGCACCATGCTGCTCGCCAAAAACAATAGCAAATGCAGCAATAGTCGTACCGCTTCGCCTAAGCAAATGCGTTAACTTAGTTTTTACCACCAAACATCCATTCATCTTAATACCCCGTTTTGAAAGCTACGTCACACTAAGTCAACTTGAAGCTTAATTGCGCTATCTAGGATACCTGAATCAAAATTTACTGTTATTAACAATGTTATCATGTCGGTCGAGTACAAGCCAAATAATTAACCGTGATTTCATCAAGCACTAAGTGCCCATCTACAAACCGCGACATGCTGTCGCTTGCAAATATTGGTGCGCGCGTTTTTGGTAGCGTGCAAGTTCTACTGGTGCCTCGCTGCTTTGCCTACGGTGTATCATTGCACCCTATGAAAAAAATACTTTTTTTAACACCTGACGATGCTGAAGCGGCGTTTTACGACGCGTTTGAACGCGCTGACTTGGCCGCCATGATGACCGTGTGGGCGATTGACAAAGATACCGTGTGTATTCACCCGCAAGGGCCGCGCTTGGCGGGTTTTGACGCGATCCGGGCTAGTTTTTCTGAAATATTTAGTCACGGGCCAAATTTGCATTTTGATATTACCGATTTGCGCAAGCACCATGGGCAAACGCTGGCGATTCATTGCGTGTACGAAACCATCACCCACCGCGGTACCGGTACGGATGAAAAACCACGGCCTTTGTTCTCTACTAATGTTTATACGCTCACACCGCAAGGCTGGCGGATTTTGGTACATCATGCAGCCATATCGCCTGATGGCACCAGCACCGAAGAACAAGGCACCGGGCGGATTTTGCATTGAAATATTGGTCAAAATTCGATTTAGCAATGCCTTGGAGAAGCCCTAAAATAGGGAATCTACAGGCATTAGTTTTTAGTGTGTCTTGTGCGGTTTTGGCGTCTTCTAGCTTTGCGCAAAGCGCAGGCAAAGTGATTCGCTTAGCGGTGCAATCGTCTGAAAAAGGGTTTGATTGCGCCATTGAATCTGACGAATATACTGGTACTTTATGCGATAGCATTTTTGATTCGCTACTGCAATACGATCACCTAGCCCGCCCTGCGCTGCTACAAGCCCGCACGGCGGCTGCAATGCCGCAGGTGAGTGCCGATGGCCGTATTTACACCATAAAACTGCGGCGCGGTATTCGCTTTAGCGACCATGCTGTATTTAACGGCAAGCCGCGATTTTTAACGGCACGTGATTATGTGTATAGCTTTAAGCGCCTGCTGGACCCTGTGTTAAAGGCGCAGTGGCAGTTTTTGCTCGACAATAAATTGCAAGGCGCAGACGCCCTCGTGGCCGATGCAAAGAAGAACAATAAGTTTGATTATGATCGTGCTTTTGCAGGGCTTGAAGCCCCCGATGACGAGACCTTAATCATTCGGCTAAAAGAACCTGACTACAACCTAAACTATATTTTAGCCATGCCTGCCACATCGGCGATAGCGCGCGAGGTGGTGGAAAAATACGGCTCTGCGGTGACCGA
>JANNXI010000254.1:0-4867 GCA_031409495.1 Betaproteobacteria bacterium
TATCACCGTAATGAAATATTTAAAATCTTCGGGTTAATACGTCACAGTTAGTGTGACCGTTTCGGTTGAGATCGGTGCCACCGCGCCGGCTTGCCCTGCTGGTATGCTGCCGCTAAATGTAAATGTAGTTGCATCCCCAGAGGTGATGGTGGTTAGAGTGGCCGCGTCAGGCGCAATACCCGCTGTAGCTGTAGTTACATTGCTGACTAGGTATTGCAATCCGTTAACCACGCCAGAACCCACTTGTGCAAGTGCTGCGGGTGTTTTCGAAACCGGACCACCAGTGAAAACGCCTGTACCCGTAAGTACCGCTGTAGTGCCGCCTGCTGCCATGAGGCCACGTGTGCAGGTTAAAACTACAACGGGACCCGTGGCAGTGACAGGTGCAGCAGCGAAAGCAGTGTAACTAGGGAAGGTTAAAGCACCTGTTGTGACTATGGTGCAGTCTGGGGTTAGTGGCGCGGTGACGATGAAAGTGCCAGTTTGCGGACTCGCCGCATGAGCTGGAACAGCAGCCAACACAGCAGCGGAGGTAGCAACAGCTAAAAGAATTTTTTTCATGATTTTTCCTTAAGGATTAAATTTAAAATTAAATTGACATGCAGGGTATAAGTACAAGTTCAAGATGTAGCGAGCTAGCGGATTCAGCATTCCAGCCTGAGATCACGTCTTTTAAGATTTTTTATTTGCTAGCTAATTTTAGTCGTTGCTAAAATTTTTACTTCTTGAACTAATTTCTGCTCGGCCAACTATTGAGTGGCTCGTCGGAGAAATTTTTACCCTGCATTTTTATATGTTTTATGTCAAAAAAAACTAAACTTCAGAAGGAACAAGCGCAGGCTAACAGCTTAAAATTGCGAAGTCAACAACAGAAATCAAACTAAATTTACGCGGCGGCCTTTAAAAATCAGCCAATTTCACTGTGAAAAACTGCACAAATTTTGTTGGCGCGACACCGTTAAAAGAATACGCGTTAACGTTGTTTTGTTAGGTTATAAATTAGGCTGGAGATGCCCTATTTGTGGGCATTTTCAGCCTTTAAATTTTAAAAAATCGACACTGCGTATGGCGTAAATATCGCGACCTATTACGGTAATTTTCGCGTGGATAATGCGGCTAAATTTGACGTGAAATAAATAGACAATTTTCGCAGGACCTCACCTACGCAGGTGGGTAATTTCGCCATACATTTCTTCAAATTTGGCGCACCCGCGGTGATTTCCCGATGCACCAATCGCGCTGAAGTGACATGGTTCGCGCCCGCAAATTGCCGTTTAACCGACGTTCTAAGCCATCCAAAAACGGTAAAAATAAGGCTAAATGCGGCCGAACTCCCCTGCGTAGGTAGTGTTTTAAAACTTCAAATCTAGCTACAGTAAGCCCATCTTGCAATTGGATTCTCAACAACGCCCCAAACGGTCGGCGCGCAATAGTGAGGCTAGGTTTACCCTGTTTCCCTCATCTTTTCGTAAAGCGATTTACGCCGGGATGAGGGCTTTTTTATGTCCGAAGCGGCCTTCGACTCGAAGGAAGTGCTCTTGCGTGAAAAATAAGCCGACTACGAACATTCAGTTCAACGCGTGGGGTGCAATCAGTGCCGTGCCATTTGTACCAAGTGCACTGAGTGATGGGAAAACGGCAGCAATTGCGGTAAATCGTGGTGAGCAAACGACGGCTGGCGGATTTAAAAATCTTGTCCGCGTAATACGGTCATTCCGGTTCATTTGTACCAATTGCACCGCGTGGTGGCAAAACGGCAACAACCTCGTTGAATTTGTGGCCATCCGTTACGTTTAAGTTTGGCGATTCTGGGGTGATATAAATGCCTGAAGAGTCTTTAAAATAGGGCTTCTTCATGCCTATTATCTATTTTTATGACAACGTAATTCGATGGCCACTAGGTATTCACCCCGTCAGCGAAAGGAATGCGCGGCCTTGTCCCACTTGGTAAACAACACCCGCCCCAACCAAAACACCATCAGCAAGGCCACCACATTTTCAGGCACGGATAGCAAAAAACTATCTCGGATGCTTTCTGGAAACGCCTGCGCGCCCGGCCCGGTAAACAGGGAACCCGTCGCGATATAGAGCGCAAAACACATACGCCAAACATGCCGTGCGATGCGGTGCCGACCCACCACTCCACGACGTATAAGCAAGCTCGTATCTAACGCTGCGGCTATCAACGCAAGGCCGCCAAAAAAGAAATAAGGCTCGGCCGAAAACCCATCTTTAAGCTTTGTTGCACTTTGTAATGCTTCAAGCCCAAAGTAAAACCCCGCGCCACTAACGGCCATGGCCACTAGCGGACTAATCACCTCGAAAAGACTGATTTTAGGGGCTGTACGACGGATTGTTACCCATGCTGTGGTGACTAGGTAAGCCGTAAATACACCAGCTAAAAACGTAATCATGGTGGGTTTTTGAAAGGCGACAATTGCACCTGTGCTTGCCATCAACAGCATGAAAGCAAAAAATATATTTCCTGCTGCGCGGTGTATTTTTGAGCCCTTCCGCGAGAATAAAGCAAACGCTCCTGCCAGAACCGAAACTGTTCCTGCCGCAACATGAATTAGCATTATTGGAGAGAGATTCATTTTGTTATCCTCTTTTTTAGGTCATGGTCTACGTGTTAATGCGCGTGGCGGTTACGAGTGTGCCAACGCATCGCCGTTAAGCATAAAGGCGGATACGGACCGTTGCGAGCGACGACGGATGAATTGCAGAGAACGGTTGATGAGCCACGATAAAGTGGTCTCACAGGCGCAAATCGCACAGCATTCCTGTTGAAGCGGCGGATCGTTGTGGGTGCCGATGCTCAATGCTTGTAACATCGGCTTTGACGTCCAAGTAATACCTTGTAGACGCCCTAAAATAGGGCGCTTACAGGAATTTTTTGAGCAATGTTGAGTTCTTCCTCGTCTTTTCATGCGCATCGGTCTACACCTTTTTGTGTTTTGAAGCGCTAAGTCGCTTGTTGTACTGGCGGCGTCTCTGCCCCGCCCGATTCAACCCACCGCACATACGCAATCGCCCAGCCGCGTTGCGCATCGGTCACAGCTATTTCTTCGTCAACCTCTGCGCCAAAGCTGTCACGTAATTTTGTAATTTTCGGCAGCCATTTCAGCGGCCAAAGTATTGCGCGAACCGTGGCCACGGGCGGTTGTTGTACGGGTGGCGCGTCGATCAGGCGTTTTGCGTATTCGTAGGCGTGCGCGCTTTCGTTTTGCTCTGCAAATTGCATCGCCGCGATGCTGAGCGCTTTAAAATTTTGTGCATCAACGGCTAGCACTTTAAGCGCGAATTGCAAGGCCTCAACTGAGCGGTCATTATGCCAATACGTCTCTGTGAGGATCATCAAGGCCATGACGTCAGTGGAATCCGCATCGAGCATGGTCTTGCAAAGTTGTTCGATGCCCACCGCGTCATTGCGCCCGACTAACTGCGCGAGTTTTAGAGGGTTACTCAATTTCATCGGTTGATTTTGCCTCAAAAATAAGATTGGTGACTAGTGTGGAAACACGCCAAGAAGCTCTGAAATAGGCTATCTACAGGCGGACCAAGTTGGTGCGCTCCTTCGTAATGGCGGCTGTATCGGGCTAGACCCTGAAGGGGTGCAAAATGCAAAATCGCTAATCCACACTACTCGGCGTACGTTGGTACAACACGCGATTGCGGAAATTGGCTTGCTATGTTTTTCAAGTCTGCGATGACATCCGATGCGGATTTTTCAAGCGCCACTTTACCGCGCTCATGATCTTCATCTAACCAAGCGAGAACATTGATAAGTAGCGCAGTCTTTGCCTTTCGTTTATCGTCCTTATTTTGTGTGGCGAGTATTGTAGTAATTTTTGCTTCGAACACCTTTGGGTAAAAATATTCAAATTGGGGTTGCGGGTAGGTTTGGAAGTGATCGGGCGTGATCGTTGGATATTTTTCGCGCAGCTTTGCTACTGTTTCTTCCCCCGCTTCGTCTCCATCCACTCGCACCCATGCACGCCCTGCGTATGCGGGTTGCAGGTGCGTAAAAAGCATCAGACGGTGCAGGTCAGTGAATGTTGGTTCTACCTTTGTTGCACCGGCTGCTGAGACAGTTCTAATGCGCTTTTCCAGCGACGGTACAAACCACGGAATTAGGTATTTGCGGATTATGCTTTCGGCGGATGATTCTTCAAGTAGCAACCAACCTTCCCACAGGTCAAAATCGGCGAAGCTGTAACCGAGTTCTTGCAGTACAGCGATACGTGCTCCCGGGCGGTCAAGCACTCTTTCTATCTTCGCTTCGGGCGGCAACTTTGATTTTTCAGCGGACACTTTGAAGATGTGGCAATTTTCTTCTGCGCCTAAGTGACTCATTACAATATTTGAGTGCGTAGAAATTACAAATTGATTGTCGATGGAGCTTTTGATGATGAGATCGAGCAGTGCTTTCAGCGCTGTTGGATGAAGGTCATTTTCGGGCTCCTCTATTAAAAATAGCTTGTTTTTTGAAACGACTAAACTCGCAATTAAATGCACAATGTTGGGAACACCTTCGCCCATCTGGCTAATCAATAGAGTTGAGCCATCGGGAAGATAAGTGCCTGGAAGCTGACCTTGGTGCACCGGAACCGCTGTAACTTGAAAGCCAACAATTGCCTCACAAGCTTCAATATAAGCATGGTAACCCAGGTACGCTGAATTAGCTAAACGAGAAAGTATGGCCGCCAGATTACTCATGTCATTTCCAACAAGGTTCGCCTGAATCAGGTTAGTGACCTCGCTGTATGCAGTCGTGTTTAGTTTTTTTAAAAAGGGACCAAATAAGGGGGTTGGGGCGTGGGTTGGTAATGGGTGTTCGTTTATATTGCGAGTATCGGGGGGGTGG
>JANNXI010000255.1:0-9654 GCA_031409495.1 Betaproteobacteria bacterium
CGAAGGCCGCGCTTAATCAATGTTTTCGCCATGACATCAGCGTTTTTCAACACTTGCTGTTGGTACGTTTTAAATGATGGGTCAAGCGCCTCTTTGAACGCCACCGCTTTAGCAGCGATCACGTGCATCAACGGGCCACCCTGTATACCGGGGAAAATTGCGGAGTTAATCGCTTTTTCTAGCTCTGGTTTCATCAAAATAATGCCGCCGCGCGGACCACGTAATGACTTATGCGTGGTGGAGGTCACCACATCCGCATGGGGAATCGGATTTGGATATTCACCCGCTGCAATCAGCCCAGAATAATGCGCCATATCGACCATAAAAATAGCGCCAACTTCTTTGGCTATTTTTGCAAATCGTTCAAAGTCTATTTTTAAAGAGTAAGCGGACGCACCCGCCAAAATCAGCTTCGGCTTGCACTCGCGCGCAAGGCGCTCTACTTGCTCGTAATCAATTTCTTCTTTGGCATTTAATCCGTATGAAACCGGCTTAAACCATTTACCGCTCATGTTCAGCGGCATACCGTGCGTTAAATGTCCGCCTTCGGCCAAGCTCATACCAAGAAAAGTATCGCCCGGCTCCAGCAGGGCAAAAAACACCGCTTGGTTGGCTTGCGATCCGCTATTTGGCTGGACATTGGCGCATTCAGCACCAAATAGTTTTTTCGCGCGTTCAATAGCCAACACTTCCGCTTTATCCACAAATTCGCAGCCGCCGTAATAGCGCTTACCCGGATAGCCTTCTGCGTATTTGTTCGTAAGCTGGCTGCCCTGCGCCTGCATCACCGCTGGGCTGGTGTAGTTTTCGGAAGCGATAAGCTCAATGTGTTCTTCTTGCCGACGATTTTCCTCTTGCATTGCAGCCCAAAGTTCTGCATCTACTTTTTCGATAGTATTTTGACGTAAAAACATGAACAACCTTTTGAAGTGAACAAAGTGGGTGCCGAACGAAGATCAGCAGATAATGCATTTTATCATGCAGGGCACGTGCTTTTGAATTGGTGGCGCTTCAATTCTGTCATGTCTGCTTTTGATACTGGCGTGGTTAATCCCACGTCTTCCACGATTCAGGTAACCGCACCCAAGGCAACTTTTTAGCATAGGTAACGGAGTAAGTTGGCTCGCTTAAATGCGTATCCGCAAAACAGCCCCCAGCAATGCCGATAAGCTCCGGCAAAGTAGATACTGTCCAATACAAAGTTGTACCGCATACTTTGCAAAAATACCGCGCTTGGTCGTGTTTTTGCGCCGCAAAATGAAAAGCGTAAATTTGCATGTTGCCCTTTTGCTCCACGATATTCTTGCGGAGAAAGTATGCAGAAATCCCAAACGCACTCCCAGTGCGCCGCTGACAATTAGTGCAGTGGCAAACACCCTGCATTTCTGGCTCGCCACTCACAGTGATAGATGCTGCGCCACAGGCGCATTGTGCTGTTTTATTCACATTGATACCAAAGAATTCTCATTAAAATTACATTTAGCACTGCTTGTAAACGTCCTATTTACGGGCTTCCACTGGAATAAATCAAACACCCCGCCAAGCCGCCACCAACATCACCACCCCCGCAATAAGCACTACGCCGTCCATGATGTATTCAAAGTCTGCTGGCTTTAATTTTGCGACAATTCCCTTAGCCAAATACGACCCCACCATTAGCCCGCTGCCCACACCCAAACCGCGCATGAGGTTTTCAAATGAAACTACCCCAAGCAATGAAAAGGTAGTAATTTTAGTGAGACTTACTGCCGCTGATCCGAACGCTTCGGTGGCAAGGTAAGCGCCTTTGGTAAGGCCGTATGCTAAAAAAAACGGGGCGTTAATGGGGCCGGTGGAAGCGACAATGCCCGTTAAAAAACCCATTAACGCGCCCACAATGGCTAAGTGCCAGCGTTCAATTTTTAGTTTCGATCTGCGTAGCACGTGGCGTGCCGGCACAACGGCGATTAAAAAAATCCCCAGCGCCAATTCGACGGCACGCACATTCAAATTTAAAAACAACGAAGCGCCGAGGAACGCAGCAGGAATTGCGGCGACACAGTAGGTCAGTGCGGCTGGCAAATCTAGCTCGCGCCACCACACAGCCACCCGCGAGCCATTCGCCATAATTGCAGCAATCGCCATAATGGGCACCGCTGCTTTTGCCCCAAACGTGAAGGCTAATATCGGCACCATAATCACGCCCGAGCCAAAGCCGATCACGCCCCCAATGGTGCCTGCCAATAGGGCAATTGGCAAAATATAAAGCCATTCCATCGCTAATCTAGTGCCGTCGCAGGCGCCTTCAATAAGCTGGCATCAATACCCTTAAATATTGGCACAATCTGCCGCAATAGATTTTTTTGAGCCGATGCTTTGCGCCACACTAACGCGATGCGGCGATGCGGTGCGGGGGCTGCAAACGCCCGTAATACAAGGGCTGACGATTGCAATGCAGGTGGATGCACCGCTAACGCAGGCATGAGCGTAATGCCTGCGTTGCTGGCCACCATGTGCCGCAAGGTTTCTAAACTCGTTGCCCGATAGCCTTGATATTCACGCGCGCCAGACATTTGGCATAAATCCAACGCCTGATCCCGCAGACAGTGGCCGTCCTCAAGTAACAGCAGCGCCGCATCGTTTAAATCTTCCAGCTTCAGCGTGGGCTTTTGATTTACTTTTCTACTGGGCACATTTGCCAGCGCATGACCCTGCGGCAATGCCAATATAAAGTCTTCTTCAAACAAAAATTCTGAATGAAACATGTCGTCCGGCAAGGGCAGCGCCAACACGCCCGCGTCTAAGTCGCCGCTTTTTAACTTGGCTAAAATTACGTCGGTTTTATCTTCATACAACATAATTTCTAACTTTGGAAAACGCGACACTAATTGCGGCATGACGTGCGGCAGCAAATACGGCCCCAGCGTGGGAAACAAACCTAGCCTAATCGAACCAGATTCTGGGTCTTTTGCACGTTTAGCTATCGCCTTTATTTCGTCAGCCTCACGCAGCAGCAAACGCGCCCGCGCAATAATGGTTTCCCCAACATCGGTAAGCATGACGTTTCGCGGATTCCGTTCAAAAATGACGACACCCAACTCTTCTTCAAATTTTTTAATTTGCGTTGATAAGGTCGGCTGGCTCACAAAGCTGGCATCCGCCGCCCTCCCAAAATGGCGGTGATCGGCCAGCGCCACCACATAGCGCAAATCACGTAAATTCATCGCTTAGTTCTTCACCAATAAACACACGGCTTGCGCTGCAATACCTTCGCCGCGGCCAGTAAAACCAAGCATCTCGGTGGTGGTCGCTTTAACATTCACGTCTGAAAAAGCGAGGCCGCAATCGGCTGCAATATTAGCTACCATCTGGGTAATGTGCGGCGCCATGCGCGGCATTTGCGCAATAATTGTGGCATCAATATTTTCAATTTGCCAATGGTTGTCCAACACTAATTTGCAGGTGTGCCGTAGCAACTTACGGCTATCAATATTCTTGAATTTTGGATCAGTATCCGAAAAATGTTTACCAATATCACCCAAAGCCGCCGCACCCAAAAGCGCATCGCAAATAGCGTGCAGCAGCACATCCGCGTCGGAATGGCCGAGTAGCCCTTTTTCATACGGAATAGTGACGCCACCGATGATACAGGCTCGGTTTTCTACTAGCTGATGCACGTCAAATCCTTGGCCAACTCTTATTTTCATGTTTTTCCAATTTGGGATAGATACATTTCTGCCAGCAATAAATCCGCTGGCACGGTTACTTTTAGGTTGCTGTTGTCGCTCGCAAATAAGCGTGGTGCATGACCCAAATAGGCAATTGCTTGCGCTTCATCTGTGACAGTTTTACCTCCATCAATTGCGACTTGTAGTGCGTTTTGCAACAAGCCTGCGCGAAACATTTGTGGCGTTTGCGCGGCCCATAAACTGTCACGGGCCACAGTGTGGGTGATGTAGTTATTGCCATCTCCAGCCTTGATCGTATCAGCCACTTTGCTTGCCAGTAGGCCACCTACAGGCTCCAACACACACGCGTCCACAAATGCACTCACGCGCGCCACACCTACGCAGGGACGCGCGGCGTCGTGAACTAACAGCCAATCTTCGGCGACCAATGCGCCGTTAGCCAATAGCGTGTTTAAGCCATTTAATACCGTGTTCGCCCGCGTCGCACCTCCGACACGCAGCGCGGTAAGCTTAGGCTGTAGCGTCTCAAAGCCATAGGTTTGCCAATGATTATCTTCAGGTGCCACTACTGCCACAACCGCGCCAATTTTCGTTACTGCCGCTAGGGTTGCGATAGTGTGAAATATCATTGCTTCACCGGCCAGTTGCAGGTACTGTTTGGGCAAAGTTTCGCCAAAACGCGCGCCCACGCCACCGGCCGGAATTAGCGCAATAATACGGGGTTGAGTTGTTCCATTCATTTCCACATAATAACAAAACACTCAAAACCCACCCCAAACCAAGCAGTAAAAATAGGAAAATAAAATGAAAGCGTTTTTGTGCCACCAGTTTAGCGAGCCCGAGCAATGCCACGTTGAAGAAACCGCCTGTCGCGCCCCTGCAGCGGGCGAAGTGCACATACGCGTACGCGCAGCTGGCGTAAATTTTCCCGATGCATTGATGGTGCAGGGAAAATATCAGCTAAAGCCGCCCTTCCCTTTTTCACCAGGTGCAGAAATAGCAGGTGACGTACTAGCCATAGGAGAAGGCGTGAAGCACCTAAAAGTAGGCGATCGGGTAGCTGCGTTTTGCGGCGTAGGCGGCTATGCCGAGGAAGTTATCGCGCCAGCGGCTGCCACCATGCCCATCGCCCCACAAATGTCCTACGAACTCGCGGCCACTTTTAATTTAGCTTACGGCACTTCATGGCACGCAATACGTGACCGCGCACAGCTTAAGGCGGGCGAAACACTGTTGGTGCTGGGTGCAGCCGGTGGCGTGGGCTTAGCCGCGGTTGAAATCGGCAAAGCCATCGGTGCGCGGGTGATTGCCTGTGCATCCACAGATGAAAAACTAGCATTGGCAAAAGCGCATGGTGCCGATCTACTCATCAACTACGAAACTGAAGATTTACGCGAAGAAATTAAGGCTGCGACGCAGGGCAAAGGTGTGGACGTGATTTTTGATCCCGTGGGTGGCAAGTTTTCCGAGCCCGCGTTTCGCTCCATCGCATGGCGCGGCCGCCACATGGTGATTGGTTTTGCCAGCGGGCCTATTCCTTCACTGCCGTTGAACTTAACGTTGCTAAAAGGCGCATCGATTATGGGTGTGTTTTGGGGTGAATTCGCCAAGCGTGAACCCAAAGCTAACTTTGCTGGCCTTCAAGAGATGATGGGCTGGATGACTGAAGGCAAGCTACGCCCGCACATTAGCAAAACCTATGCATTGGCCGATAGTGCCCAAGCGCTGCGCGATATTTTAAATCGTGCAGTCACTGGTAAAATTGTGATTGTTCCTTGAAAAAATTCCGTCGCGGCAAGCATCCGCAACACCCCGCGAAGCGGCACTTTTGGCCCACATTCGCGAGGCTTTGCGGCATATGGCTTGGCGTGGCGGCACTCGGCTGCATCTTTGCTGTGAGTGCGATGGCGCTCGGTGGCTGGATGGTGCAGCGCGGCATGTTGGTAAACACTTTTTCACAAAACATTGCGAATGCAATACCGCCAATATTTTTACCAGCCCTCCGGCCACCTCGCGAAACCGGTGTGGTTGTTATCCTCGTTCTAGCGGCGCCAAATGAAAAAGCGGCCCCCACCCGCAAAGCTGAACTTGCCGACGCCAAATCACCGGAACTGCCAGAACGCGAAGAATATCGGCAGGCCGGTTTTGAGCATGATTTGGCACTACTTTTTGCCCGCGAACTGGGTGCAGCGCCCCGATTTATAAGCTTCTCCAACCATGAAGCACTATGGCGCGCCCTCGCCCGAGGTCAGGGCCACTTTGCGGCGGCGGGCTTGCTGAGCGCCGATACCCAAAGTGCGCCAGCGACGCAACGCTATAGCCCAGCGTACCGCCAAGCCCAGTTTAGACTTGTCGGCTTAGAAAGCACCCTAACTGCCAATAAAGTAGGCAAGCGCAGCGTGGCCTTTGTTGCAGGTTCACCAGCGCAAACTGTTCTAAAACAACTCAAAATTGCCCACCCTCAGGCGCAAATTATTACCTTACCCGAACACACTAGCCAAGATAGCTTATTAAAAAATGTACAAGACAGCAGTGCCGACTTTGCCCTGCTTGAAAACATCGGCTTTGCCGTTGCCCGCCGCACCCACACTGACCTAGCAGGCTACGGCAGCATAGGTAAGCCCATTGGCGTGGCATGGGCATTAGCGAAGCCGGAGACGTTTGATGCTGACATGGAAATTACCGCAACTAAGTTCTTCCAAAAACTGCGCGCCAACGGTACCCTTGATCGGCTAGAAGACCGCTATTACGGGCATCTCCACCGTATTGGTCCGGCAGATGCAGATGCCATGCTAGAGCGCAGCTACACCTTGCTACCGGACTTGCACCCCTACTTTATTGAAGCCGAAGCAGCTACCGGAATAGAATGGCGCTTTCTTGCGGCATTGGCTTACCAAGAATCACAGTGGGACCCAACAGCCATTTCCCCCACTGGCGTGCGCGGCATTATGATGCTTACCGAAGAAACCGCAGCACGTATGGAAGTAAAAGATCGCCTCGACCCGCGTTCCAGCATTTTAGGCGGCGCTAAATATTTAAGCCTACTTAAAAACACGGTACCGGCCCGCATCCCGGAGCCCGACCGCACGTGGTTAGCACTTGCCGCCTACAACCAAGGCTACGGCCACTTAGAAGACGCCCGCATATTAACCGCACGGCTAAAACTAAATGCAGACACGTGGGTAGACGTAAAAAAAGCCTACTTGATGATGCAGCAACCTGAAATTGCGGAAACCCTAAAGCACGGCGCATGCCGAGGGGGTGAGGCCATCGGTTTGGTTGAAGCCGTGCGGAACTACTTTGAAATTTTAGAAGGTGTGAACATACCCACGCCTAGTGTCAGCATTGATATCGCGAAGAAACCTTAGTCGATTGCGCGATTTTTTGGCTTTCCATTTAAGAGCCGGCCAAGTAGGGTGTTACGTACGCAGACGTGGTAACTCGCAAACGCAATCGCGAGGGTGCCACCAAGAGCAATGGTGAACTTTGCTAGCCCGCCAAATGCGGCATCCAACAATTGGTATTGGATTGCAAACACGATCGGCAAGTGCACCACATAAACCCAATAGGATGCATCCGCTACATAACGCATCGCGCCATTGCTGTGATTAAGCCAGCGATGCCCCACGCTCAAGCACCAAAGCGTCATCCACACGCCGGAATAGGCTGCGAGCACCCCCTGCGACCAATGCAGCAACGCGCTAGACGGATGCAGGCTCTGGATTTTCATGAGCCACAAAAATACGGCGTAGGCCATTAGCGCACCGACGGTCATCGGCAATGTGAACGGCTTGAGTTGGTCTAGTAGGGACTGATGCAAAAACAACTGATACCCGAAGAAAAAATAGAGCCCAAAGAATAGCAATGCCCACCATTGCAGAAAGAAGCTTTCGGGCGGGGGGAGGGGCACGGGCGCACCCGCGAGTGCAGGCACCAACAGCAATGGAATCAGCAACAGCAATAGTTTTGGACCAAATATAGCGAGCCGTTTTGTGCGTGCTACCACCCATGAAACCAATTTGAGTTCGAGCGCCGTCACTACCCAAACCAGCACACAAAAGCACATGAGATAAGCCAGAAACCACAAGTGCATCATCGATGGCGGTAAGGGCGGCGTATTGGCGGTTTGCATCCATTGCTTAACGATGACCAGCAAAGGCGAAAGATTAGTAACGGTTGCCGCAGCGTGTAATGTCAGCCATCGCATCGCCCAGTATAAAACTGGCCAAAACACAATAAAAGGCAGCAGCACGCGAGCAAATCGATTGCGCAACATTCCGGCAACGCCGCGTTTACGCACCATGAGCGCTGCAAAAAAACCCGCCACTACAAAAAATAGCGGCATGCGGAACAAATGCGAAAACAACGCAAGCACATCGACGACAACCGAACGGCTGGTGTCCGCCGTAGGCCAGTATTTATGCAAAACAAAGCTGTGCGCAAGCCCCACATGAAATACCACACCAGCCAGCATGGCCAATGCGCGTAAATTATCCATATAGTGAAAACGCTGTTCCGGCAACATACTGGCCATTACAGGAATGAATTCTTACGACTCTGCGCCCAACTGCTCACGCCAACGGCGAGCAGCGCGATCATAAACAGCCCAAGGAAAATACCGAGCGCAGGCCAGCTCCAAACGATGTTGTTGGTTTTGATATTGAGCCCAATAGCATCAATCTGACCAATGCCCATGATAAAAGGGCTAAGCGTTGTTGATAACCCAATTTGCACAAAAATGTTCCAGCCCTCAGATTCCACCACCAACGCCACGCATAAGGAAACACAAAAAATCATCGCCAAATAAGTAAAAATCAACAATGCCCAGACCAATATGCCATCCGGCAGCGCGGTAAAGAGCACTAAAAACAACGACCCAACCACCACCAGCGTGGACGGTACCAAATAGATAACGAAATTGGCCACGAGCTTGCTCCAATAAAAATCCATTGGCGAGACCGGCAAGCTCATGACAAAGGCCAGAGTTTGTTCTTTGCGCTCATTGAGGAGTGAGCTTTGTATGGCAAAACCGCCAGCGCAAATTAGCAGCACCATGAGCACTAAAGCGCCCAAGTAAAACGACCACGATTTACCAATGCCCACTAAAGTTAGCCCCACCAGCAAACCCAAAACATAGGCCGCCAATTGCTTTTGATAAATGTGCCAGTCTTTTAGAGCGAGCCGCTTAATCATCACAAAATCGTAGGAAAACGTGTTCATTTCATCGCTCCTGCACGGACGCTAGTGACAAAAATATCTTCAAGACTCATCGGCTCTACAGACTTAACCGTCATCCCAAATTGCTGCAATCGGGATAGCAAAATATCGCCACAATCACGCACTTTTAGCTCAATGACCGACCCATTATTGCGGGCGCTCGCCACTTCCGGTAAAGCACTAATTTGTTCCTGCCAAGCCCCGTGGCAAACAACGCGCCGCCAGCTCGATAGAAACGATTCCTTGTCTTGCGAAGCCACCAACTTACCTTGATGAATGAAGGTGATCGAATCGGATAGTTGTTCTACATCCATCGTATTGTGGGAAGAAAACAACACACTTCGTTCTTCATCACGCAAAACTTCAGCAAGCGCCTCCAACACTTCAACGCGGGCAACAGGATCAAGCCCCGTCGTCGGCTCATCCAACAACAATAATTTTGGACGGCGCGCGAGAATTAAAAGCAGCAAGGCCTTAACCCGCTGCCCGTGTGAAAAACCACGCAGCGCTTGATGCGCTCGTAAATCAAAGCGCTTGAGCAATTGCGCCGCGTAGGTTTCATCCCAACCGGGATAAATACTGCTCACAAAATCCATATGCCAGCGCAGTGATTGGGTTTTATAAAGCCGCATATCGTCGGAATCGTAACCCACCTCTCGCTTAATTGCCACCTGCGCGTGCGGCGACCGATGCCCGCACACCTCCACCTCACCCGCATCCGCTTTTATCAAGCCAACCAAGATGCGCAAGATGGTGGATTTACCCGCAC
>JANNXI010000256.1:0-2282 GCA_031409495.1 Betaproteobacteria bacterium
GTTGATCGTCGGCGGCGGCCCGGCCGGCGCGGCAGCAGCGGTGTATGCTGCGCGCAAGGGCATTCGCGTTGGCATGGCGGCAGAGCGCTTTGGTGGCCAAACCAATGACACCCTAGGAATTGAAAATTATCCATCGGTTGCTGAAACCAATGGTCCTAAATTTGCGGCAGCACTCGAAGCGCAAGTTAAACATTACGATGTGGATGTAATGAATTTTCAGCGCGCTGAAAAATTGGTGTCGACTCTCGATGCAAGTGGGCTCATGACCGTACACATGGCGAACGGCGCAACGCTAAAAGCAAAGACGATTATTCTGTCTACCGGCGCGCGCTGGCGCAACATCAATGTGCCGGGTGAGGAGCAATACAAAAACAAAGGTGTTGCCTATTGCCCGCACTGTGACGGCCCCTTGTTTAAGGGTAAACATGTTGCTGTCATTGGTGGTGGCAACTCAGGTGTGGAAGCCGCAATCGATTTAGCCGGTGTTGTTGGGCATGTTACGTTGTTTGAATTTGCAGAAGCACTAAAAGCCGATGCTGTGTTGGTGCGCAAACTACAAAGCTTGGCAAACGTTTCCATCCACACAAACGCGCAAACCGCAGAAATTACCGGCGATGGCAGTCGCGTTAATGGCCTATCGTACAAAGAGCGTGCATCGGGTGAAATCAAACATATTGCGCTAGAAGGCGTGTTTGTGCAAATTGGTTTAGTACCTAACACCGAATGGCTAAAAGGCGAGATTGAATTAAGCCGACACGGTGAAATTGTTGTCGACGCCAAGGGTGGCACCAATATGCCGGGCGTATTTGCGGCTGGTGATTGCACGGTGACGCCGTTTAAGCAAATCGTGATCGCAGCAGGTGATGGCGCAAAATCCGCGCTAAGCGCTTTTGACCACCTGATTCGCCTGCCCGTGGCTGAAAAAAGTGGCCGCGCGGTATTGGCTGACGCTGTGAAAATTGTAGAAGCCGTGTCCGCCAATTGAGCCTGAAAGTTGCGATGAGATTAGTTGCTAATGCTGCTGCCCTGTTGGTTATTGCGCCGCTTGTCCTCCCCCTCATGCCCGCTTCTGCAAGCGCTGAGCCTACGAATATGACAACAGTGTCAATTACACATTCACTTTTTATTTTCACCAATAACAGTGTTGTCGCTAAATGGTCGGCGACCGATGACCGCGTGATGGGTGGCGTGTCGCGCAGTCGCCTGAGATTTGATCCAAAGGGGCATGCGGTGTTTGAAGGCGTAATGTCGTTAGAACAGAATGGTGGCTTTGCATCCGTGCGTGCTGACGTTATGCCACCGCCGTTCGAAAAGCCCACGCACTACGTCGTTGAAGTGCGCGGAGATGGCAAGCGCTATAAGCTCAATCTACGTATGTCTGGTCGATTTAGTGGCGAGAGTTATCAGGCGACGTTTATGACTGTCGCGAACGAGTGGAGTACCATTGCAATTCCAGTCGGTTCCTTCGAGCCCACATTTCGCGGACGACGCGTGCGGGATGCGCCGCCTCTTAATGCAGAGCTGGTCGACCAAGTAGGCCTAATGATTTCGGATCAGCAAGACGGTGCATTTGAACTGGCCATCCGTAAGGTAGCGGTGGAGTTGCGTTGATAGTATCCAGCTGGGATCAAGTTTTTCGTCATCATATTTTTAGCTTAACCTGACCCACAACTACGCATTTAAATATACTGTAAACGCCCTATTTTAGGCCACCTCAGCCAGATAGTGTATCTCGAGAACTAACCAATGCGCGAGCCACTAAAATAATAATCAGGCATATTTTTCGGATACTTAAACTATCATCTAGGCTATGCCCCCAAGCCTTGCTAGCCCCCGTTAGAACGCACAGAAAAGTAGGTTTCATACAGCCTTCGTTAGGCCTCACAAATCCCCTGCCCATGGTTAGCGACATCTACAGTTTTAGAAAATTATCCCCGACGTTGTCAGCGTCAGGCCAGCCTGACGAACAAGAGCTTGCCGAGATAGCGAGTGCTGGCTACGAGGTCGATTTGAATCTCGCGCTGCATGACGACGCAAGGTACGCGCTTGCGGATGAACGAGGCACTGTCGAGGGGTTGGGTATGAAAGTATGTGCACATATCGGTTAACTTTGCCGCACCCACGGACGATGACTTCGAGCGATTCTCTGCCGTCATGGTTTAACCTGTAAACGGCAGTTAAACCTATTCCTGCTAGGCTAGAACCCTACTGGCTGCGGGTTTGCGCGGTTGTTTCATCACAAAAGGACTCACCAGATGGGTGAAGAGAAACGCAAGTCACCG